>JBFHJC010000043.1:0-19445 GCA_041596155.1 Ilumatobacter sp. | reverse complement strand
TCGGGCTGCCGGGCGATGCTCCGGCGACCAGGTCCGGCGCAGCGCGCTGACGCTCAGCCGGCGGCGTGCTCGGCCTCGTGGTCGGGTAGCTCTGCGAGCAGAGCGAGCACCGCGTGGCGCTGCCCGGCGTCGAGCGCGTCCCAGGCCGTCGCGGCGAGGGAGTTGGTCTCGTGCTCGATCGCCTCGCGGTACTTGCGGCCTTCGTCGGTCAGCTCGCCGTCCTGGGTGACGAACCCTCGGAGGGCGAGCTCCTCGAGCGGCTCGGGGTGGCTCGGGCCTTCGAGCTCGCGCCACTCCTCGTCGAGGCGGGCGGCCTCACCGGGCGTCAGCTCCGCCTCGGCGAGCACCTCGCTGTGGGCGTCGGCGCGGAGGTAGCGGAGCACGGTGAGCAGGTGGTGGACCAGGTACGGACCGGGTGGCTTCGGCCGGTCGAGTACGGCGAATGCGCGCGCAAGGGTGAATGGCTCCGTGGGATACCGGTCCGGGATCGCGTCGACGACCGTCGTCAAGGGCTCGATGAGGTCGAACACCCCGTGATGGCCGGCCCACAGCTCGTTGATCGTGGTTCGTTGCAGCTCGGTCAGGCGGGCGGCGAACTCGACGCCGCGGGGCGTGGCGGTGACCTGATCCGTGATCACCCCGGCCGCGATCGCTGCCGCGATCGATTCGGCGCGCACGACCGGCGGTTCGTAGCGATGGAGGCGCTCGAGCAGGTCGGCGCTCTCGATGCCGTCGTTGATGAACGGTCGGAGGTTGATCAGCAATCCGGGCGCGTCGAGCCCGACGTCGTCGCGCCAAGCGGCGATCTCGGCGGCGTGGCTCACCCGCGGTTGGCGGTGCACGGCGAGCACCAGCCGATCGACGTGCGGCGCCACCGCTGCTGCGAAGTCAGCGAGTTCTTCCACACCTCCATCCTCGCATGATCGGACGGGCGGGTCGACGGGCGCGGGTGCGTCGTCAGCCGGCGGTGATCTGGCTGACGATCTCGTCGAAGGCCGCGTCGGCGTAGGCCGTCATCTCGTCGTCGGTACGGTCCTGGACCGGGTGCGGCGTGAACACTCGGGCCATCGCGGAGTAGCCGAGCGACTTCGACTGCGAGTCGGCCGCTGTGACGAACTCGTCCGACGCGACGAACACGCCGGGCACGCCGCGGAGCTCGAGATCGCTGATGTCGTGCACACTGCACGACGTGCAGCTGCCTCAATCGGCCAGCGCTTCGATCACCACCTGGCACTCGGTGGCGATCTCGTGGCGCAGGTCGACCGGCGCGGGCTTGGCGAACGTCGGCTTGCGGTAGCGCTTGACGCTGGCCCCGACCTCGGTCAGCCGTTCCTCGAGGCGGTCGAGGAACACGTCGCCACGCGGCTTGGAGATGTCGAGCAGGCCGACGGTCAGCCCGTCGAGCGAGGCCGGCCGCGCCAGGCGGGCGCGCTCGGCGACGGTGCGCTCGCCGGTCGGGTCGAGGATCGTACGTGTGCTCATGGTGACCTCCTGGATTCAGTATCGCACCGCGCGCGTGACGGGCCTCGAACCCATCTCGCCGTTGACCCAGCCGGCGATCAACGCCGAGAACAACCCGGCACCCCCGCCGGCGTACGCGAGCATGAGGCCGTCCGGACGGAACTTCGGCAGCGCAGTCGGCCCGGCGCTCGTGTCGGGCGCCAGGAATGCGCCGGCCGAGCTGGTCGGGATGCCCTCCTCGATCCCGCCCGCACCTCGCGCCAGTTGGTCGACCGGCGTGGTGAGCCGCATGTGGAGCTCGAACAGGATGCGGTCGCGATCCCAGCCGGCGTCGGCGAACACGCGAGCGTGTTCGGGACCCATCACCAGGATCGCGTCGAAAGCCAGGATGAGCTTGTGGTGGTGCATCGCCTGCAGCTGATGGGCGAGGGTGTTCGCCAGGCTCTCGGGCGTGCGGCTCAGCTGGTCGACGATGCAATGGGGTGCCTCCCCGGCGAACACCGTGAGCGCGTCGACGCCTGGCTCGACGCCGCGGGCGCCCGCGAGCGTGCCGTACGGCGAGCTCTCGTCGTCCTCCGCGAAGCAGAAGCTCAGCTTGGCGGTGCTGCCGTGGGTGGCCCGGTCGACCTCGCCGGGCCGGCCGCCGCCGACGTTGCGCACCACGAGCTGCAGCGCCCGACCGATCGTCGAGTTGGCGCGGTTGCCCTGGCCGAGTGCGTTGATGCCGGAGTTCATGCCGATCTTGCGGGTGCCCGGCCCGCTGCACACGATCACGGGGCCGACGGGCATCGTCGTCGCGAGCAGCCCGTGCATGTTGAACTCGTCGTTGCACACCGCCTCGACCGACGTGAGCACCCACGGTAGGTACTCGGGCTTGCACCCGGCCATGACGGCGGCGATCGCGACCTTCTCGACCGTCACGTCGACGAGGTCGGGGGGAACGGTCGCGACGATCTCGTCGGGGGCTCGGGAGGTGCCTTCGAGCATCGCCAGGACCCGCGCCTCGGTCGGCGGGATGACCGGGAGGCCGTCGGTCCAACCACGATTGAACATCAGCTCGATCTCGTCCTCGGCGTCGGCGACGTCGATGCGACGGGACCGCAGCACGCTGCCGCCGTGGCGGGCGCGCAACTCGTCGACCAGGTCGGGATCGACGCTCTTGGAGCCGCAGCCCGGTCGCATCGCGGGCAGGTCGGGGCCGAGCTCGGCGACGCCCGTCAGCCGCTCCCACTCGTCGCGGTGCCAGCCGACGGTGCGCTCGACCTCGGCGCCGTCGGCCACCTTGATCACCGTCGGGACGGTCTCGATGTCGTGGTGCCAGCTGACGGCGAGGTCGGCGTCGTGGATCGCCGACGGCTCGCCGGGGAAGTCCGGGTCGTCCTGGGTGTAGATCGTGACGGCGGCCGCGCCGGCGAGCTGGCGGAGCACCGGCACGACGGTCTGGCACGTCTCGCAGTCCCGCTTGACCACGACGACGAGCCCGTCGGGAAGGGTAGGTGCGCTCATGGTTGGACGGTACCCGTCCGGCCGCGTGCAGGTCGCGTCGGGCCGGTGGGACCGGGCCGTCAGAGCGTCGGGTCGTGGTCGAGAACAGCACAGCTCGACGCCGAGCTCGGCGACGATCCGGTGCTCGGCCGCGTCGCGAGTCGTGCGGGGCGGTGCCAGAATCGTCGGATCGAGAACGTCCGGATCGATCAGTGGCTGCACGCAGTCCGGATCACCACGACGAGAGCCGCCGCCGCGGCCGCGTGCCGCGGCGGCCACGTCACGATCAACGGCAAGCCGGCCAAGCCGTCGTCGCCGGTCCACGTCGGCGATCGGGTCGAAGCCCGCGTCAACCGGCGCGACCGCGTCGTCGAGGTGACGCGCCTGATCGTCAAGCGGGTAGGTGCGGCGGTGGCCACGGAGTGCTACGACGACCACAGCCCGCCACCACCGGAGCGCGACGACTTCCGTCCGCTGTTCGCGGTGCGGGATCGAGGCGCCGGCCGCCCGACGAAGCGCGATCGCCGCCGGATCGACCGCCTGCGCGGCCGTTCGCCCTGAGCCGAATCGGCCCGGCGGCACGGGTCTGGCCGGCTCGGCCCGCTGTGCCAGGATCGGCGTCGATGAGGTCGAACACACAGGTCCTCCTCACCGAACGCCCGGCCGGGAGGCTCGACGCCTCCCACTTCACGGTGCGATCGGGTGAGATGCCGGACGTCGGCGACGGGCAGGTGCTCGTGCGCAGCATGCTGCTCTCGATCGACGCCGCCAACCGCGCGTGGATGCAGGGGGCGACGTACAAGTCGGCGGTCGAGGAGGGCGACGTCATGCACGGCTACGCGATCGGCGAGATCGTGGAGTCCCGCAGCGACCGATGGACGCCGGGTGACGTCGTGGCCGGCGAGGTCGGCTGGCAGGAGTACGCCGCGCTCGACGGCCGCCACGTGCGCGGTATCGGCGAGCACCGCCCGCTGACCCACCACCTCTCGCTGCTCGGGGTCGCCGGGCTGACGGCCTACCACGGGCTGAACACCGTGGTCGGCGGGGTGACGGCGGGCGACACCCTGCTCGTGTCGGCGGCCGCCGGCTCGGTCGGCTCGCTCGTCGGACAGATCGGGACGATCGCGGGCGCCCGCGTGGTGGGCATCGCCGGCGGCCCGGAGAAGTGCGCGTGGGTCGTCGACGAGCTCGGGTTCGATGCCTGCATCGACTACAAGAACGACAAGCTGTCGCGGGCGCTGCGCGAGCACTGCCCGGAGGGTGTCGACGTCTACTTCGACAACGTCGGCGGCCCGATCCTCGAGGCGGCGCTGTTCGCCATGAAGCTCCACGGCCGGATCTCGTGCTGCGGCGCCGTGTCGCAGTACGACAACGCGTCGCCGGTGGGGCCGCGCGGCGTGCCGGGGCTGATCGTGACCAAGCGGCTCACCATGAAGGGCTTCATCGTGATGGATCACGCCGAGCACGACGAGCGGGCGCTCGCCGACCTGTCGGACTGGGCGTCCTCGGGTCGCCTGAAGGTCGTCGAGGACGTCATCGACGGGCTGGAGAACGCACCCCACGCGCTCGTCGGCCTGCTCGCCGGCGAGAACCGCGGCAAGCGGATGGTGCGGGTCGGGCCCGATCCGTCGTGAGCGGCTCCGAATCTGATCGCGACCTCTTCGACCTGACCGATCGCGTCGTCGTCGTGACCGGCGGCAGCCGCGGGCTCGGCCGCGAGATGTGCCTCGCGTTCGCCGATCGGGGCGCGACGGTGGTCGTCGCCAGCCGCAAGGCCGAGGCGTGCGAGGCCCTGGCAGCCGAGATCGCCGAGCGCACCGGACGACCGGCGCTCGGGATCGGCCTGCACGTCGGGCGGTGGGACGGGATCGGCCCGTTCGTCGAGCGCGTCGTCGACGAGCTCGGGGGCATCGACGTGCTGGTCAACAACGCCGGCTCCTCGCCGCTCTACCCGTCGCTCGCCGAGATCAACGAGCGGCTGTTCGACTCCGTCATCGCCACGAACCTCAAGGGTCCGTTCCGCCTCGCGGTGCTCGTCGCCGAGCACATGGCCGCGACCGGGCGCCGGGGGAGCGTCATCAACGTGTCGAGCACCTCGTCGCTCCAGCCGGGCGCCGCCGAGGTGCCCTACGGCATGGCGAAGGCCGGACTGAACGCGATGACGATCGCGCTCGCGCACGCGTGCGGACCGGACGTCCGGGTCAACACGATCATGCCGGGCCCGTTCCTCACCGACATCTCCAAGGCGTGGGACATGGAGGCCTTCGAACAGCGCGCCCGTACCCAGATCCCACTGCAGCGCGGCGGCCGGCCCTCGGAGATCGTCGGCGCCGCGCTCTACCTCGCGTCCGATGCGTCGTCGTTCACGACCGGCGCGATCGTCAAGGTCGACGGCGGCACGGCCTGGGCGCCGGGCTGACGCCGCCGCCCCTTCATGTCGCGCTCACCCCGCTATCCGGGGGCTGAGCGCGACATGAACGGAGGGGTCGATCGCCGGTCAGCCGTGGACGGTCACGATCCCGGCTGACCCGTCGACCGTGACGAGCGCTCCGTCGGGGATCGTCGCCGAGGCGCCCGTCGCGCTCACGACCGCCGGGATGCCGAGCTCGCGAGACACGATCGCGGCGTGGCTCAGGTGGGCGCCGACGTCGACGACGACGCCGGCGGCGGCGAGGAACAACGGTGTCCAGGCCGGGTCGGTGATCGGTGCGACGAGGATGTCACCGGGCGCCATCTCGCCCGGCTCGGCCGGATCCATTACGACGCGTGCCGTGCCCGTGGCGACGCCGGAGCACACGCCGATCCCGCTCAGCCGACGTTCGCCGTCGAGCGTCCGGCGCGCGTCGGCCCGCAGCGGCCAGGTGCTCGGGTCGGGGATCTCACCCTGGAACCAGAACGGCGGGATGCGTGCCTGCAGGAACGCCCGCCGCGCCGCTCGCTCGTCGATGGTCTCCCGGAACGGTTCGGGGTCGTCGACCGCGCAGCGGAGCTCGTCGAGGGTGAGCAGGAACGCGTCGTCGTGGCTGAGACCGGAGCGACGGGCGACCTCGGCGAGCGCGAGGCGGACCGGGAACAGCACCCGCACGAACAGCGCCTTGGTCGCCTCGCGCTGGGCGCTGTAGTGCGCGATCGAGCGCATCGCGAGGTCGAAGGCGCGCCGGCGGCCGCGGGGGAGCGCCGCTCGCGTCGACGCACCCAGCTCGCGCCGCTCCCGTGCGAGCGTCTCGCCCACCGCGGCCGGATCGCGTCCGTCGGGTGCGTGACGGAGCCGGTCGATGGCGCGCAAGGCGATAGCGGGGTCGGTGCCCCACGTAGGGGAGTGGAGTTCCCACTCGTCGGGGCCCCGCGCGCCGTGGCGGTCGCGGAACGCCGCGAACTCGGCGCGGAACCTGTGACCCGCCGGCGTTGACGACGTGGCGATCGCACCCAGGACGTCGTCGGGTCCGGCGTCGAAGGCCGCGCCGAGCTCGGGGCTCGCGGCAACCAGCCGACCGAGCGCCCACAGCGCCACCGCCGGTTCGGCCGACTCGATCGTGCCAAGACCCGAGGTCAACCGGTTGACGAGGTCGTCGTCACCGAGCGGCCCCACGAGGCGTTCGAGCATGCCCCGGCTGGCGCCGGCGAGGCTGCTGACGGCGATGAGGTCGTGCATCAGCCGCTCGAACAGCGGGACCGCACGATCGGGCAGGTCGAGCAGCTCGGGTGTCGGGGCCGACGTGTCGGAGGCCGACGCGAGGAACGTCGCCGCCTGGTCACGGGCCGCTCGCAGGAGGCGATCGCTCGGGCGCAGGATGCCGCGCCCGAGCGCGGTCACGCTCTTCGCCGACGCGACCAGGCTGCGCTCGCCGCGGCTCGGCACGTGCGGCGGCGCATCCGACAGGCCGAACAGCTGGCGGTCGACCATCTCGATCGTGAGCCCCGGCGTGCGAGCGACCCCGGAGCGGGCGACCGACACGTTCCCGTAGAGGTAGCCGGCGATGTTGGCGGTCATGGCGGCCGTCTCGTCGAACTCGCGCGCCTGCTCGCGCGTCAGGAAGCCCATCTCGACGAGCACGCCGACCATCCCGCGGCCGGCTGCCTCGTTGAAGATCGATCCGGTCAGCGGGTAGACGACGTTCGGGAAGACCTCGCCGGTGTTGCCCCGGCACAGCAGTGGGAATCGCTCGCTGATGGTGTGGTCGGTCGGCCACCAGCGCCCGTCCGGGTACCGCTCGAGCCTCGTCGTGACGTCGGTCATGGCGTCGTCCTCCACAGGATGAGTCTGCCTCTGAGCTGACGGACGATCGAGCGGCCGTTCGCGGTGACCGCCGCCCTCACCCGGTGTCACAATGTTGAAGTGCGGTCGATGACGGTCGACGAGTTCGATGCGAGGGGGGTCGTCGACGAACTGCTCGACGGCGGCGGCGCGATCCGCTTCCCCGCCCTCTTCTCGCCCGACCAGGTCGCACGGGCGCGCGAGCTGATCGAAGTCGACACGAGCGACGCCGCGTTCACGGGATCGCACTTCAACCAGGGGGACGACGACGCTCGGCTGCAGCGGCGGGTCTGGAACCTGTTCGCCCGCGACCAGGTGTTCGTCGACATGATCACGCACCCGGTGATCGTCGACAGCGTACGGGCGTTCCTCGGCTCGGACTTCATCGTCGGCTCGTACTGCGCGTCGCGGACGATGCCGGGATTCGGTGGGCAGGAGCCGCACATCGACTACCCGTACTGGGACTACCACCGCCGCCACAGCTTCCCGGCGCGGATGAATTCGTCGTTCCCGCTCAACTGCCAGGGCACCGTGGTGATCGACCCGTTCACGGCCGAGGCGGGCGCCACCGCCTACCGACCCGGTACGGCCCGCGCGCTGCACTACCCGACTCCCGAGGACCGGTTCTTCGACGACTACGAGCAGATGCTCGGCGAGCCGGGCGATCTCATCCTGTTCTACGGGCTCACCTGGCACTGTGCGATGCCGAACCGGTCCGACCGCGGCCGGATCGGCCTCTTGATCGAGTTCCTGCCGAAGTTCGTCACCCCGATCGAGGACATGCTGTCGGGCCTGCCCGACGGCTTCCTCGAGGCGGCCGATCCGGTCGTCCGTCAAATGCTCGGCGAGTCGTACCCCTGGCCGAGCCAGCCCCCGCACCCGCCCTTCGTCGACGCGTGAGCCGGTAGCGGAACTCATGGAGTGTCTCCTCGTCCGAGCGGGTGGGCTCGTCGAGCGCACCCCGCAGGCACGCCGTACTCGGCGTGCCGTCGGTTCGAGACACTGGCGCGCTCAGGACGTCGCGGCCACGGCCGACGCCACGGGGCTCAGGAGGAGCACCGAGGGCATCTTGCGCACCGTCGCCGGCTGTCCGCTGATGTCGACGGTGCCGCTGCGCAGCGCAGTGCGCAGCGACACCCGGCCGAGCCAGACTTGATACATCGTGTCGAGGTCGGCGGTGACCGTCGCGTCGATGCCGAAGCCGGGGTCGTGACGGCAGATCGAGGGGCCCTGCGAGTCGCGCAGGATCCAGAATCGCTCCCGGACGTCGGTGAAATGGAATTCGACCACGTGCCTGCGTTCGGGCAGGTGGGAGAAGTCGAGCCGCGTGTGCACCCACCACATCAGGAGCTCGGGATCGAGCTCGCGCTCGCGGGGGTCGCCGAACTGCCATCGCGCCCCCCACTCGCCCAGCCCGAACACCACCGGTCGGAGGTCCTCGCCGGCCGCGGTGAGCACGTACTCGTCCCCGTCGCGCTCGATGATCCCGGCCTGCTCGAGTTGCCGCAGCCGCTTCGACAGGAGCGTCCGCGACAGGCGCGGGTTGCCGCGGGCCAGATCGTTGAACCGCGTGAACCCGCACAGCATGTCGCGCACGATCAGGAGCGACCACCGCTCACCCAGCACCTCGACGGCGCGGGCGATCGGGCAGTACTGCCCGTAGCCGGACGGTTCGGACTGACCTGGTCGCCTCCCCACGAACGCGAGCGTAGCCAACGGCCGCCGACCCGCCAGTCCAGATGTTGTACTGGTCGACGACGCGTTCGACGGGTTGCCTCGGGGGTGACGACCGAAACAACGGAGCGTGCCATGACCATCCTCGACGACCGAACGACGTTCAAGCACTGGACGGGGGCCGACGCCGACTCGCCCTGGCTCGACCGGGCGCGCGAGCTCGTCCCCGAGCTGCAGGCGCACGCGGAGGAGCACGATCGCGCCGGGACCTTCGTGGCCGACGGCCTCGCCCTCCTGCGACGGCACGGGTTCATGTCGATGCTGGTCCCGACCGAGCTCGGGGGTGGGGGCGCGACCCACGCCGAGGCGTGCGCCGTGCTCGCCGAGCTGGCCCGCGGCTGTCCGGCGACCTCGCTGACGTTCTCGATGCACTCCCACCTGCTGGCCGCGCAGGTGTGGCGCCATCACCGCGACCTGCCGGCCCCCGCGCTGGCGAAGGTCGCCCAGGGCCAGCTCGTCCTCATCTCGACCGGTGCCTCCGACTGGATCGATTCGAGCGGCCGCGCCGACCGGGTCGACGGCGGCTTCCGCGTGACCGCCCGCAAGATGCCGGCGAGCGGTTGCCCGGCGGGCGACGTGCTCGTCACGAGCTTCCGCTGGGACGACTCACCCGACGGACCGCAGGTGGTGCACGCGTCGGTTCCGTTCTCGGCCGACGGTGTCCGGATCGAGGAGACGTGGGATGCGATGGGTATGCGCGGCACCGGGTCGCACACCGTGGTGCTCGACGGCGTGTTCGTGCCCGACGCCGCCGTGGCGTTGCAGCGCCCGGCCGGCCAGTGGCACCCGGTGTGGAGCGCAGTGCTCGGGGCGGCGCTCCCGCTGATCATGGCGAGCTATGTCGGTGTCGCCGAGTCCGCGGCCGAGCTGGCCACCGGTCTGGCGGCGCGCCGCAGCGAGCGCCCCGATGTCGTGTCGCTGATCGGGCGGATGCACAACCGGCTCACGGCGGCTCGCGACACCGTCCGGGCGATGATCGATGCCAGCGATGACCTGCGCTTCGACAACACGCCGGAGGCGGCGTCGGCGTCGCTCATGCGCAAGACCAATGCCGCCGAGGCGTGCATCGAAGCGGTGCGATTGGCGCTCGAGCTCGGCGGAGCGGCGTATGCCCGCCCGGTCGGGATCGAGCGTCTGTTCCGCGACGTCCATGGCAGCCTGTACCACCCGCTCCCCGCCGGCCAGCAGGAGCGCTTCACCGGTCTGTTCGAGCTGGGGCTCGATCCGCTCGGCTGACCGCGATCGACGCCCGGGCGTGGGTGGACCGGGAGGTCACCGCGCCGTGTGGCATCTCCGACGATGGCTCGCCCGGACGAGGGACCCGAGCCCCACGAGCGCGCCGCGGAACCGGTGGCGCAGCCCGCCTCCATCCGGAGAGTTTGCGTACCAGCGCGATCCGGATCGGGTGGCGCGGGCGATGGCACTGTCCGAACCAGCACGCCTGGGGAGCACCTCTGCGAGAGCGAGCCCTCGTCGGTGTCGAGCTGCTCACCCGTTCGGGGCTGCGCCGACCGGCCGACCGGCCGAGCGGCGTCGGCATCCCTGCCTCAGGACCTCGGCCGATCTCCAAGGGGCCTCGCCCAGCGGGTGGCCCGCGCCGCCGCGGCGCTCGCGGCGGCGATGTCAGTCGGCCGCGGACGTCACTCGAAGCACGGGCCGGAAGTCGATCCGGCTGATCACTGGTTGTGGCATCTGCGCCGGTGCCTTCGGAAATGCTGCCGTTGACCCTCTGCGGGGATGTGAGCGCCGCTCCGTCGAGGTTGGCCCGCTGACCTCGGGTTTCGCGACCGATGCCTCTGCTGAACATAACCAGTCCCCCCGAGCATTCGTGCTGGAACTTTCACGATTCGGTCAAGGCCTAGAGGGGTCCTTCCGATACAGACCCCGGAGTCCCCCGAACGACCACGTCTGCAAAGGAAGCTGTATGTTCCCGAAACACCCCTTCTCCAAGGTGGCGCGGCCACCGAAGCCCGAATGTCGGCGGCGGCGCCGACGAGTCGGGGGCGCCTGGCTGCTGGCGCTGGCTTCGTGCGTCACCGTGACGGGTCCGTTCGGATCCACTCCGAGTGTGTCCGCTGCGCCCGTCGGTGCCACGCAGGCGGGCGGGCCGGTGATCCTGGACGGCACCGACGCCGGCCTGCACGGCTCGATCACCCTCGACGGCAGCGGTGTGCCCAAGGCGAGCGAGCTCAACAGCACCTGGGTGTACGAGCTGAAGGCGTGGGAGACGCTGTTGTCCGGGGTGCCGTCGTCGTACGCGCACAACGGCAAGGTGGCGGTCGTGGGTGCGTCCGACTCGACCGCGACCCGGAACGACTGTGGCGCTGCGGCGCACTACGTCGCGGAGCGCTTGGCGTCGGGTGAGGTGACCGTCGATTACTTCGAGGGCGCGACCGCGATCGGCACGCTGTTCGACAACGTGTTGGCCGGCACCGCGAACTACCAGATGATCCAGATCGTCGAGCAGCACTGGTGTGGCAACGGGATGGACTCGTCGGAGGCCTCCGTGGTCAACGCCCGTGGTCCGGCGATCGCTGCACACGTGAATCGCGGCGGGGCGCTGTTCGCGCAGTCGCAATCGTACGGGTGGCTCAACTCCCTCTTCCCGGATCTGTCCAGCTCGACGTCGTGCTGGGGCAGCACCCCCGAGTTGACGGCTGCCGGCTATGCACAGTTCCCTGGGCTCACCAACGCCAACATCGCAGCGCCGTGGCACAACTGCTTCACGGCGACGGGCGAGTTCCCGCTGACGCAGCTCGCGCTGCAGAGCGGCACGCACACGGTGATCCTGGGTGGCGACTCGGTGACCCTGCCGTCGACGGTGTCGCTGTCGACCACGCCCGAGCAGCCGCGTCCCGGCGACACGGTGTGCACGACCGCAACCGTGACCCGCGACGGCTCGCCGGTCGAGGGCGCCAGCGTCGAATTCTTCGTCGACGGCGAGTCGGTCGGCACGCAGGTCGCCGACGCTGCCGGTGAGGCCGTGTACTGCTACAAAGTCGCCGAATCGGGCGAGGACGACGTCACCGCCACGGTGAGCACGGGTCCGGGAACGGGCACCAACTCGACGACCGTCACGACGTCGACGCTGTCGATCGGAGCGGCTCCGTCGGCCACGCTGCTCCGCGGCGCCTCGGTGTGCATCGACGTGCTCGCCGCGACCACCGATGGTGTGGACGAGACGCCGACAGAGGGTGCGACGATCGCCTTCGACGTCGACGGAGCCAACGGCCCGGCGGACGGTTCGGACGTGACCGACGCCTCCGGTACCGCGCAGTATTGCTACACCGGCACCAACGGTGGACAGGACACCGTCACCGCCACGATCACGAGCGGCGCTCCGTCGGACTCGCGTGCGATCCTCGTCAACTGGAGCGGCGCCCGCGTCGACGTCGTCGACGTCGAGCAGACCGCGAGCGGGACCGGCAAGGTCGTCCCGGTCACGGTCGACGAGTTCAGCGGCGGCACCGTCTACGCGACCGTGTCGATTCCGGCGGGTGCGGGCACGCTGAGCCTGAACACCTCGGGGTACACGGTGTCGTTGACCCCGCCCACACCGAGCTTCACCAACCAGAGCACCCTCGCATTCGAGGGCAGCCTGGCCGACATCACCGGCCTGCTGTCGTCACGGCTCACCTGGAACGCTCCTGCCGAAGCTGGCACCAGCACGATCACCGTCACGGTGGCCGACGACCCGACCTCACCGATCGAGACGGCGACCGGCACCGGCACCTTGTCGGTCACCTCGCCGCCGACCATCACCAAGCAGCCTGTGTCCCAGACCGTCGACGCCGGCACCGAGATCGTGTTGCACGCCCATTCCTCGGGCGTCCCGACGCCGGTAGCGCAGTGGCAGGTCAGCACCGATGGTGGCACGACCTGGACGAACCTCAGCGGCGGCGAAGAGGGCCACCTGTCGCTGGCGATCACGAACGACATGGACGGCTACCGGTACCGCGCCCGAATCTCGAACTCGAGCGGCAACGTGATCAGCGATGTCGCAGTGCTGAGCGTCAACCCGATGGTCGCACCGGTGTTCACCGACAGCGTCGTCGCGAAACTCCTGACCGGCACCGCGCTGTCCGACGGCGTCGCAGCGTCGGGTACTCCTGGGCCGACCTACTCGGTGACGGCCGGGGCACTACCTGCGGGCTTGGCGCTCGATCCGACCACGGGCGCCATCACCGGGACCCCGACGGCCACCGGGCCGTACTCGTTCACGATTCAGGCCGCCAATGCCGCCGGGTCGGTGTCGATCGTGATCGGTGGAACGGTCGAAGGGCGGCCTTCGTTCACCTCGGACGCACCGACGGTGAGCGGCATCGTGGTCGGAGAGCCCTACGCCGGTTCGGTCAAGGTCGACGGGGAGCCAGCGGCGACCTACTCGGTCACCGACGGCGTGCTGCCCTCCGGCCTGACGCTCGATCCCGTGTCCGGTGCGATCACCGGCACCCCGACCACGGCGGGCGCCTACTCGTTCTCGATCACCGCGACGAACGTGCACGGCTCGTTGAGGATGGACTTCAGCGACACCGTTGCTGCGGGCGTTCGCGCCGGGCCGCTCCTCGTGCGGCTCGATCCGGCTCGTCTGGTCGATACCCGGGCAACGGAGCGTCTCGCGGCCGACGGCGTCCTCCGCGTTCCCGTTGCCGGCCTTGCCGGAGTTCCCGGCGACGCCGAGTCGGTCGCGCTCAACGTGACCGTCACCGATCCGGCCGGCGCAGGTTTCGTGACCGTGTACCAGTGTGGTCGGGATCGTCCCTTGGCGTCCAACGTCAACTTCCTGATGGGTGAGACCGTCGCCAACGCCGTCACGGCGACCGTCGGCGAAGACGGGGCGGTGTGTCTCTACGCCTCGATCGATCTCGACGTCGTGATCGACCTCAACGGTGCCTACAGCACGGGTGAGGGGACGGACGGGTTCATGCCGCTCGACCCGATGCGGAAGCTCGACACCCGGAACGGAGGGACCAAGCCGGCGGCCGGCTCCGTGCAGCGCATCACGCTTCGGGACATGGACGGCGTCCCGGCGGATGCCACGGCAGCGATGCTGAACGTCACGGTCACCGAACCCGAGGCGCCGGGATTCGTCACGGTGTTTCCTTGCACCGACGAGGTCCCGACGGCGTCCAACCTCAACTACGTCGCCGGCCAGACCGTGCCCAACGCCGTGCTGGCGGCGCTCGACGCGGACGGAGCGGTCTGCCTGTTCACCATGGCAGCCACCCACATCGTCGTCGACGTCAACGGTGCCTTCTCACCGTCCGAGGTCGGGGGATCCGTCCGAGCGCTGGTACCCACGCGCCTCGTCGACACTCGAACGACCGCCGAGCCGCTCGTCGGCAACGAGCCGTTCCAGTTGCGCGTCACCGAACGTGGTGGTGCCCGCGCCGACGTGACCGCAGTCATCGTCAACGTGACGGTGACCGAACCCGCCGCGAGCGGGCACGTGACCGTCTACCGATGTGGCGGACCGGCACCTCTGGCCTCGAACCTCAACTTCGTTGCGGGCGAGACCGTTGCCAACGCCGTCCTGGCGCCTGTCGATGCCGAAGGCGACATCTGTATCGTCTCGACGACCGACACCCACCTCATCGTCGACGTCAACGCCGCCAGGCAGAGCTGAACGCCGAACCGAAGAGCCCCGGGCCGAGAAACACCGCGGCCCGGGGCTCTCGGCTCGAGGGGGTCGAGACAGCCTGCTGCGGCGAGCGATGCGTTGGCGCTTCCTCGTCGCGGCCGTCGGTGCCGCGCTCGGGCACAAGCCCAATGCCGTCGACACGTGCATCGACACGGCGTGCCTGGCGCTCGAGATCGACGGCGCGGCCTCTGCGCGCCTGCTCGCCGCCGATTCCGGACCGCTCGGCTGAGCGGCACTGCCCGGATCGGCGCGATGCTTGGGGGTCTCGTCCGTCGCATCGAGGAGGCACCCGCCGTGACCCAGCTCCGACCCCGAGGCGTCAACCACCTGGCGCTGTCGACGACCGACATGAAGAAGCAGCTCGAGTTCTGGTGCGACGCGCTCGGGCTCCCGCTCAAGGCGCTCTACTGGATGCACGGCGTCAAGGGCGCCTACCACGGGTTCGTCGAGCTCGCTCCCGACAGTTACGTCGCGTTCGTCCAGCACCCCGACAACGCCAAGGACGTCGAGTACGGCGTGAGCCACGCCGACGGCCCCGGCGGAGACGTCCGCGGCGGCACGATGCAGCATGTCGCCTTCCACGTCGACACCTTCGATGACGTGCTGGCGATGCGCGACCGCCTGCGGTCGAAGGGCGTCCAGGTGCTCGGTCCGATCGACCACGGCTTATGCCAGTCGATCTACTTCGACGGCCCTGAGGGTCTCAACCTCGAGATCACGTGCGGTGAGGCGATCGACGAGCGGGCGTGGATCGATCCGGAGGTGACCGGCCTGTGCGGCATCACCGCCGAGGAGGTCGAGCGGCTCAAGCACCCGGCGCCGTTCGAGCGCCCGTCCGAGCCGGTGCCACAGCCGACTCGGCCGCACCCGGAGAACGTGCGCGCCCAGCGTCACCCCGAGCGGGTCGCCCGCGCGATGGCGCTGTCCGACGAGCACGTCTGGCAGCACTTCAGCGAGACCGAGCCACCGGTCGACGTCGACTGAGCGCGCGACGCGTCACGCCCGGCGCGCCAAGCCGTCGAGGATCAGGTCGAGGCCGTAGTCGAACTCGGCGGCGAAGTCGTAACCCGGCTGGAGGACGTGCTCGAACGTGAGCTCGGCGAGGTGTGGGTACTCGTCGGCGGGGAACTGGTCGACCATCGCGGACGCGACCGCGGCGGCCTCCTCGGGGGTGTCGAACGGCAGGCTCGCCTCCTGGAGAGCGAATCCGTAGATGAAGGCGTCGACGAGCGCGTAGGCATGGGCGGTCATCGCGACCGACAGACCGCCACGGCGGAAGCAACCGATCACCGCGTCGTGGTGGGCGAGGGTGGCCGGGCCGGGGTTGGTGCGCGACTCCATGAGCGGTGCCGCCCACGGGTGACGGGCGAGCACCTCGCGGGCCGACGTCGAGCGGATGCGGATCGCCTCGCGCCACTCCAGATCGGTCGGCGGTGTCGCGATCTCGGCGAAGACCGTGTCGACCATGCCGTCGACGATCTCCTCCTTGCTGGCGACGTGGTGGTAGATCGCCATCGGCGCGACCCCGAGGTGATCGGCCAGCCTGCGGATCGTCAACGGGTCGATGCCGATCTGGTCGGCGACCTCCACGGCGCCCGAGATCACCCGGTCGCGGCTGAGTCGGCTGCGCTTCGGCGAGCCGCTGGGGGAGGTGGGGGAGGTGGTGGCCATGGTCGCTCCGGGGGTGACGGGTGTCTCACTTGCCAACCGTACTTAGTACGTGTATGGTCGTCAACTGAAACGTACTTAGTACGGAAGCAGACGAGGAGTTCCAGATGAGCAGTGCAACGACGAAGACCCAGCGACCCGACGACGGCGACGACGACCGCCGCGGCGAGGTGTCGGCGACGATGCGGGCGGTCGCCCGCGATCGTTACGGCAGTGCCGAGCGGCTCGAGCTGCGCACCGTCGCGGTGCCCACGCCGTCGGCCGGGGAAGTGCTCGTCGAGGTCGCCGCGGCGGGCGTCGACCGCGGCGTGTGGCACCTGATGACGGGGCTCCCGTACCTCGTGCGGTTCGCCGGGTACGGGTTGCGCCGTCCGAAGCAGCCGGTCATCGGGATGGACGTTGCCGGCCGCGTGGTTGCCGTCGGGCACGGGGTCAGCCGCTTCCGGCCCGGCGACCGCGTCTTCGGCATCGCCGACGGGTCGTTCGCCGAGTTCGCGATCGCCGCCGAACGCAAGCTCGCGCACCTCCCGGACGGGGTGTCGTTCGTCGACGGCGCGGCGACGCCTGTGTCCGGCCTGGCCGCGCTCCAGGCCGTGCGCGACGTCGGCCGGCTCCGCTCCGGCCAGCGCGTGCTGGTGCTGGGCGCGTCGGGTGGTGTCGGCTCGTTCGCCGTCCAGATCGCCCAGCATCTCGGCGCCGAGGTCACCGGCGTCGCCAGCTCCGCCAAGCTCGATCTCGTCCGCGCCCTCGGCGCCGAGCGCGTGATCGACTACCGCACGACCGATCCGCTCGACGGCTCCGAGCAGTACGACCTGATCGTCGACGCCGGCGGCCGCAACTCGCTGCGTCGCCTGCGCCTCGCGCTCGCGCCGCGCGGCACGTTGGTGATCGTCGGCGGCGAGGGCGGTGGCCGTGTGACCGGCGGCGTCGGCCGTCAGCTGCGGGCGATGCTGCTCTCCCCGTTCGTGCGCCAGCGTCTGACGACGTTCATCTCGAAGGAGCGCCACGAGGACGTCGCGACGCTGGGCGAGCTGATCGCCGCCGGGGCCGTGACGGCCGCGGTCGGGCGCACGTACCCGTTGGCGGAGGCCCCGACCGCGATCGCCGACCTCGAGGCTGGCCGGACGCGCGGCAAGGCCGTGGTTGCCGTGGCCGGCTGACCGCCTCGACCCGACTCCCACTCACCATCGAATCCACCCGTCGAAAGGACCATCCCGTGCTCCACCATTTCCCCGACCCGTCCCAGGCCCGCGCCGCCCGCATCGCCGGCATCGGGTACGTCACCCTCTTCGCACTGGCGATCTTCGCCAACTTCTTCGTCCGCGTCCGCCTGGTCGACGCCGACGACGCCGCCGCCACGTTCGCCAACCTCGTCGCCGACGAGATGCTCGTACGCCTCGCCGTCGTCGCATTCCTCGTCGTGTTCGTGATCGACGTCGTCGTCGCCTGGGCGCTGCACCACGTGTTCCGGCCGGTCGGCGACGGGATCTCCGGGCTCGCTGCCTGGTTCCGGATCGTCTACACCGTCTTCCTCGGCGTCGCCGTCTTGTTTCTCTTCGCCGTGCTCCAGCTCACCGGCGATCGTCCGCATCTGGCGGCGCTCGACCGGTCGCAGCGCGAGGCGCACGTGATGTTGGCACTCGATGCGTTCAACGCGACATGGCTGATCGGGCTGTTCGCGTTCGGCGTCCACCTCATCGTCGTGGGCGCGATGATCGTGCGCTCCGGCATCGCCGCCCGCTGGCTGGGCGTGATCCTGGGCGTCGCCGGCGCGGCCTACGTCTTCGACACGGCGGCGTACTCGCTGCTCGCGAACTACGCCGACCACGAGGTCGTGTTCACGTCGATCGTCGCCGTCCCTTCGGTCGTCGCCGAGCTGGCCATCACGATCTGGTTGCTCAGGTTCCGCCCGAGCGTCGCTCACCGCACCTCGACCCCGCTCCAGGTCGCTGCCGTCGCCCCCGCGTCGTGACCGACACCCCGCCTCAGTGGTCGTGGCGGTGGTGGAGGTCGGGCACGTGGGGGTGGGAGTGGACGACGGGGGCGTGCTCGTGGGGATGGCTGTGGCGGCCCCGGAAGCCGTCGGCGTGCACGTGATCGTGATGATCATCGTCGTGGACGTGCTCGTGATCGTGGAACTGCTCGCCATGGCGGTGCTCGTGGCGGTGGTCGGACCGCAGCGACAGCATCACGCCCGCCGCGGCCAGCGCGGCCGCGACGACCTGCGCGCCGCGGACCGTTTCGCCGAGCACCAGCCACGCGACCGCCGCGCCGATGAAGGGTGCCGACGCGAACACCACCTGCCCGCGGGCGGCACCGAGGTCGCGGGCACCCTTCACCCACAGGGTGATCGAGAGCCCGTACCCGGCGGCGCCGATCGCCAGGGCGCTGGCGACGTCGCCCCACGGGGTCGCCGGACCCCACCCGGAGACGGTCAGCCCGATGGTGAGGTTGGCGCTACCGGCGATGATCCCCTTGAGCGCGACGACGTGTTCGGGTGCGAGGTGCTCGATGCGCGCCGTCACGCCGTTGTCGACGCCCCAGGCGATGCACGCCGCGACGATCAGGAGCGCGCCGACGTCGAGGCTCGCGCCGGGCTCCCAGCTCAGGATCGCGCCGGCGGCGGTGATGAGGGCCGCGCTCGACAGCAGCCGGGCGCCGAGGTGCTCTCGGAACAACACGGCCGCGAGCGCGATCGTCGCCGCGAGCTCCGTGTTGAGCAGGATCGAGGCGGTCGCCGCCTCGGTCCGCGCCAGCCCGGCGACCAGGAGCAGCGGGCCGACGGCGCCGCCGGCGACGACGGCAACGGCCGCGGGTCGCCACTCTCGGGTCAGCGCGGGACGCGATGGCGGTCGTCGCACGCAGGCCGGGAGCACGGCGAGCGCAGCGCCGACGTAGAGCAACCCGGCCAACGTGAACGTCGGGATCGACGACGCGAGCTCGGCGGCGAGCGGCGCGGACGCGCCGAACAACACGGCGGCCAGCAGGCAGCGGAGGAAGCCGATGCGGGTCACGGGCATCATTGTGGCCCCGACTCGAACGGGCTCAGCCGATCTCGACGACGACCTTGCCGAGCGCCCGACCCTCACCGACGTGGCGGAGTGCGTCGGGGACCGTGTCGAGTCCGAACGTCCGGTCGATGACGATCCGGAGCTCGCCGGCCGAGCAGAGGTCGGCGACCGGCTCGAAGTGGGCCGGTCC
>JBFHJC010000042.1:0-19568 GCA_041596155.1 Ilumatobacter sp. | reverse complement strand
GCCACGCCGCAGGATCTGGACTGAGAGGTCGACGATGAAGGCAGTGAGGATCGTCCAGGGCACCGGCGTCCCGCTCAAGCGGAGCGACGTCGACACCGACCAGATCATCCCCGCCGACTGGCTGAAGCGGGTCGAGCGGACCGGCTTCGAGAAAGGGCTCTTCTCCACGTGGCGCGACGACCGCGACTTCGTGCTCAACCAGGAGCAGTACCAGGGGGCATCGGTGCTCGTCGCCGGACCGGCGTTCGGCGTCGGGTCGAGCCGCGAGCACGCCGTCTGGGCGATCCAGCAGGGCGGCTTCGACGCCGTGATCGCGCCGAGCTTCTCCGACATCTTCCGCAACAACTGCACGAAGAACGGGCTGGTGCCGGTCGTGCTCCCCGAGGCAACCGTCGAGTCGATCTGGTCGGCGATCGAGGCCGATCCGGCGACCGAGATCACCGTCGACCTCGAGCGGCTCGTCGTCGAGGTGCCTGCCGCCGGTCTCAGCGAGCCGTTCCCGATGGACGCTGCCACGCGGCACCGGTTCCTCGAAGGGCTCGACGACATCGGGATCACGCTCGGGCACGCGGCCGAGATCGACGCCTACGAGGCCGCTCGTCCGGCCTGGCTGAGCTGACCGGCTCAGGGGCTATCGGCCTCAGCCGCAGCGGAACGCGCCGTCGACGGCCATGTCGGCGTCGGATGCACTGAACGTTCCCGACCGGCCGTCGTCGCCGAGCGTCACCTCGACGGCCTCGAACTCGAAGCTGGTCGCGCCGGCGCGGAACTGCAAGGTCGGTGCTTCGCCCGCGGTCAGCTCGAACGTCGTGACCGCTCCGAGCCGGTCGTCGCCGTCGATGCGCACCGCCGTGGAGGAGCCCGCTTCGTCCGGCCCGCACTCGGCGAGATCGGCCGCGGCGACGAGCCCCAGAATGCGCTCGGCGTCGTCCTGACGAACGAGCACGACGACCTCGACGGCTGGTGCGCTCTCGACGGCCTCGGGCGCCGGGCGGGGCGACGGACACTCGAAGGTGGCGGTCACGCGCGTGCCGTCCGGACCGAACGCGACGATCTCGCCGGCGCGGAGTCCGTCGTCGAGCCGCATCGTGCCCATCGCCGACAGCGACGATCCGTCGGCGCGCTCGACCCGCACGTCGGCGTCGTAGGTGCCGCTGCCGGTGACCGCCTCGTTCGTGATCGCCCCAACCGAGACGACGTCGTCGTGGTCGGGTTCGGCGACCACGACCGAGTACGCGCCCACCAGTGCGCGCCAGCCGGAGCACGTCGCGAAGCGGCCGAAGGGCTCGAGCTCGGGCGAGGCGGCGATGTCGAACTCGACGACCGACCCGCCGACGTCCACGCTCAACCGAACGGCGTCCGCAGCATCGGGCGCGTCCGCCGGGTCGGGCGCGGCGACGTCGGCGGGGGCCGCAGCGTCCGCGTCGACGTCGGCGGCAGCCTCGGTGGTCGAGGGCGCGACCTCGGGTGTGGCGGTCGGGGCCGGGTCGGAGCACGCCGCGACCGCGAGCGCGAGCGTCAGCAGCATCGGGACTGGGCGGATCGGATGGGGGGTCATCACGTTCCTCGGGGGGTTGGCCGGGCCGGTCGTCCGGTCTTGCGACTACGTGGTGGCGTCGGCGTGGAACAGCGACAGGTCGCGCAGGTTGGGGTGGTTCGAGAACACCTCGATGGCCGGTGTGTTCGGCAGTCGCATCCCGCGTTGGAGGATGCGCATCTGCGTGTGCTGGTTGTACTCGACCAGCGTGATCGCCCACCCGTCACGACCGGCGCGCGCCGTCCGCCCCGAGCGGTGCAGGTAGTCCTTCACGTCCTTGGCCGGCTCGTAGTGCACGACGGCGCCGATGTCGTCGATGTCGATCCCGCGGGCGGCGACGTCGGTCGCGACGAGCATCGCCAGCTTTCCCTCGGCGAACCGCTGCAGCGCCCGCTCGCGCGACCTCTGGGGCAGGTCACCGTGGATCGCCGCCACCGACACGCCGAGGTCCTTCAGATTCCGCTCGACGCGATCGCACAGACGCTTGGTCTGGCAGAAGACGAGGAGCTTCGGAATGCCCTGCCCGATCGCGCCGACCACCTTGTCCTTGTCCATGTGGTGCACGGCGAGGAACAGATGGTGCATCGTGCCGACCGTGTCGGTCGCCTCGTCGACCGCGACCTCGACCGGGTCGTCGAGGTAGTGACGGATGAGGTGGCCGACGTCACCGTCGAGCGTCGCCGAGAACAGCATCGTCTGGGTGCGGCCGGTGCAGTGGCGCAGGATCCACTCGACCTGCGGCGTGAACCCGTCGTCGGCCATCCGGTCGGCCTCGTCGAGACAGACGATCTGGACGTCGTCGAGCGCGACCTCGCCGGACTTGATGAGGTCGATCAGCCGCAGCGGCGTTGCGACGACCAGCTCGACGCCGCGATCGAGGTCGTCGATCTGGGCGTGCCGGCTGGCGCCGCCGTACACCGCGAGCACGTTCATGCCGGCGTGCTCGGCGATCGGTTCGAGGACCTCGGCCACCTGGACGGCGAGCTCGCGAGTGGGAACCAGCACCAGGCCGAGCGGACGGCGTGAGAGGGCCTGGTCGGTGATCCGGGCGAGCATCGGCACGCCGAACGCCAGCGTCTTGCCCGATCCGGTCTTGGCGCGCCCGCACACGTCACGTCCTTCCATCGCCACCGGAACCGCCTCGGTCTGGATCGCGAACGGTTGGGCGAAGCCGCAGGCGGCGAGACCGTCGTCGATGCGAGCGGGCACGCCGAGCTCGGCGAAGCCGGTCGGCGGTTCGACCGGTGGCAGCGCGTTGAGGGTGGTCAGGTTGCCCGATCGCTGTGGCTCGTCGTTGTGTCGATCGGGCGAGGGGGGTGTGTTGGACGTGTCGCGGCGACGGCCCCGCCGCCTGCTGCCACGTCGGCGGCCCGTCGGCCGCACGTTGGCATCATTCATGGTGGGCCACACAGTACCGGCGTCACCACCAGGTCCCGACGATGCTCACCCGGGCGTCACCGACACTCCGACGTCCGAGAACGCTGTTATCGCACCGGTCGGACCGAGATTTCGCGCTGGGGGACTGCAGTTCCGACTCCCGACGGCCGACACACAGGGCATGACCCTGGCCGACGGTTCGCGCCCGGACAGCGCTCCCCTGCGCTCGCGGCGCGCCGGTCGCCACGGCCCGGACGAGCTCGACGACGCGACGCTGATCGCCCGCGTGCGGTCCGGCGACCACCACGCCTACGGACTGCTCTACGCCCGCCACCGCGACGCCGTCGAGCGACTGGCGGCCCATCTGTGCCGCGATCGCCACGAGGCCGACGACGTCGCGGCCGAGGTCTTCGCCAACACCTTGCGGGCCATCGGCCACGGTGCCGGACCCTCCGACGACCTGAAGCCGTACCTCTTGCGTGCCGTGCGGCACACGATCATCAAGCTGCGCACCCGCACCGACACCGGTCGGGCGACGCCCACTGAGGACGTCGCGCTCGAGCACGCCGATCCGGAGGACGCCGTCCGCTTCGCCGGCGCGGTGAGCCACGCCTTCGTCGAGCTCCCACCGCGGTTCCAGGACGTGCTCTGGATGACCTCGGTCGAGGGGCGGTCGCCCGGCGAGATCGCCTCGGCGAACGGCACCGATGCCGGGGCGGTCGCCTCGCTCGCCCACCGCGCCCGGCGCGCCCTCGGCCGCTCGTACCTGTCGGTCGCGACGCGTGGCCCGAAAGCCTCGCCGGACTGCGCACCGATCCGCGACCTACTGCCGAGCTACGTGCAGGGCGCTACGGCCGGGTCGACCATCCGCCGGGTCGACGACCACCTGGCGGCCTGTGCCGACTGCTCGGACGTGACGACGCAGATGAACGAGCTCAACCGTTCGCTCGCGTCGATGTCGAGCTTCGCGCTGGTGCGGGCACTGGTGGCGAGGTGGCGCACGATCGTGATGCCCTCGACCGGGCTCGGCGGCGCCTCGCTGGTGCCGCTCGCGACGCTGACCGTGCTCTCGACCAGCGTGATGGCGGCCAGCACGTCCGAGCCGGCGATGCAGGCCCGCCTCGGGACGACCGTCGTCGCCGCCGATCTGCCGCGCACCGACGACGACGCCGCGGCCGGCGACGTCGCGGCTGAGCGGCGCGCCGCGACGCGCCCTCCCGCCGACGCCGCTCTCGCCGGAACAGCGGGTCAAGATGTCGCCGCGACGACCACGCCGGCGAGACCGGGCGAGACCGATCGGGACCCCGCCGGGGCCGGCGATCCGCTCGACGGGGTCGGCGTGCCGATCGTCGAGCTCGACGTCTCGGATCTCGGCTCGATCGGCGGCGCCCGCGACCGGCTGGCGGCCACGATCGGCGGGGCGACCACGGATCTCGACGCCGCCCTGTCGGGCGTGGCGGGCGCACTCCCGCCGGTGTCGGTGCCCTCCGTGTCGCCGGTGTCGGTGCCCTCCGTGCCGCCGGTGTCGGTGCCCTCCGTGCCGCCGGTGACGGTGCCACCGACCACGGTGCCGCTCGTGACCGTGCCGCCGGTGACGACGATCGCTGCGCCGACGACGCTGCCCGCTCCCCCGACGACGCTGCCGCTGTAGTCGCGCGAATTCTTTTCGGGTCAGCCGTGATGATCGGCGCCCCCGTGGGTGTGCACCGGTACGGAACACCACGGACGGCGGCACCGCCGCCTCCCGACACAGGAGCTCCAGTGACTCAGCACCGACGCGATCCTCACGGGCCAGACCACCACGACACGGACGTCGCCACCGCCCCCGGGCGGGGCATGCTCCTCGTCGCAGCATGGCCCCCGACGCTCGACGCGCCAGTGATCACCGGCGTCGAGCCGGCCGCCGCCTTCGTCGGTGTGGCGGCGGCCGGGTTCTCTCCCGCGCACGGGCCCGGACCGGGCCACGACCACGACGTGCGTATCACGGGCGCCCTCGTCGCCGGCGGCGGCGAGGGCGCCCACGACCTGCGACGCCCGGCCGACCCCACAACGACGGGCGTCGGATCGGGCGCGGCCGAACGGCCACCGCAGCACCCGATCCGTCAACGCGACCCGAGGAGGTGACCGCCCACGGTTGAACGACTCCCTGGCGGATCGAGCCCCGGCAGCGCACTCAGCGAGGCCGGGGCTCGGTCGCGTCCCGGGCCGGTTGCCGCATCGCCGCTGAATCGTCTAGGATCTCGGTGATGCGATTCCAGGAGCTGCTTCTCCTTCGATAGGGCGAGCGCTCACATATCCGCGTTCGCCCGCCCCCGCCGCCCCGGCCGGGGGCTCTTTCATTTTTCGCCCCGGGTCGGCCGACCCACTCGCTTACCGACCCACCCCACCGACCCGCCGCCGACACCGCTCAGAGGACCGAGACCCATGCCGCCTTCACCCGTGACACCGAAGAAGATGCCGTTCGAGAAGTACCGCCCGTTCGTCCCGGTCGTGCTCACCGACCGCACGTGGCCGAACGTCGTGATCGACCGGGCGCCGCGCTGGTGCTCGGTCGACCTGCGCGACGGCAACCAGGCGCTGATCGACCCGATGGACCCGGCCCGCAAGCTGAAGATGTTCCAGGAGCTCGTGAAGATGGGTTTCAAGGAGATCGAGGTGGGGTTCCCCTCGGCCAGCCAGCCCGACTTCGACTTCGTCCGCGAGCTGATCGAGGGCGACCACATCCCCGACGACGTCCACATCCAGGTGCTCGTGCAGTGCCGCCAGGAGCTGATCGAGCGCACCTACGAGTGCATCCAGGGCGCGCCGAGGGCGATCGTGCACTTCTACAACTCCACCAACCCGCTCCAGCGCGAGGTCGTGTTCGGGCTGGACCAGGAGGGCATCAAGGCGATCGCGGTCAACGGGGCGAAGCTGTGCAGGAAGCTCGAGGAGACGATCCCCGAGACGCAGGTGCGCTACGAGTACTCGCCCGAGAGCTTCACGCTCACCGAGCCCGAGTACGCGATCGAGGTGTGCGAGGCGGTGATGGACGTCATCGAGCCGACGCCGGACGACCCGCTCATCCTCAACCTGCCGGCCACGGTCGAGTGCTATTCGCCAAATGTGTATGGAGATGTGATCGAGTGGTTCTGCCGCACGATCAAGCGGCGCGAGTCGGTGATCGTCAGCCTGCACCCTCACAACGACCGCGG
Organism: Ilumatobacter sp.; assembly: GCA_041596155.1. GTDB lineage: Bacteria > Actinomycetota > Acidimicrobiia > Acidimicrobiales > Ilumatobacteraceae > Ilumatobacter. The sequence goes on along the minus strand of JBFHJC010000042.1, from coordinate 13,460 downwards.
CTGCGCGATCGCGGCGGCCGAGTTCGGCGTCATGGCGGGCGCCGACCGCGTCGAGGGAACCCTGTTCGGCAACGGTGAGCGCACCGGCAACGTCGACGTGGTCGCGCTGGCGATGAACCTGTTCGTCAACGGTGTCGACCCCGAGCTCGACATCAGTGACATCGACGCCCTGCGCCGCACCGCCGAGTACTGCAACCGGCTGCCTGTGCCCGAGCGCCATCCGTACGTCGGCGACCTGGTGTACACGGCATTCTCCGGCAGCCACCAGGACGCCATCAAGAAGGGCTTCGAGAAGCTCCCCAAGGACTACGAGCAGTGGGGCGTGCCCTACTTGCCGATCGATCCCAAGCACGTGGGCCGCACCTACGAGGCGGTGATCCGGGTCAACTCGCAGTCGGGCAAGGGCGGTGTCGCCTACGTCATGAAGGAGGAGCACGGCTTCGAGCTCCCCCGCAGGCTCCAGATCGAGTTCTCCAAGACGATCCAGCACATCACCGAGGACTCGGGCACCGAGATCACACCCGCCACGATGTGGACCGCGTTCCAAGACGAGTACCTGCCCGAGGAGCCGCGCTACCGGCTCCGGTCGCACGAGCTGCACACCAAGGAGAACCGCACCAAGGTCAGCGCCCAGCTCGAGGTCGACGGCGAACCGATCACCGTCCAGGGCGAGGGCGACGGTCCGGTCGAGGCGTTTGTGCACGCGATCACCGATCACTTCGGCGAGGACTTCGACGTCGTCGACTACGCCGAGCACGCGATCGGACGCGGCGCCGACGCCCAAGCGGTCGCCTACGTCGAGACGATCGACGGCGGTGGCGACCCGAAGTGGGGCCTCGGCACCGACCCGAACATCACGACCGCCTCGCTGAAGGCCGTGTTGTCGGCGTTCGAGCGCCATCACGGCTGACCGCCGTCTCGGTCGGGACGGTGCGGCCGGGCGCCCGGGGGTTCAGTCGCGAAGTTCCGGTTCGGTGACGGCCCGCGCCGCGAGCTCGCGCCGGCTGCGACTGCCCAGCTTGCGATCGATCGCGGTGAGGTGCGTCTCGACAGTGCGTGGGCTGAGGAACAGCTCGTGCGCGATCTCCCGTTCGAGGCACCGCACGCCGCGAGCCGCGCGATGCGCAGCTCCTGCGCCGGTACGACATCGCTCACCGGGCACATTCTCCACCCGGCCTCGCCGCCTCGACGGGAGCGCTTGCGCGTCGCCCGTCTCGCCACTCGCTCGCTGACCAGGCGTCGCCGGGGATCTCCGGAACGTCGCTGGTCTAGGGTTGAGACATGGCCACGCTCCTGCGACGGATGTTCTGGTTGGCGCTCCTCGGCGGCGGCGCGTACGGCGGCTGGTCGTGGTGGAGCCGCAACCGCGCGGCCCACCCTGACGCCGCGCCGGCGTGGCCGCCATTCGATCCCGACACCGGCGCGACGTCGACCGACGCCGGCGCCGACACGGCGCGCGTGGCGGCGGCGGTGCCGATCGCCGGGGTCGCGAGCACCGCTGCGGCGCCCGAGCAGCGTGCCTGGGTCGAGCCGATCGACGGCGCCTGCCCCGACGGCTATCCGATCAAGGCCAACGACAACTCCGGCATCTACCACGTGCCCGGCGGCCGCTTCTACGAACGCACCGCGCCCGAGCGGTGCTACGCCACCGCCGAGGGCGCGGAGGCCGACGGGTACCGCGCCGCCAAGGCCTGATCGGGTACGGTCCGAACCACCGGCACACGACCTTGGGGGACGAAGCATGAAGGTGAACGTCGACTACGACCTGTGCGCCTCGACCGGCGGTTGCATGCAGATCTGTCCGGAGGTGTTCGAGGTCCGCAGCGACGGCTTCCTGTACGTCTTGCAGGACGAGCCGCCGTCCGAGCTCCACGACCGGGTGCGGGAGGCGGCCGACCTCTGCCCCACGGGAGCGATCTCGCTCGAGGAGTAATCGGCGTCGATCGTCACCGGATCGACACCTGAAGGTGGCGCCGGTGCCGGTCGTGCGGTGCGGGCGCCGTCTACCGTCTCGGACGTGGGCTTCCACGACCAGATCCGGCACTCGTGGCGGACCTCGGGCTCGCTGCTGTGCATCGGGCTCGACCCCGACCCGGCGCGCTTTCCCCAGGCGCTCGATCGCGGGCACGACGCCGTCTACCGGTTCTGCCGCGAGATCGTCGACGCCACCGCCGACGTCGTCTGTGCCTTCAAGCCCCAGATCGCCTACTTCGCATCCCAGCGCGAGGAGGCCGCCCTCGAGCAGCTGTGCAGCTACATCCGCGAGACCTACCCCGACGTGACCGTGATCCTCGACGCCAAGCGTGGCGACATCGGATCGACCGCCGAGCACTACGCCCGCGAGGCGTTCGGCCGGTACCAGGCCCACGCCGTCACCGTGAACCCGTACCTCGGCGGCGACTCCGTGGTGCCGTACTTCGCCCATGGCGGCGGGGTGATCGCGCTGTGCCGCACCAGCAACCCCGGTGGCGACGACCTGCAGGCGCTCGACACCGGCGGCCGGCCCCTGTACATCCGGGTCGCCGAGATGGTGGCCGGCGAGTGGTCCTCGCACGGCGACTGCGGGCTCGTGGTCGGCGCCACGTATCCGGACGAGCTGAGGGCGGTGCGCCAGGTCGCCGGCGACCTGCCGATCCTCGTCCCCGGCATCGGCGCCCAGGGCGGCGATCCACGGGCGGCGGTCGACGCCGGCGCGTGTCACGATGGCGCCGGCCTGATCATCAGCTCGTCGCGGGCGATCATCTACGCGAGCGGCGGCGACGACTTCGCCGAGGCCGCCCGCGATGCGGCGATCGCGGCGCGCGACGCCGCTCGACCAGCCCGCTGACAGTCGCGCCGCGTTCGTGCAGGATGGTGGCATGACGCCGCGCGACCGCCGCCGCCGCTTTGCCGAACTCCACCGCCGCGACCGGGTGTTCGTGATGCCGAACCCGTGGGACATCGGCTCCGCCAAGCTGCTCGCACGAGCCGGGTTCGAAGCCCTCGCCACCACCAGCGCCGGCTTCGCGTGGTCGATCGGCAAGGACGACCAGCAGGTGACCCGTGACGAGCTGATCGCCCACGTCTCGGCGATCGCCGCCGCCACCGACCTCCCGCTCAACGTCGACAGCGAGCGGTGCTACGCCGACGACCTCGACGGCGTCCGCGAAACCGTGCGGCTGCTGCACGGCGCCGGCGCGGCCGGTTGCTCGATCGAGGACTACGACCCCGGCGCCGGGGCGATCGACCCGGTCGGCCTCGCCGCCGAGCGGGTTGCCGCAGCGGCCGACGGAGCGCACGTCGACGGCGACCCGTTGGTGCTGACGGCGCGATGCGAGAACTTCCTGTACGGGCGCAACGACCTCGACGACACGATCGCCCGCCTCGTCGCCTACCGCGACGCCGGTGCCGACTGCGCCTACGCTCCCGGTCTCACGACGGTCGAGCAGATCCGTGCCGTCGTCGACGCGGTCGGCCTCCCGGTGAACGTGCTGGCGCGGCCGGGCGGCCCGTCGGTCGCCGAGATCGGCGAGGCGGGCGGCCGCCGGGTGTCGACGGGAGGCGCGCTCGCGAGCACGGCATACGGAGCGCTGATGGTCGGCGCTCGCGAACTGCTCGAGGCGGGCACGAGCACGTACCTCGCCGTCCATCTCCGGTCGGACGATCGCCAGGCGCTCGGCTGATCGGTCGGTTACTCCTCGATGCCGGCCTGCCAGCGGCGCCAGCGGATGTTCAGCCGGATCCCCCACCCGTTCAACGGCTCGGGGACGTTGCGGCTGGGCGTGGCGCCGCCGGTGAGCACGTCGACCGCCGGATGGCGCTCGCCCGTGGCGATCTGCTCTGCGAGCAGCTTGCCCGAGACCGTTCCCTTGGCCATGCCGACGCCCTGGTACACCATCGTCGCCCACACCCCTGGGCCGAGCGGGCCACACACCCCGCTGCCGTTGCGACTGAGGCTGAGCGCGCCACCCCAGGTGTACTCGAGCTCGACGTCGGCCAGCATCGGGTACCGGTTGCGGAACGAGCGCTCGTGCACGCGACGGACCGCGTCGCGGCCGGTGATGCCGTCGCTGCGTCGGCTGAACGTGTACTGGTTGCGGATCAGGATGCGGCGAGTGGGTAGCCGCCGTACCGTCGTGCCGGCCGGGTGGGCCGGAATGACGTTGTAGCTCTCGTCGCCGCCGAGCGCCGCGACCTCCGCGTCGGTGAGCTCGCGGGTCATCGACCCCCATGTGATGAGCGGCAGCAGTCGGTTGCGGAAGAAGCCGAACCCCTCCCCGAACCCGTTGGCCGCCAGGACGAGCGACGGGGTGCGTACGACGCCGGCGGCGGTGCGCAGCGTGTGCGGCGGCCCGAGCTCGACGTCGGTGACCATCGACGACTCGTACACCGTGACGTTGCGCGGCAGGGTGCGCGCCAGACCGGTGACGAGGGCCGCCGGCTGGACGGTGACGCTGTGGGGCGCGTGGATGCCGGAGCGGTAGAACCCGGTACCGAACCGCCGCCGCAGCTCGGCGGCGTCGTACTCGTGGTAGTCCTCGTCGATGGCATCGAGCGATGCTGCGAAGTCGCGCAGCATCTGCTCGCCCCGCGGGCTCGCGGCGGCGTGAATCTTCCCGTCGCGGCGCCAGTCGCAGTCGATGGCGTGCTCGTGGACGATGTCGTCGAGCCAGTCGATGCCGGCGCGTTGGAGCGCGATCTGGCGGCGCGCCCCGGCGGTGTCGTCGGCGAAGCCCTTGGCGCGCAGGTTGTGCGCGTGATCGATGATGAACCCCGAGCACCGGCCGGCGGCGTTGTTGCCGATGCGGTCGGCTTCGAGCATCACGATGTGGGCCGACGGAGCGAGCTCGGCGAGCCGGCGCGCCGCGGCGAGGCCACCGAACCCCCCGCCGACCCCCACGTGGTCGGCGGCGACGCTGCCCTCGAGGACCTTCGGTTCCGGCTGCGGGCCGAGCAGCTGGAGCCAGGCGTTCTGGCGGTCGTAGCGCGGCCGGATCGAGACGACCGTCACGCCAGGCCCACCCGATCGCGCCAGGCGCGCTCGTCGTCCCCGGGCATCGCGGCCCTCGGATCGTGGACCGGCCGGTTGACCGGTAGCGGCGACAGGGCGGCCGCCAACGCCACGCGGCCCTCGCCGCTCATCGGCAGCACGGGCCGCCGACACGGGCCGACCGTCCTGCCCACCAGGTTGGTGGCGGTCTTGACCGCCGAGTTGTACTCGGCGCCGACGTCGTTCTCCCAGAAGAACAGGTTCGCAGGGAGCATGCGGGCCCACAGTTCCAGTGCCGCGGCCTGGTCGCCGGACCGGATCAGGTCCCACAGCTGCACGCACTCGTGTGGCATCACGTTGGCGGCACCCCAGATCCATCCGGCGGCTCCGGCCATCGCGGCGTACGGTGCGAGCGGATCGGCACCCCCGAGCACGTGACCGCCGATGGCGATCAGCTGCTGGAGCCGGACGATGTCCCCGGTGGAGTCCTTGATGTAGTCGATCCCGTCGATCTCGATCAGCCGCCGGTAGAGGTCGGGATGGATGTCGAAGCCGCTGTTGACCGGGATGTTGTAGAGCACGATCGGGACGTCGATCGCCTGGGCGAGCTGCTCGTAGTGGAACAGGACTCCGCGCTCGAACGGTCCCTCGAAGTACGGCGGCAGCACCATGACCGCACTCGCGCCGAGATCAGCTGCTTCCCGAGCTCGTTCGATCGCGTCCTTCGTGGAGATCGCCGACGTCTGGGCGATGACGGGCACACGCCCGCCGACCGAGGCGCAGCCGCTGCCGATGACGCGACGCTTCTCGTCCTCGGACAGGAACGCGAACTCGCCGGTGCCGGCGCACAACACGAGGCCGTGCACACCGGCGTCGATCAGGCTCTCGATGTGGTCGCCGAGGCGCGAGTCGTCGAGCTCCTCGCCCAGGTCGTCGAACGGCGTCGTCATGGCGGCGCACACACCGTGCAGCAGCGGTGGGTTCACGGTCACTCCAGGGTCTCGGGGATCTCTGTGGTTCGGCGGGCGACGAAGTCGCGGAGCGCCTCATCGACGTCGTCGGGCAACGACGGCTCGACGTAGTCGGCGAGCAGCCGGCGGGCCTTGGCGGCACCGCGGGCATCCGCATCGCGGCCGCCGCCGGCGAGCCATTGCTCGTAGCCGTCGCTGTCCATCAGCTCCGGCATCGAGAACGCCCGCTCGAAGTTGGCGAGCGTGTGTGGGGTGCCCAGGTAGTGACCGCCCGGCTCGACCTGCCCGATCGCGTCGAGCGCGCTCGTGAGTTCGGAGACGTCGATGCCCTGGGCGAACACCCGGAACAGCTCGGCCTGCTCGCCGTCGATCACGGCCTTCGAGTAGCTCTGGCACAGGGCCGACTCGAGATAGCCCGTCGTGCTCAGGACGAAGTTGGCGCCGGCGAGCACGACGCCGAACATGTTCCGCGCCGACTCGTAGCCGGCCTGGGCGTCGAGGAGCTTCGACGCCGAGCACATGCCCGAGCAGCGCCAGGGCAGGCCGTAGCGACGGGCCATCTGGCCGACCAGGAGGTTCATGTGGTCGATCTCGGGTGTGCCCGCCATCGGGGCTCCGGTCCGCATCGAGACGGTGGCGAGCCACTGGCCGTACACCGCAGGGGCACCGGGCCGGACGATCTGGGAGAACGCGATGCCCGCCAGCGCTTCGGCGTTGATCTGCACGACGGAACCGATCGTCGAGGCCGGGGTCGACGCGCCGCCCAGCACGAACGGGGTGAAGAGCATCGCCTGGTTGGCGGCGCTGTAGACCTTCACGGCGTCGAGCATCGTGGCGTCCCACACGAGCGGCGAGTTGCCGTTCACCAGCGAGGTCATCACCGTGTGCCGCTCGACCACGTCGTCGCCGAAGAGGATCCTCGCCATCGCCAGGCTGTCCTCCGCCCGGGCCCGGCTCGTGACCGCGCCCATGAACGGCTTGGTCGAGTACTTCATCAGGCTGTACGTCATCCGGAGGTGCCGGTGCGGCACCGGGACGTCCATCGGCTCGACCAGGACGCCGCCGGTCATCTGCATCGCCGGCGTCATGTAGGCGAGCTTGGCGAAGTCGTCGAAGTCGTCCATGGTCGCCGAGCGGCGACGCCCGTCGAGGTCGAGCACGAACGGCGCGCCGTAAGCAGGCGTGAAGACCGACTTGCGCCCACCGAGCGACACGGTCCGCTCCGGATCGCGGGCGAGCATCGTGTACCCGCTCGGCGCGGTGCTGACCAGCGACATCAGGAGCTCGCCGTCGATCCGGACGCGATGACCGTCGATTCGCACGGCGTCGCCACCCGCCGACCGCCACATCGCGATCGCCTCGTCGTCGCGGAAGTCGATCCCGGTGTCCTGCAGCAACCGGATCGTCGCGGTGTGGACGGCCTCCGCCTGCTCCTCGGCCAACAGCTCGAAGTAGGGGATTCCCCGATCGAGCTCGGGCAGGAACCGCTGCGTCACCGCGGTGCGATCGGCTCGACGCGACGTGCGCCCACGGCGGTGGTGAGCGGTCACGGTCTCGATTTCGGCCATCGTGTGCACTCCCCTCGTGCGCGGCCGGGCCGGGTCAACCGTTGAGGACGGCGACCTTGACGATGCCGGGGGCGGCCCGCAGGGCGTCGACCACCTCGGCGGGCACCTCGCTCGTGGTGGCCAGCAGCATCATCGCCGTGCCGGCCTCCTCGATCCGGCCGACGTCCATGTCGGCGATGTTGATCTCGGCGTCGCCCAGCAGGACACCGACCGTGCCGATCACCCCCGGGCGGTCGTCGTTGGTGATCATCAGCATGTGGGCCGCCGGCGGCACGTCGACGCCGTGGCCGTCGACCTCGACGATGCGCTGCTCGCTGCGCCGCCCGGCCAGCGTGCCGCTGATGCTGTGGTGAGCGTCGCAGCGCAGGCGGATGAGGTTGACGTACTCGTCGCTGTCGGGGCACTTGACCTCGCGCATCGTGATGCCGGCGGCCTGCGCCAGCTGGGGTGCGTTCACGTAGCTCACCGGATCCTCGGAGATGCGGCTGAAGAACCCCTTGAGCACCGCCAGGCCGATGATGCGGGTGTCGTATCCCGCGATCTCGCCCTCGCAGCACAGCTCGAACGAGTCGGGCGAGCTGCCGTGCAGCGAGCCGTAGAGGCGTCCGAGCGTCTCGGCGAGCGGCAGGAACGGCCGAATCGTCTCGTTGGCCTCGGCGGCGTCGACGTTGACCGCCCACGGCACGAACTCGCCCGCGAGTGCGAGCTGCACCATGTCGGCGATCGCGTCGCCGGCCTTGTCCTGGGCCTCGCGCGTGGAAGCGCCGAGGTGGGGCGTCACGACGACCGACTCGAGGCCGAACAGCGGCGAGTCGGTGGTCGGCTCGGTGTCGAACACGTCGAGGGCCGCCCCGGCGATCACGCCGTCGCGGATGCATTCGGCGAGGTCGTCCTCGACGACGATGCCGCCCCGGGCGGCGTTGATCAGGCGCAGGCCCGGCTTGGCCTTGAGCAGCAGGTCGCGGTCGATCAGTCCGGCGGTGTCCTTGGTCTTCGGGAGGTGGATCGTGAGGAAGTCGGACTGCTGCACGATCTCGTCGAGCGACACCAGTTCGGCACCCACCTGACGGGCGCGCTCGGCCGACACGAACGGGTCGTAGGCGAGCAGGCGCATCTGGAACGCCTTCGCGCGCTCGGCGACCAGGCGACCGATGCGCCCGAAACCGACGATGCCGAGCGTCTTGTCGGCGAGCTCGACGCCCTCCCAGGCGCTGCGCTCCCACCGGCCGGCGACGAGCGCGGCGTGGGCCTGCGGGACGTTGCGCGCCTGGGCGAGCATCAGGGCCATCGTGTGCTCGGCGGCCGACACGACGTTCGACTGCGGCGCGTTGACCACCATCACGCCGCGCCGCGTCGCCGCGTCGACGTCGACGTTGTCGAGGCCGATCCCGGCCCGGCCGACGACGACCAGGTCGGGTGCGGCGGCGACCGCCTCGGCGTCGACCTTCGTGGCCGACCGGATGATCAGGGCGTTCACGCCCGGTAGGGCGGTGAGCAGGGCGGGCCGGTCGAGGTCGAGCCGCACGTCGACGGTGTGCCCGGCGTCGCGCAGGCGGGCGAGACCGCCGTCGGCGATCGCCTCGGTGACGAGGATGTGCGCCATGCGCAATGTGTAGCGCCCCGGCGGGCCTCGCACCAACGGCCTGAACGACTCGTCAAGCCGGCGCCGGTGAGTCGGCACGCCGCGACCTTCCGCCGCGAACGGCGCGCGCGGTACGTTCCGTGGCATGCCGGACAGCGACCTCGACATCCGCACCCTCGAGTCGGCCGAGGAGATGGCGGCGATCGTGACGGTGTTCCAGCAGGTCTGGGGGTCGGTGACCCCGTTGGTGGGCGTCGAGCTGCTACGAGCGATCGCCCACGCCGGCGGGTACGTCGCCGGCGCGTTCGAGGCAGGCAACCTGGTCGGCGCCTCCTTCGGGTTCCTGGCCCGCCACGACGGCGACGAGGCGCTGCACAGCCACGTCACCGGCATTCTCCCCGGCGTGCAGCACGGCGGCGTCGGGCGAGCGATGAAGAACCACCAGCGGGCGTGGGCCGCCGAGCGCAGCATCCCGTGGATCACGTGGACCTTCGATCCGCTCGTGCGGCGCAACGCCTGGTTCAACATCGAGGTCCTCCACGCCCATGTCGCGGAGTATCTGGTCGACTTCTACGGCTCGATGAACGACTCGATCAACGCCCGCGACGAATCCGACCGGCTGCTCGTCGCCTGGCCCAGCGACCCCGACCGGGCCACCCCGCCCTCGCCGCCACGCGCCGACGACCGCCTCGTTGCGACCCCCGACGACATCGTCGTGCTCCGTCGCAAGGACCCGGCGGCTGCAGCCGAGTGGCGGCACCGGGTTCGTGACGAGCTCGGCGGGCTGCTCGCGGCCGGCGGCGAGGTCGCCGGCTTCACCCGCGACGGTGCCTACGTCGTGCGCACGCCATGAAGCTGCAGCTGCGCGAGCTCGAGCTTCGCCGGATCGAGCTCGACCTCGTCACGCCGTTCCGGACCAGCTTCGGCGTCGAGCAGCGGCGCGACATCCTGTTGCTGCGCGTCGGCACCGACCACGGCGACGGCTGGGGCGAGTGCGTGGCGATGCGCGAACCCGCCTACTCGTCGGAGTTCGTCGATGCCGCCGCGCTCGTCCTCACCGATCATCTCTGGCCGACGCTGGCGGCCGCGGCACCGGTCGAGGCAGCCGACGTCGGCCACGTGCTCGATCGCTTCAAGGGCCACCCGATGGCGAAGGCGGCGCTCGAGATGGCGGTGCTCGACGCCGAGCTGCGGGCCATGGGCACCAACCTGCGCGCCCACTTCGGCGCCGATCGCACCGCCGTGCCGAGCGGCGTGAGCGTCGGCATCTTCGACACGCTCGACGAGCTCCTCGCCCAGGTGCAAGGCTACGTCGACGACGGGTACGCCCGGATCAAGCTCAAGATCGAGCCGGGCTGGGACATCGAACCGGTCGGTCGTGTCCGCGAGCTGATCGGGCCCGAGATGGGGCTTCAGGTCGACGCCAACACCGCCTACCAGCGCACCGACATCGACCACCTGTGCCGGCTCGACGAGTTCGACCTGCTGTTGATCGAGCAACCCCTCGCGGAGGAAGACATCCTCGGCCACGCCCAGCTGGCCGCCGCCTCGTCGACCCCGGTGTGCCTCGACGAGTCGATCGTCTCGCTGCGCACGGCGGCGGACGCGATCGAGCTCGGAGCCGCCGAGATCGTCAACATCAAGCCCGGACGCGTCGGCGGCTACCTCGAGGCGCGCCGCATCCACGACCTCTGCCTCGACCGCGGCGTGCCCGTGTGGTGCGGCGGCATGGTCGAGACCGGCATCGGACGCGCCGCCAACGCGGCCCTGGCCGCCCTGCCGGGCTTCACCCTTCCCGGCGACATCAGCGCGTCATCGCGCTTCTACCGTCGCGACATCGTCACCGATCCGATCACCGTGGCCGACGGCCAGGTGCAGGTGCCGGACGCCCCCGGTCTCGGGTTCGAGCTCGACGGCGACTTCCTCGACGAGATCACGACCGCGACGACCACCCTCGCCGGCTGACGGTACAGTCCGGCCCCATGTACGAGTTCCTGTCCGACGAGTGGATGGAGGCGGCGCGCGAGATCCGCGAGCGGTACGAGGGCGATCTTCCCGAGATCACGATGAGCGTTCGGATCAACCAGGTCATCACCGACGTCCCCTTCGGCGAGGGGACGCTGACCACCTTCGTCGACACCAGCGGCGGCTCGCTGGTCATGGAGATCGGCGAGCTCGAAGAGCCCGACGCGGTGCTGATGACCGACTACGCCACGGCCAAGGCGATGCTCGTCGAGCGCGACCCCGCCGTGCTCATGCAGTCATTCATGGAGGGCCGCATCAAGGTGCAGGGCGACATGATGAAGCTGATGGCGATGCAGGCCGCGGTGCCGGTCACCGAGACGTCCGAGCAGCTCGCCGAGGAGATCAAGTCGATCACCATCTGAGGCCCGGATCGCGAGGCCCGGATCCGGCTACCCGGTGCCCCGGAAGGCCTCCATGGCGATGCGCAGGTCGTCGAGCTCCCATCGCGACGGCCGTTCGAGGGTGTCGCCCACCAGCGTCCACGTCTCGAGCCGCCGGATCGTGCCACCCTGGACGAAGAACGTCGTCCCCGTGAACGGGCAGTCGGCCGACGCCAGGTAGGCGACGAGCGGCGAGACGTTCGCGGGGTCCCACTGGTCGAACCCCTCGTCGGGTCGACACATGATCTCGGGCAGGCCCGGCGACGACAGCGTGAGCCTGGTGCGGGCGCCCGGGATGACGCAGTTCACGGTCACGCCGTACGCCGCCAGCTCCTTCGCGGCGACCTCGCTCAGCGTGATCACCGCCGACTTCGCGGGGCCGTAGTTGGCCTGGCCCGGATTGGCGTAGATGCCCGACGTCGAGCTCGTGCTGATGACGTTGCGGCGGCGACGCTCCCCCGCCTTGTGCCGCTCCCGCCACACGTTCGCCGCCCAGTGGATCGGGGCCAGGTGCCCCTTCAGGTGCACCCGGACGACCGCGTCGAAGTCGTCCTCGCTCATGTTCACGATCATCGAATCGCGGAGGAAGCCGGCGTTGTTGACCAGCACATCGAGGTCGCCGTATGCCGCGACCGCCGCTGCGACCATGAGCCGCGCGCCGTCCCACGAGGCGGCGTCGTCGTAGTTCGCGACCGCGTCACCGCCGGCCGAGCGGATCTCGGCGACGACCTCGTCGGCGGGCGTCGGGTCGGTACCGGTGCCGTCGGGCATGGTGCCGAGATCGTTGACGACGACCCGCACACCGTGCGCAGCGAGCTGGAGCGCGTGCTCGCGACCCAGGCCACGACCGGCACCGGTCACGATCGCCACACGACCGTCGAGTTGGTCCATCACCGTCCTTCCCCGCCCCATCGGGGCGGCAGCGGGCACGGTAGCGATCAGAGCGCTTCGATGTCGACTCTCGTGCCGCGGCGGAACGTGGCCCCGACCTCGGGTTCGGCGCCGTCGATCCGCACGCTGCGGATCGCGCCCTCGGCGTCTCCGAACACGAGCACGGGCTCGAACCCGGCCTCCGCCAGGACGGACGCCGCCTCGCGGAAGCTGTTCGCGCCGCTGAGATCGGGGAACGTGACGAGGTCGGGTCCGAGCGACACGATCACCGCCAACGTGGTGCCCCGCTCGACCTCGGTCCCGGGTTCGATCGCCTGGGCGATCACCGCCCCGGGCGGCACCTCGTCGGAGAACTCCTGCACGCTGTCGTCGAGCGCAAGACCGAGCGCGTCGAGCTCGGCGCGGGCGTCGCCGACGGTGTGGCCGACCACGTCGGGAACGACGCGCGGGGCAGGACCGGCCGACACGACGAGCTCGACGACGGTCTCGGGCTCCACCATCGCTCCGGCGACGAGCGTCGGGTCGCCGGGCACCGACCACGAGATCACGGTGTCGTCCGAGACCACCTCGTCGAAGGCCTCGACGACCTGCACGGCCAGGCCGCGCCCGCGCAGCGTCGTCTCGGCCTCGCTGAGGCGCACCCCGGTCGACTCGGGGAGCTCGCGCAGCGTCGGCCCCTGGCTGACGACGATCAGGAACGGCTCACCTTCGGCCAGGTCGACACCGGCGACGGGTGACGTGCGCACGACGCGTCCGACCTCGGGCACGACGTCGCTGCGCTCCCGCTCGACGGTGATCTCCCAGCCATTGGTGGCCACCAGGTTCCGCGCCTCGGCCTCGGGCAACGAGACGAGGTCGGGCACCGTGTAGACGGGTGTGCGGAACAGCTGGGTGGCGAGCACGGCGAGCACGACGAGGGCACCGACGACGAGCAGGCTCAGCACGATCTTCCAGGGAAAGCGGGGCGCCCGGCGGTGCGGGGCCGCCTCGCGCGCCGCAGCCGCCATGAGCTGGGTCTCCGCGGCCGACCGGACCGAGGGTGGACGCCGACCGCCGTCGGCGGGATCGTCGGTG
>JBFHJC010000041.1:0-19860 GCA_041596155.1 Ilumatobacter sp. | reverse complement strand
TCGAGCGAAACAACGGCCACCGCGCCCGACACCGCCACCGAACCCGCCGAGCCGTCGAGCGAAACAACGGCCACCGCGCCCGACACCGCGACCGAACCCACCGACCCGTCGAGCGAAACAACGGCCACCGCGCCCGACGCCGCCACCGAACCCACCGACCCGTCGATCGAAACAACGGCCACCGCGCCTGCCACCGAGCCGGCGACGACGGAGCAGCCGAGCGAGGCGGCGGGTGCATCGGCACCGGATCCGTCCGAGAACGAGCGCAACGCCTGACCCGGCGGGTCATCGTCACCTACGAGACCCGCGACCGCGTCGCCATCCTCACCCTGGATCGTCCCGACGCCCGCAACGCGGTGAACGGAGAGGTCGCGGCCGGTCTCGAAGCGGCCATCGATCGGCTCGAGTCCGACGACGACGTCTGGGTGGGCATCCTCACGGCGAACACCGCCGGCCAAGAGCGTCCGGTGTTCTGCGCCGGCGCCGACCTCAAGGCGATCCAGAGCGGCGCCGGCAGCACGCTCGGTACCGAGCGTGGCGGCTTCGCCGGGTTCGTGTACCGCGAGCGCAGGAAGCCGGTCATCGTCGCCGTCGACGGCCTGGCGACCGCCGGCGGGTGCGAGATCGTGCTCGCTGCCGATCTGGTCGTGGCGACCGACCGGTCGGCGTTCGGTTTGGCGGAGGCCAAGCGCAACCTGATCGCGGGCGCCGGTGGCTTGTTCCGGTTGCCACGCGCCATCGGTCAGGCGGCTGCGATGGAGGCGATCCTCACCGGCGAGCCCATCCCCGCTCAGCGTGCCTACGACCTCGGGCTGGTCTCCCGACTGGTCGGGCCGGGCGAGGCACTCCAAGAGGCGCTGCGGTTGGCGACCCAGATCACCGAGTGCGCTCCGATGGCGGTGTGGGAGTCGCGCGCCGTCGTCCGGGCGGCGGCGTCCGAGAACGACGAGACCCTCAAGCGGATGACCGACGATGCGATGCGGCGCGTCATGCGCTCCGAGGACCTGCAAGAAGGCCTCGCTGCGTTCGTCGAGAAGCGCAAGCCTGCCTGGAAGGGCCGCTGACGAGCAGGGCACCGGCCTGAGCGATCACAGCTCGGTCGACACCGTGATGAGACGGGCCGTGATGCCGGCGCGCTCGTACAGGTTCTTGACGTGGCGGTCGCCCGGCAATGCCTCGCCTTCGAGCACCGTCGCGCCGGCCTCGCGGGCCGTTGCGATCGCCGCCGCCAACAGTGCGTCCCCGAACCCGATCTCGCGCGCCTCGGGCATCACGAACACCTCGTCGACCCGTGCGACCTCACCGATCGAGACCGGCAGATATCCCACGAGCAGCTCGTCGATCGCTGCGACCAGCACGGTCGATGCACGGCGCCACGAGTCGGCCGGGTGGGTCTCGAGCCAACGCGCGCCGCCCCGCCGGTCGGCCAGCCCGGCGCGCGCCTGCGCGACCAGACCCTCGATCTGATCATCGTCGGCCGGCGTGGCCAGGCGTACGACCGGCTCGATCACGCGCTCAGCCGAAGATCGGGCAGTTGTCGTCCTCCACAGGGCACCCGGGCGCGTTCGGCCGCACGAGCAGGAAGCAGCTCGTGCACAGCGTCTCGTCGGCCCGCTTCGGCTGGAGACCGTCGGGGCCGTCGCTTCGCTCGTCCGCTGCGGACACCGCGTCGTCCTCGTCGTCGTCGTCCTCGTCGTCGGTGGAGACCATTCGGTCCTTGAGGATCGTGTCCAGATCGGCCTCGACGTCGTCGGGGGCCAACATGTCGTCGTCGTCCTCGTCGTCGTCCTCGGATCCCTTCCGCTTGCGGGCCCGTGCCGTCCGCTCGTCGTCGTCCTCGTCGTCGTCCTCGTCGTCGTCCTCGTCGTCGTCCTCGTCGTCGTCCGCATCGTCGTCGTCGTCATCGAGCTCGTCGAGGTCGTCGTCCTCGACGAAGTCCTCGTCCGGGTCCTCGGCGAGGTCGTCGTCGACCTCCTCCTCGTCGTCGGACTCGTCCAGTTCGTCCTCGTTGTCGATCTCGTCGTCAGCCATGTCCATCCTCGCTGCGGGTCGCGCCGGATACTAGGGCGATCGCTTTAGGAGCCGCGCCCACCATGTGTTGTGACACCCGTCACATCAAACCTGTCGCCGCTGTTCCGCGCGGCGTTCCGCCGCCAGCCGTTCGAGCTCCGGCGCTTCGGTGGTCATGTGCGACATCGCGTCGGCGATGGCGCGGTGTCCGGCCTGCTCGGCGATCAGGCGATGCATCTCGAGGGCGACCCGACGGTAGGACGGATGCCCCTGCGGGGACGACCGAAGTTCCAACATGTGGATGGCCTCACGGGCGTTGAACTGCATCACGTAGCGCAGCCGGTAGGCCATCGCGACCGCGTACGCGGCCTGATTCGGGTACGCCGGCTTCAGGTCGTCGAACAACCGTGCCGACCGGTCCATCGACTCGTCGAAGAGGCCACCGACACCGGCCGCCTCGACCAGATCCGGCCGCGTGTAGCCGTGATTGGGCGTGAGCGCCTGCCACTCGATGGTGAGCAGCCGATGTCGTTGCAGGTCGCGGAAGGCGCCGTAGTCGGACAGCACGTCGAACCGGTAGTCGACTCGCTCGAACGCCCGGCCCGGTTTGTGTCGCCGGTTCTCGCGCTCGCCGACGTAGGCCCGGATCAGCGCGGCACGCTCGTCGGCGCCGAGCTGGCGCACCCGGTCGAGCAGCGTGGCCTCGGACAGGTGCGAATGGCTGTAGCAGATCGCCGCCAGCAGCTTGTCCTCGGCCTCCGGATCGAAGTCGACCAGGGACACCTCGGCGGCCGGTTCGTTGGGCACGGCGCCGAACAGCCGCTCCACGACCTCGGCGGTGTCCGCTCGCGTGGCAGCGAGGTAGTCGGACCACCGTCCGCCGCGTTCGGGCAGGTCGACGCGCCGCAGGAAGCTCGGAATCACCTTGCGCAGCTCGTGGAGGATCAGGTCGGCATAGCGTCGGCTCTCCGGCAGTGGGTGGGCCCGCATCCGCAGCAGCAGGGCCTCGAAGGCCTGGCCGGTGCCGTAGATGCCCACGTTCGACAGCGAGGCAGCGGGCAACATGCCGCGGACCGCATCGAGCGCCTTGGCGCGGGTCGCCTGGCGGTAGATGAACTCGCTGTCGTCGGGGTCGCGCGGGATGTGGTCGCGAACATGGTCCGTGACGCGGTTGACGGCTGCGGAATAGGCATCGAACATGCGGTCCATGTCGCCGACGTAGCGGGTGCCGAGCGGCCCGGCGAGCACGTCGGGGTCGCGGTGGAAGCGATACCGACCACCCAGCCGGGCGTCGTAGGCGATGTACCGGGTGCTTTGCTCGAGATAGCTCATCAACCGGCCCCACTCGAGGATCTTGGTGAGGACGTTCGACGCCTGCTCGCAGGCGACATGGACGCCACCGAGCTGGGCCACCGAGTCGTCGCCGTACTCGAAGAACACCTTCTCGTAGAGATCCTCGGCCCGCTCGAGGCCGGTCGTGGCGTCGATCGACTCGTCACCCTCGATGTCGAGGTCGTTGACGAACTCGTCGAGGAACAACCGCCGGAGGCTCTTCGGACTCCGGCTGTACCGAGCGAACAGCGCCCCCTTGACCACTTCGGGGAGGTTGACCAGCGCGAACACCGGGCCGTCGAGGTTCGTGAAGTACCGCCTGAGGACGTCGGTCTCGGACGCGGTGAAGTCTTCGGGAACGTAGACGGTCACGGGCCGCCATCGTAGGAGGCCGATGCCGACGAACCTCGGATTGCCGGGTCTGGCGGACCCGGTCGGTCTGCCGTGCGCAGCCGATCCGACTCGCTCGGTCGGCGGAGCCCCCACCTAGACGTGCAGTTCGTAGGCGTCGGGGGCGATCGCGACCGACAGCTCGCGCACGGTCCCGTCACGCACGCCGTCGACCCAGAGCGTCAGTGGGTGGGCGAACCGCCACTCGGCCGAGGTCGCCGATCGCGTTGCGATCGCCGGGTGTGGCACATGGGTTCCCGCCGGCAGCCGCCGCCACGCGAGGAAGCGCTGTCGTGGGCCCATCGAGGGCGCGACCTCGGCGACGTCGAACCGTCCGTCGTTGGGGTGGGCGCGCGGCGCCACCTTCCACGACCCGTGCTGGTCGACGTTGAAGACGCCGACGACGGCGCCGATCCACCAGGAGCGGCGCGCCACGACGTGGGCGACTGCGGTCAGCGTGCGCCCGTCGGCCATCACGAGCAAGGCGTCCATCGGGAGGCGCTGCATCCCCTCTCGTGGCGCCGGCGAACCGAGCGATCGGTGAACGTCACCCGCGGCCACGCCGAGCGGTCCGTCGTGACCGCTGGCGACCAGGCCCGCCAAGGCGAGGTCATCGGACGCGACGACCAGCCCGTCGGGGCGGTCGACCGGCGATCCCCATTCCTCCCCCGGCCGGATCGTCACGACGCCTCGACGACCGACGCGTCGGCCACGACCCCTCGGAACGCGACGGATGCGGCGCGCCTCGCCGCCGAACGCGTCGCATCCGACGTGGCGATCACGGCCACCTGCCGGAGCACGTCGACGAGCTGCTTCACCGTGCGGACGAAGTCGCCGCCGGTCAGCTCCTCCTCGGCGACCACCTCGGCGAACCCCTCCCCCGCCACCCACGCATAGGCGGTGGCGAAGAAGGTCGGTTCGGGGGCCCGGTGCTCGGCGAGCCCATAGGTCACCTCGAGCGCCATCAGGTCGTCGCTCAGACGTGCGATCGACTCCCACCGGCGTCGGGCGTCCGCGTCGGGGAACCAGGGCGCGGGCGGCTCGTCGGGCGAGCGGTGCTCGTACACGAACGTCGAGACGAGACCGGCGAGCGTCGGGGCGTCGACCCCGTCGAGCAGACCGAGACGCAGGGCCTCGGTCACGAGCAGGTCGCTCTCGTGGAAGAGCCGGGCGAGCATCTCCCCGCGGTCGGTGAGGTCCCACCGCTCGACGTCGACGTGGCCGCGTTCGGCGAGCACGGCGAGCACCCCGTCGAACTCGCGAGCCAACGTCGCGTGATGCCGCTCGACCTGACGCTCGAGATGATCGATCTCGCGCCGCACCCGGTCGGCGCGCGCCGCGGCCTCGAGGCGCTGACGCAGGTCGGGGTCGCGCTCGACCGGGTGGAGGCCGGCGCCCGGGCGGACCCGCTCGCCTGCCGCGTCCGTACGGGCATCGACCACGGGGCGCAGGGGAGCTGACCGCACGAGGCGGCCGACCTCGATCCGGTAGTCACGCCGGTGTGGCGCATACGCGCCGGGCAGCACGACGGTGCCGATCTGGCGAGGCGGTGCCGGGAAGTCCTCGGCGGTCAAGGTGAGCGAGTGGCCGCCGGGCGTGATCGCCGTGATCTTGAGACCGCTCTTGCGGCGGGCGGTTGCGACGACCGCGACCGGCCCGTGGTGCTTGCCCTTCGAGGCGTGGATGACCGCGCCCGGCCGGAGCCGCATCATCGCCAGCTCGGTCGGATCGTCACGTCCCGGCTGGTGCCGCGCCCGTTCGGTCGCCTCGCGGTACTCGTCGATGTCGCCGTACGGGCTCGCCGCGTCCGCGACCAACTCCTCGAGTCGCTCGCGCCGCCGCTGCAGCCGCCGCTCGAGCCGCACGACGTCGCGGTCGGACTGGAACTGGGCGAACGACAGCGTCAGGAGCTGGCGGGCGGTCTGGGCGTCGTAGTTGCGCACCAGGTTCGCCGCCATGTTGTAGGTCGGCCGGAACGCCGACCGCAGGTGGAAGCTGCGGCTGAGCGCCAGCTCCGCGACCTGCTCGAAGGGTACGAACGGGCTCCACAGCACGAGGGCGCTGCCGAGCTCGTCGATGCCGCGCCGACCGGCACGGCCGGTGAGCTGGGTGTACTGGCCGGGCGACAGGGTCTCGTGACGCTCGCCGGTGAACTTGGTGAGCTTCTCGATGACGACGCTGCGCGCCGGCATGTTGATCCCGACCGCCAACGTCTCGGTGGCGAACACCAGCTTGACGAGGCCCTCCACGAAGCACGACTCCACGACCTCCTTGAACGGCGGCACCATGCCGGCGTGGTGGGCCGCCACACCGGATTCGAGTTGGAGCATGAACTGGTCGTACCCGAGCACGTCGAGGTCGTCGCTGACGATGCCCTCGAGCCGGGCGCCGGCGATGGCGCGGATTCGGTCGCGCGCTGCGTCGTCGGTCAGCCGGATGCCGGCGTCGACGGCGTGGCGCGCCGCCTCGTCGCACTGGGCGCGGCTGAAGATGAAGTAGATCGCCGGGAGCAGGTCGCGCGACGCCAGGGTGTCGACCGTCTCGAGGCGGGTGGGCGTGGCGAGCCGGCGGCGATCGCCGGTCCGGCGGTGTCGGCCGTTCGGCCCCTCACGTCGCACGGCGCTGGCGTCGAGCCGTACCGCATCCGGGTTGGGTCGCCCGTCGACGATCGTCGGGAGCAGACGCAGCCGGTCGTTCGTGAGGTCGGCGACGAAGTACCAGTTGTCGAGTCGGACGGGCCGCCGCTCCTCGACGACTGCGGTCGTCGGCCCGCGGACGGTCCCGATCCACTCGGCCAGCTCGTCGGCGT
This sequence comes from Ilumatobacter sp., assembly GCA_041596155.1. Taxonomy (GTDB): domain Bacteria; phylum Actinomycetota; class Acidimicrobiia; order Acidimicrobiales; family Ilumatobacteraceae; genus Ilumatobacter. The sequence continues at coordinate 13,319 of JBFHJC010000041.1, read as the reverse complement.
TGCTGACGGTGGCGGACAGGCAGATGAGCCCGACGTGCTGGTCGAGATGGATGATCACCTCCTCCCAGACCGGGCCGCGGTAGGCGTCCTGGAGGAAGTGCACCTCGTCGAGCACCACCGTCGCGAGCGCTCGCAGGTCGCGGCCACCGTAGATCATGTTGCGGAGCACCTCGGTGGTCATCACGACCACGGGCGCCTCACCGTTGATCGCGTTGTCGCCGGTGAGCAGGCCCACCCGATCCTCCCCATGCACCGCTGCGAGGTCGCGGTACTTCTGGTTCGACAGTGCCTTCAACGGGGCGGTGTAGAACGCCCGCCGGCCGTCGCGGAGCGCGGCGTCGATGCCGTATTCGGCGACGACCGTCTTGCCGCTGCCGGTCGGCGCAGCGACGACGACGTGGTCGCCGCGGTCGAGTGCTTCGATCGCGTCGAGCTGGAACCGATCGAGCTCGAAGGGGTAGCGCGCGAGGATCTCGGCGCGGTCGGTCCGCACGCGGTCAGTCTCGCAGCTCCGTCCGGAGGAGCCGCTCACCGGTTCAGGCGGATTCGGCGCGCCGTCGCCGGCGCTGGGCGATCCGTCCGATGAGGATCGCCACGAAGTACAGCACCACCATGGGCACCGAGAGCGCCAGCAGCGAGACGGGGTCGCCGGACGGTGTGATGGCGGCGGCGACGAAGAACACGCCGACGATCGCGTAGCGCCAGGCGCCGAGCAGCGTCTGCGGGCTCAGCACGCCGATGAGCTGGAGGAACACGAGCATCACCGGGATCGTGAACCCGACGCCGAAGGCGACGACCATCAGGGTGACGAGTCGGACGTAGGCCTGGACCTGGAAGAGCGGATCGACGTCCTCGCCGGCCCAGCTGATCAGGAACTCGAGCGCCCGCTCGAGGGTGGTGAACGCGATGAATCCCCCCAGGAGGAACAACGCGACCGACGAGGCCACGAACCCGAAGGCGTAGCGCTTCTCGCTCTTGTGCAGGGCCGGCACGACGAATTTCCAGATCTGCCACAGGAGCACGGGCAGCGCCAGCACCATGCCGCCGTAGAAACCGATGCGCAGCCGCGTCGAGAACCCCTCGATCGGGTCGGGGTTGAAGAGCATCACGTCCCCCGAGCCCGCGTCGAAGGACCGTCCGCAGTAGTCGGGCTCCTTGCGGGCGCACAGGTCGGCATACGGCTTGAGCAGCCATCCCATGACCGTGTCGTAGAACGCGATCACCAGGATCGAGCCGAGCACGACGGCGAGCCCGCTGCGGATGATCCGCATGCGCAGCTCGGCGAGATGCTCGATCAGGCTCATGGTGCCGCTCGGATCGGGAGGATCGGAGCGGCCGAATCGCCAGCGGCTCACTCCGTCCGGCCCTCCTCGGCCGCGCCGGCGCCACCGTCGGCGCGCGCCTCAGAGTCCGCGGCATCCGGCACATCGCCCGCGGCCGGCAGATCGAAGCTCCAGCGCTGGCGGGGCGCGGCGGGCGCCGCCTCGTCGGCCCCCGCCTCGCCGACGGCGGACGCCGCGTCACCCCCGCTCTGGCCGGGTTCGTCGGCGGCCTCGAACGGGACCTCGTCGGGCACGCCGCCGGACGCCGCGTCACCCCCGCTCTGCGCGGGTTCGTCGGCGGCCTCGAACGGGACCTCGTCGGGCTGGCCGCCGGACGCCGCGTCACGCCCGCTCTGCGCCGGTTCGTCGGCGGCCTCGAACGGAACCTCGTCGACGGGCGCCGCCTCGGGGTCGGCCGCCGCCACCATCTCCGCGGAGTGGGGCTTGGCCGACCGTTCGCCGTCGCGCAGCTTCGTGAAGTCGGCCGAGTCCCGGAGCATGTTGGCGGTCTCGCGCATCTCCTTGACCGGCTCGTTCATCGCCGCCCGGAACTCCTCTTGGAATCCGCTCGACATCTTCTTGAGCTCGGCGTAGAGGCTGCCGGCCTTGCGCATCGCTTCGGGCAGCTTCTCGGGGCCGAGCACGACCAGGGCGAGCAGCAGGATGATGATCAGCTCGCCGCCCTGGAGGTTGAACACGTCGCGCAGTCTACGACGGGACTCGTCCCACGACCCGGAGAGCCGATCCGGGTTCGGAGTCGGGTCGGATCACCGAGACGACCTCCGACCCTCGGTGGTGTCCGGTCCGACGAACGACGTCGGCCGCCGGCGGAGCTGCGAGGATGAGCGGGCCGTGCAGCAGCAACGACTCCCGTCGCTCGTCGATCCGCCGATCATGTTCGCCCACCGCGGCGCCCGGGCGCACGCGCCGGAGAATACGATCGCGGCGTTCGAGCTGGCCCTCCGACTGGGCGCCACCGGGCTCGAGAGCGACGTCTGGCTCACCTCGGACGGTGTGCCGGTACTCGACCACGACGGCGAGGTCCGGATCGGCCGCGTCCGCAAACGCCGCATCGGCGAGCTCGCCCGGGCCGACCTGCCGCCTCACATCCCGACCCTCGCCGAGCTCCTCGAGACGTGCGGCACCGGCTACGCCCTGTCGCTCGATCTGAAAGATGCGCGGTCGGGGCCGACCGTCATCGACACCGTCCGGACGGTGGCGCCCGAGCTGCTTCCCCGCTTGTGGCTGTGCGACGACTCGATCGATCGCCTCGTCGACCTCCGACCACTCGACGCGGGCGTGAAGCTGGTCGAGTCGACCCGCCTCGAGCGCATCACCGAAGGCCCGGAGCGGCGCGCCGCCAGGCTGGCGGAGGCGGACATCGACGGGATCAACCTGCGCCGCGAGGACTGGAACGGCGGATTGGTGGTGCTCTTCCACCGCTTCGGTCGCACGGCGTTCAGCTGGGACCTCCAGTTCGAGCACCAGCTCAGGCCGGCACTGCGCATGGGCATCGACGCGGTGTACAGCGACCACGTCGACCGGATGGTCGACGCCTTCGTCGCCGAGCTCGGGTCGCTCGACGCGCTCGGCCCGGCCGACGGATCAGCGCCGGCCTAGAGCCACTGCCACGAGGATCTCGGCCAGAACACCACGAAGGCGCGCCCGACGAGATCGTCGTACGAGATCGGGCCGAGCGACCGGCTGTCCTGTGATCCGGGCCGGTTGTCTCCCATCACGAAGACGTGCTCGGGCGGAACGAGCTCGGCGTCGAGATCACCGCCGCAGTTGCCCGGCGTGACGACGGTCGGGTCGAGGTACGGCTCCTGCAGCCGCTGCGCCGGGACGTCGTCACTCGGGTCGACGTCGATGAACACCTCGCAGTTGATGATCTGGATCTCCTCGCCCGGGAGCGCGATCACCCGCTTGATCAGATCGCGCTCGGTCGCCGCGGAGATCTCGTGCAAGACGACGACGTCGCCGCGGTTGGGATCATGGAGTCGGTACGACATCTTGTTGACGAACACGCGGTCGCCGGTGTCGAGGGTCGAGTACATCGAGGTGCCCTCGACGACGAAGTGGGCGAGGAGGAAGGTCCGCACGAGGATCGCCACCAAGAGCGCGACGCCCACGACGACGATCCAATCGATGAGGGCGCGGGCGCCGGGCGGCAGGCCGCGGCGAGGCTCGGGCTGGTTGGGCCGGCCGTCGTCGACCTCGTGGTAGGCCGTCACCGCCGGCATCTGGGCCGTCGACGTCCCGTACACAGGGGTGTCGGCGCGGCCGGAGGGGCTGTCGAAGAGGTCGGTCACGAGGGGATTCACCGTATCTGACGGGTGGTCGAACCCGTCGTCGGGGGCCGGGCGGCGATCGGGTCCGGGGTCGGTCACAGGGATTCGATCAGTTTCTCGACCCGTTCGTCGCGACTCTTGAACGGGTCCTTGCACAACACCGTGCGTTGCGCTTGGTCGTTCAGCTTCAAGTGGACCCAGTCAACGGTGTAGTCGCGGCGGCGCTCCTTCGCGCGCCGGACGAACTCGCCGCGCAGCCGCGCCCGCGTCGTCTGCGGCGGCGTGTCGATCGCCGTCTCGATGTCGTCGTCGGTGCACACCCGCTCGACCATGCCGCGCGCCTGCAGCTTCGAGAACGGGCTGCGGTCGCGGGCGACGTCGTGGTACTGGAGATCGAGCAGTTGGACCCTGGGATGGCCGAGGGTGAGGTCGTGACGGGCCCGGAACGCCTCGATCAGCTTGTACTTGATCACCCAGTCGACCTCGCGGTCGAGCTTGAGCGGGTCGTTCTCGAGCTGGGTCACGCAGTGCTCCCACATCTCCAGCGCCCGCTGCTCGAGCGGCGGGAAGCCCTGGCTGTCCGCATAACGGAGCGCCCGGTCGAGGTACTCGCGCTGGATGTCGAGCGCACTGACCTCGCGTCCGTTGGCGAGCCGGACCGTGCGCCGGCACGTGATGTCGTGGCTGATCTCGCGAATCGCGCGGATCGGGTTCTCGAGCGTCATGTCGCGGAGTACCACGTTGCTGTCCTCGAGCATGCGCAGCATGCACGCCGCCGCGCCGACCTTCAGGAACGTCGCGTACTCGCTCATGTTCGAGTCGCCCACGATGACGTGCAACCGGCGATACTGCTCGGCGTCGGCGTGCGGCTCGTCGCGGGTGTTGATGATCGGACGGCTGCGGGTGGTCGCCGAGCTGACGCCCTCCCAGATGTGCTCGGCCCGCTGGGCGATCGAGTACGTCGCGCCACGAGCCGTCTGGAGCACCTTCCCGGCCCCCGCGTAGATCTGGCGGCTGACGAAGAAGGGGATCAACACCTCGCCGTAGTGGGCGAGGTCGTCGCTGCGGTTCGTGAGGTAGTTCTCGTGGCAGCCGTAGCTGTTGCCGGCCGAGTCGGTGTTGTTCTTGAAGAGGTAGATCGTGCCGCGGATCGACTCCTCGGCGAGGCGCTGCTCGGCCGATTCGACGAGCGACTCGAGGATGCGCTCCCCGGCCTTGTCGTGAACGACGAGGTCGTACAGCGAATCACATTCGGGTGTCGCGTACTCGGGGTGGGAACCGACGTCGAGATAGAGCCGCGCCCCGTTCTGCAGGAACACATTGGAGGAGCGTCCCCACGACACGACCCGCCGGAACAGGTAGCGCGCCACCTCGTCGGGGCTCAGTCGCCGCTGGCCCCGGAGCGTGCAGGTGACCCCGTACTCGCTCTCCAGGCCGAAGATCCGGCGCTCCATGCCCGCACGGTAACAGCGCAATGGGTACCGACCTCGTCATCGGCACCCCTCGGCCGGCCGCTCAGCTCCCCTGCCGCGCCGCCAGCTCGGCCTGGTGCTTCTCGACCATGTCGGTGACCGCCTGCATGTTGCGGGCGGCGAGCTGCTCGCGCCCCTCGCGGGCACGAGCCTTGGCCTCGAGGGTGCTGGACGCCTGTCCCTGGAAGTAGGGGAACACCTGTTGGGCGATCAGTTCGTAGCTGCGCTTCGTCGCCGTCGGGTTCGCCCACTCGTGGGCGAGCGTCATGTAGCAGCCGAACCCACCCGACTGCTTCTGGAGGCGCTCGATCTGCTCGATCGCGTCCTCGACCGTCCCGATCGAGCCGAGGCCGGACGAGTTCACGAAGTCGATCGCCTCGCGCGGTGACGCCGAGGCGCCGACGTCCATCTGGGGAAAGGCGGCGGTGTGCTGGAAGTAGTCGAACCACGGCACGATCCCGTACTCGACGTCGCGGGCTGCCTGCTCGCGGGTCTCGGCGATGTGCATCAGACCGACGAGGCGCCACTTCGAACGATCGGCGACCGTGCCGAACGTCGACGCTCGCTCCTCCATCACGTCCCAGTGCAACGCGAGGGCGTCGAAGCCGGCCTCCTGTGTGGCCCCGATCGAGAGCAGCCCGATGCCGTGCTTGCCGGCGAGCCGCGGACCCGACGGCGAGGCGACGGCGGGTACCGCCACATCGAACAGCGGGTTCGAGTACGGGCGCAGGTGGAGCCTGGCGTCGACGAGGTTCCACATCTTCGTCGTGCTCGAGACCGGCTCGTCGCCCGTGAGGAGCTTCATGATCACGTCCATGCCCTCTTCGAGGAGCGGGCGCGTCTCGGTCGGGTCGAGCCCCAGCATGATCGCGTCGGTCGGCAGCGAGCCCGGCCCGCAGCCGAGCATGAAGCGGCCGCGCGTCATGTGATCGAGCTGGACGGCTCGCTCGGCGACCATGTACGGGTTGTGGTACGCGACCGAGATCACGCCGGTTCCGAGCTTGATGTGGCGCGTGCGCTCGGCGGCCGCGGCGATGAAGATCTCCGGGGACGCGATCAACTCGCTCCCGGCCGAATGGTGCTCGCCGATCCAGGCCTCGTCCCAGCCGAGCCGGTCGAGGTGGACGACGAGATCGAGGTCGCGTTCGAGCGCCAGCGTGGGGTTCTCGCCGGCACGGTGGAACGGTGCCATGAAGATGCCGAATCGCAAACGGTCGGACATGCGGACCACCCCCAGTGGCTCGGATCGACGGGTACGACGCTAGCGACGGAACCGGAGGCGGCTCCCATCGGGGAGCTGACCGACGTTGCCGACGTCGGCTGCCCGGACGACCGCCACGACCGGATACCCGCCCGTCGTCGGATGGTCCGCCAGCATCACCACCGGCTGGCCATCGGGCGGCACCTGGATCGCGCCCCGCACGAGCCCTTCGCTCGGCAACTCGGCGGTGGCTGCCCACGCGAGCTTCGGTCCGCTGAGTCGCGTCCCGACCCGGTTCGACGGGCCGACGCGCCACGACACCGCCGTGAGCAGCTCGACGGCGCCGTCGGCCAACCAATCGGCGCGCGGACCGGCTTCGATGCGGACGACGTCTCGGACAGCCGGCGCCGGCACCGGCTCGCCCAGCACCGGACGGTCCGGCTCGGGCCCGACCGGCAACCGGTCGCCGTCGACCGGCGGGGCCGGTCCCAGCCCCGCCATCGTGTCGAACGAACGCGAGCCCAGCACGGCCGAGACGGCCAGGCCGCCCCGCACCGCGACATACTGCCAACGCCGAGTCGGATCGGCAGGCAGCGTGACCTCCTCTCCGTCGTGCAGCGATCGGGGCAACGCCTCAGCGCTCGTCGCGATCACGAGGGGACCGACCGCTCGGAAGTGGAGACCTGCCGCGGTCTCGATCACCGCTGCGCCGCGATCGTTCCCCACCAGCGCGTTGGTGCGCCCGGCGAGCTGCGGGTCGACCGCTCCCGCCGGCGACACGCCGAGGTGGCCGAAGCCCGGCCGCCCGAGGTCCTGGACCGTCGTCGACACGCCGGCCGCGACCACCTCGACCGCGCGCGTCACGAGCCGACGAACCTCACGGACGTCCCGGGAGCCAGCAGGGCCGGAGGATCGCGACCGGCGTCGAACAGGGATGCCGTGGTCGTACCCAGCAGATGCCAGCCGCCCGGCGACGACCTCGGGTACACCGCCGAGTACTCGCTCGCGATCGCGACCGAACCCGCTGGTACGCGCGTGCGCGGCGTCGTTCGGCGCGGCAGATGGAGCTCCGGCGGCAGCCCGGCCAGGTAGGCGAATCCGGGCGCGAAACCGCAGAACGCGACGGTGTAGCTGGCCCCCTGGTGGCGAGCGACCACCTCGGCCCGACGCAGGCCCGTGGCCGCCGCGACGTGCGCCAGGTCGGGCCCGTCGTAGACGACGGAGATCTCGACCGTCGAATCGCCGCGCTCGGCGATCGTCGGCACGACCTCGTCGAGCGACATCATCGCGGCGGCGAGCGCCGCGGCGTCACGGCACGCGACGAGCACTGTCCGGGCACCGGGCACGACCTCCACGACGCCGTCGGTCGCCAGGGTCCGCAGGCCGGCGGCCCAGGCGGCAGGGCCGCCCGGCGGGTCCTCGACGAGTGCCGCCCGCTCCCCCATCGGCAGCACGCGCATCACGCGGTGAACGGATGGACGCCCACGCCGCCGGCCTCGAGCGCGCTCCGGACAGCCCGGGCCAGCGCCACGGCGCCGGGCGTGTCGCCGTGCACGCAGATCGACCGGACGCGCACCTCGATCACGGAATCGTCGACCGCCACGATCCGTCCGTCGCCGGCGAGCGCAACGGCCCGCTCGACCACGGCAGCCGGGTCGGTGAGCACCGCACCGGGCTCACCGCGAGGGACGAGCGTGCCGTCGGCCTGGTAGGCCCGGTCGGCGAAACCCTCCGGTACCGGCTCCATGCCGAGCGCGTCGACGATGGCGAGCAGGGGCGAGCCGGGCGCACCGAGGACCGCCATCGACGGGTCGTACTCGTGTGCGGCTTCCGCGACCGCCTCGGCCTGGTCGTGATGGCTGATGCATGCGTGGTACAACGCGCCGTGCGGCTTGACGTAGGCCACCCCGGTGCCCGCCACCTGCGCGAAGGCGTCGAGCGCGCCGAGCTGGTACAGCACGGCGTCGCGCAGCTCGCGCGGATCGATGTCGATGAACCGGCGACCGAAGCCGGCGAGATCCGGGTAGGCGACCTGGGCGCCGATCTTGACGTCACGTTCGGCCGCCGCCTGGCAGACCCGGCGCAACGTCGAGGGGTCGCCGGCGTGGAAGCCGCACGCCACGTTGGCGCTGGTGACGAGGTCGAGCATCGCCTCGTCGTCGCCGAGACGCCAGATCCCGTACGACTCGCCGAGATCGGAGTTCAGGTCGATGGCGGCCACGCGGCGAGCGTAGACCGCTGCGCCCGCGACCGCCGGGAGGCGACGGCTCAGCCGGCGAGGAAGTCGGCGAGCCGATCGTCGACCCGGCGGAAGCACCGCCGGCCGTTGCCCCGCGAGAGCGAAGCCACCTCGAGCTCGGTCGTGGGCAGCTCGCGATCGGGTCCGGCGAGCGACGCCACCCCGAGTCGAATGGCGGCGGCGAGGTCGAGCCCGTCGGTCCACGCCTCCTCGAGCCGCCCGGCGATCGCATCGGCATCGCCACCGAGGACCGCGGTGTCGCGCTGGTCCATGACGGTGCCGTCGTAGAGGATGTGGAACATCTGGTCGCCGGCCGGCTGCAGCCCGACCTCGGCGACGAGGATCTCCACCTCCATCGGCTTCATCTCGTGGGTGAAGATGTTGCCGAGGATCTGCGCGTACTGGTTGGCGAGCGTCCGAGCGTCGACGTCGTCGCGCGAGTACTGGTAGCCCTTGAGATCGGCGGCGCGGATGCCGGCGACGCGCAGCTGATCGAACTCGTTGTACTTGCCGACGCCGGCGAACGCGATCCGGTCGTAGATCTCGCTCACCTTGCGCAGCGTCTCGGACGGGTTCTCCGCGACGATGGCGATGCCGTCGACGTAGCGGATCGCGACGAGCGCGCGGCCGCGTGCGATGCCCTTGCGCGCGTAGTCCGCGCGATCCTTCATCACCTGCTCGGGTGCGACGTAGAACGGTGTCGTCACGGCGAGCCCCCGTCGTCGTCGACCGGCGGCGTCGGATCGACGACGTCGGAGCGGGCCCGCCCCGACGACGCGATCGCCTCGAAGCGTTCAGCGAGCTCGTCGTCGCCGACGGGCTGCCAGCCATCGGCGGTCACGGTGGCGACCACCGGGTAGATGCCGCGCAGCGCGTCCGGTCCGCCGGTGGCCGAGTCGGCGTCGGCGGCCTCCCACAGGCTGCGGGCGGCGAGATCGATCGCGTCGCCGCGGTCGGAAGCGGAGCGGTACCCGACCTTGATCACCGTGCCCGCGTGCAAGCTGCCCGACCCGGTGGCGACGTACTCGCGCTCCTCGTAGCGGCCCCCGGTGACGTCGTACGCCCACAGGCGGCCGACCTCGCGTCGCCGGTCGTAGCCGGCGAAGATCGGCACGACGACCATGCCCTGCATGGCGGCGGGCAGGTTGCCGCGGACCATCATCGAGAGCTGGTTCGCCTTGCCTTCCAGGCTCAGGTGCGACCCTTCGACCTTCTCGTAGTGCTCGAGCTGGAGCTGGAACAGCCGGATCATCTCCATCGCAGGACCGGCCGCACCGGCGATCGCCACGCCGCTGTACATGTCGGCCTGGACGACCTTCTCCATCGACCGATGGGAGATCAGGTTGCCCGACGTCGCCCGACGGTCACCGGCCATCACCACGCCGTCGGCGTAGCGGAGCGCGACGCATGTCGTGGCGTGCGGGACGACGATCGTGCCCTCCGCATCGACCGACGACGCCAGCCCGGTGCGCCGCAGCAGCTCTGGAAAGCTCGACCCGGGATCGGACGCCGGGTCGAAGAAGGGCATCGACACGGACTACTGCCCGCCCTTCTGCACGTAGGACTTCACGAAGTCCTCGGCGTTGGTCTCGAGCACCTCGTCGATTTCGTCGAGCAGATCGTCGAGCTCGGCCTTGAGCTTCTCGCCCGACTCGCTGGTGGCGGGCGCGGCCTCCTCGACGACCTCTTCGGTCCGATCCGTCGTGGGTTTCTGCTTGTGCGTTCGTTCGGCCATGTCGTTCTCCTGTCAGGCACCGAGCCGGACGGTGATCGGCTGCTGGTCGTGGTGCGTTCGTTCGGCCATGTCGCTCTCTCGTCAGGCACCGAGCCGATCGAGCAGTTCGGTCACGGTGCTGCTCTCGTCGATCAAGTTAGCCACGTGATCGGCCGTGCCGCGCAATGGCTCCATCATCGGCACGCGCCGCAGCGGGTCGCGGCCGACGTCGAACACGAGCGAGTCCCAGTTCGCAGCGACGATCTCGCCGGGAAATTTCTCGAGGCACCGGCCACGGAAATAGGCGCGGGTCGTGGTCGGCGGCGCCGTCATGGCGGCGACGACCTCATCGCGGTCGACGAGTCGCTCGAGCCCGACCCGGTCCGCGAGGCACCGGTCGGGGCGCAGGTCGTGGTACTGGAGGTCGATCGCCTTGAGCCGCGGCGAATCGGGATCGAGGCCGTGCCGCTCGGCCAAACCCTCGACGAGCCGCTGCTTCGCGACCCAGTCGACCTGATCGCCGATCGTCGCCGGGTCGCGCTCCAGCCCGGTCAGGACACGCTCCCAGCGAGCCAGCACGTCGGGCCCGACCGACTCACCGACCGATGCCAGACCATGGGTGCGCTCGTACTTGCGCGCCCGCTCGAACAGCCCCCACTGCACCTCGAGCGCAGTCGCCCGGCGACCGTCGCGCAACAGGATCGTGCGTTGCAGCGTGGGGTCGTGGCTCACCTGGCGGATCGCGGGCACCGGGTTGGCGAGGAGCCAGTCCTCGCCGAGCTCGTCGTCCTCGATCATCGCCAGCAGGATCGACGTCGTGCCGACCTTGAGGTACGTGGCGACCTCGGACATGTTCGCGTCGCCGACGATCACGTGGAGGCGGCGGTACTTCTGGGCGTCGCAGTGCGGCTCATCACGGGTGTTGACGATCGGACGCTTCAGGGTGGTCTCGAGCCCGATCTCCTCTTCGAAGAAGTCGGCGCGCTGGCTGAGCTGGAACGCGACGTCGCCGGGCTGGCGATTGGGCTGCTCGCAGCCGACCTTGCCCGCACCGCAGAACACTTGCCGCGTCACGAAGTGCGGCGTGATCTGTGCCGCCAGGCGACCGAACGGCGTCGCCCGGCTCACGAGGTAGTTCTCGTGGCAGCCATAGCTGTTTCCCTTGCCGTCGGAGTTGTTCTTGTAGACGACGAGCTCCCCGCCGTCGAGCAGTTCGCGCGCGTATTCCATCGAGGCCCGAATGATCTCGTCGGCAGCGCGGTCCCAGCGGACCGCCTCGAGCGCCGTCGTGACCTCCGGGATCGAGATCTCCGGGTGGGCGTGGTCGACGTAGTACCGCGCGCCATTGGGGAGCACGGCGTTGACGAGCGAGGTCTCGACCTCGGGGGCGAACACGTCGTCGAGGCTGAAGCCGCGGGCGTCGTTGGCCGGCGTCTCGTCCTCGAAGTCCCACCCGATCTTCTTCGAGGTCGCGTTGACGTAGGCGTTGATCAGCATCGACGACGCGGACACCGGGTTGTTCTCGGTGCCGCGAGCGACGATGCCGTACTCGGTCTCGATGCCGCAGACCTTCGGGATCGCCATACGCGAACCCTAACCCGGCGCCGGTGCCGGCGGACGTCCGATCAGCGGCCGGTCCGTTCCTCGCCGATCAGGAACAGCCACTGGCGAACGTCGGCCCGGGCGATCAGCAGGTTCGGCGAGACGACCCGGCGACCGTCGTCGCAATCGACGACGAACAGCGAGTCTCGCCGCATCACCGCGTCGAGGCCGGCGGTCCACTCGGCTGCGGTCGACAGCGTGCGGTCGCGCGCCCACAGTCGGGGCACGACGAGCTGCGAGCCGTGGGTGGTCCATCGCCGGCCCGCCACGAGGAAGTCGGCAGCGAGCACGAGCGCGATCACGATCATCAGCACGCCGGCGACACGAGCCCAGGTGGCGGGCACGAAGATCGCCGCGACGCCGAACACGACGAGGACGGCGGTGAAGAACACCGCCCGCGCGTACGAGCGCCAGGACACCGGGATCGGGACGGCGCCCGGTCCGGGGACGCTCACAGGTACTGGCCGGTCTGCACCCGCTCGATGCTGCGGCCGCCCATCGGCCCCTCATCGCTCTTGTCGTCGGAGATCAGGGTGCGGATGAAGACGATCCGCTCGCCCTTCTTGCCCGAGATCTTCGCCCAGTCGTCGGGGTTGGTCGTGTTCGGCAGGTCCTCGTGCTCCTTGTACTCCTGCTTGATCGACGCCACGAGATCGTCGGTGCTCACACCTCGTTCGCCCCCGCCGATCACCCGCTTGATCGCGAGCTTCTTGGCGCGGCGCACGATGTTCTCGATCATGGCGCCCGACGCGAAGTCCTTGTAGTAGAGGATCTCCTTGTCGCCGTTCTGGTAGGTCACCTCGAGGAATCGGTTGGCGTCGTCGTCGCGGTACATCTCGGCGACGGTGCGTTCGATCATCGCCGGCACCTGCTCGGCGGCCGCGATCGGGATGTCCTCGGTGAGGTAGCGGGAGAAGGTCTGCGCCGCCGCCTCCGCGTTCGGACGCTCGATCTTGATCTTCACGTCGAGGCGCCCGGGGCGCAGGATCGCCGGGTCGATGAGGTCCTCCCGGTTGGTCGCACCGATCACGATCACGTTGCGCAGGCCCTCGACGCCGTCGATCTCGGCGAGCAGCTGCGGCACGATCGTCGACTCCATGTCGGAGCTGATGCCCGAGCCGCGGGTGCGGAACATCGAGTCCATCTCGTCGAAGAAGACGATGACGGGCCAGCCCTCCTCGCTCTTCTCACGGGCCCGCTGGAACACGAGCCGGATCTGGCGCTCGGTCTCGCCGACGTACTTGTTCAGCAGTTCGGGGCCCTTGATGTTGAGGAAGTAGCTGCGCGCGTGGTCGTCGCCGCTCACCTCGGCGACCTTGCCGGCCAGCGAGTTGGCGACCGCCTTGGCGATGAGCGTCTTGCCGCAGCCCGGGGGGCCGTAGAGGAGGATGCCCTTGGGTGCCGGCAGGCGGTGCTCGGCGAACAGCTCGGCGTGGAGGAACGGCAGCTCGACCGCGTCGGTGATCTGCTCGATCTGG
>JBFHJC010000040.1:0-19931 GCA_041596155.1 Ilumatobacter sp. | reverse complement strand
GCCGAACGGGTCCGAGTCGACGAGCGCGCCACCCTGGGTCGACACGAAGTAGATCCGGCCCTGGGCTGCCGATGCGCCCTCGAGACGGCTGAAGATCGCGGCGCCCTTGGCCCGTCCCTGGTCGCCGACCGCCACGATCGCCTGGTCGTTCGTCGTGCCCGGTGCGAACGTGGGGTCGGGGTCGTCGATCGTGACCCACTCGACGGCGTAGCTGGCGCCGGCTGGCTGGCCGACCGACAGGTCTGCGTTGTCGACGCCGACGACCTTCAGCATCTGCAGCTCGCCGCCGTCCATCACCCGTCCGGCGCGCTTGGGCGACACGGGCGGGATGTAGCGGTAGAAGCCCGACGGGAAGTTGAAGTTGTCCTCCGTGAGGTAGATCGCCGTCGCGTCGGGCGACACCGCCGCCGCCTCGTGGGCGAACCGCCCTGCGGCGCGGATCGGCGAGGCGTCGGACACCCCGTCTGCGGGGACCTCGAAGACGTACCCGTGCTTGAGCAAGCCCGCGTTGGACTGGCCGGTGAAATCGTTCCCGACATCGTCACCGTTGACCGTCTCCTCGCATGTCAGCCACGAGCCCCACGGTGTCGGCCCGCCGGCGCAGTTCATCTGGCTGCCTCGAAGGGAGACCCAGTCGTCGAGCACGTTGCCGTGGCGGTCGATGGTCATCGACACGGTGCCGCCTCGCGTCTTGGGGTCGTAGAGGCCGGCCGCGCCGCCGAGCGCGGTGCCGGGCCCGTTGATCTCGTGATTGCGCACGATCGTGATCGTGCCGTTGCGCTTGCCGAACGCTGCCATGCCGTCGTGACGGCCTGGCAGCGTGACACCGTCGCCGAGCAGGGTCCCGGTCGTGTGGAACGACCGGTACTGGAAGCCGGCCGGCAGGTCGAGTCGGACCACGCCGTCGCGCAGGTCGGGCACCGGGCCGATCGGGCCGTACCCTCCGGCGCGCCCCCCTCCGGCCGCGGCGCGAGCGACGAACCCCTGATACGGGCCGGCGAGTGCGAGCCCGGTTGCCGATGCGGCACCGGCGATGAAGCGTCGACGAGAAAACGACATGGTCAAAACCCCTTCGTGTGGTACGTGCGCCCGGCCCCCCGCCGGGCCACCACCGAAAGGTAGCGCCTCACCCGTGGGCTGTCGACCGGCGGCGCCGGTTTCACCCGGAGAGGTAGCTGCGCAGTGCGGCTGCGCCGGCGACCGGATCGTGCATCATCCACCAGTGCCCGAGTCCCGGCAGCTCGGCGACGCCGGCGTCCCAGCGCTGCGCGACCCGTCTCGCCGTCTCCGGACCGCCGGTGTACTGGTCGTCGTGGGCCACCACGACCAGCGTCTCGGGATGCTCGTCGACCGCCGCGAACTGCTCGCCCCACAGCGTCATGTTCGGCTGGACGGCCGATCGGTAGAGCGAGAGTATGCACGCACCCATCTCCGGCCCGTTGGCCTCGGCGCAGGCGCGCGCACCCGCCTCGGTCATGCCGGCGCCGACCAACGTCTCGACCCGCTGCTCGATCGACATCGCGGCGATCGCTCCGACGACGTCCTCGCCGGCGCCCGGCGTCTGCCACACCTGGGCCAGGTCGTGCCACACGTACTGCGGGTCGGACGCACCGGCGATGTCGGTCACGAGCCGCCGGACGAGATCGGGTCGTGCGGTCGCCGCCCGCACGACGTGCATGCCACCCCAGTCGTGCCCCACCAGATCGAGCGGCGCGCCCCGGTCGGCGGCGAGCGCCTCCAGTTCCGCGACCAGCCAGTCCCGGTAGCCGTCCGACGTCGCGTCGAACCCGTCGGGCACGGGCGCGCCGAAGCCGGGCGGCGACAGCGTCACGGCGTCGTCGAGCGCCAGCTCCGCCAGCAACGGATCCCAGATCGCGGCCGCCTCCGGCACCCCGTGGACGAAGACCGCGGTCACGCCAGGAGCGCTTCCAGCTCGGAGCGGTCGGGGCCGGGCAGTGGCTGTGGCGTCACCGTCTCGCCGAGCTGCAGCACGTGCTCGAACATCCCGGGCCGGGCGAACACCTCCGACGGGAGGGCCAGGCAGGCGAAGATGTCGCCGAACGCCCGGGCCGCCGTCGGGTCGACCGTGACGGCTGCCAGCAAGGTGTCGGCGATCTGCTGCTCCGGGGTGGGCTCGGGTACGCCTCCCTCGCGGAACACGCGCATCTCGCCGACGCGCCGCCGGTCGATCGTCGTGGTCGCGTCGTGCCAGGGCCGCATGTCGCGCTCGGTCACTTCGTCGAATGCGAGCGCCAGCTCGTACGGGTCGCCGAGGTGCTCGGCGACCGCTGCGCGCAGCATCTGCACGTGCATCAGTCCGAACGAGATGCCACGGCCGAGCGAGGGGTTCGTGCACGAGCTGGCGTCGGCGACCGACAGGATGCCGGTCGCGCACGGAACGCCGTCGACAACGAAACGCCGGTGGCGGTCGACGACACCGGCCATCGACCTCATCTCGCTGATCGGCTCGCCGTCGAGCCAGTGGGCCTGCAGCGGGCACGCCCGCACGACCCGTTCGTACGCCTCGGGGTCGCGAGCGCGGCGGAGGTGCTTGTCGTCGGACAGGCCGTACACGGTGACAGACCACGTGCCGTTGTCGGCGCCGAGCGTCAGCACGGAGAACGAGCCGTACGGCGCGAGGGCCGGGCCCATGAGCGGAGGGACCGAGCCGTCGCTCGACGCGTAGTAGCGGCCGTAGTACGCGAACCCGCTGTCCTCGGCGTCCTCGACCGGCGGGCGGGCGCCGATCGCCGCCAGCCAGTCGAGCGTGGGCGACCGTCGACCGGACGCGTCGATCACCAGGTCGGCGGACAGCTCCTCGCCACCCTCCAGCTGCACGCCGGTGACGTGCGGCACGCCTTCGGCCAACGGGGTCCCCGTGAGCAGCGCCTCGACCCCGATGCCGCGCCGAACCGTGACGCCCGGGTGCTCCCCGGCGGCGGTGGCCATCGCCCACTCGAGCGTGCTGCGGCGGCCCGTCACGTTCTCGTAGCGGTCGTCGATCGCGTCGTGCTCGGTGATGCCCTGCACGCCCAGCACGTACCGCACGAGGTTGTAGTGGTAGCCGCCGTGCTCGGTGAGCAGCTGGTATGCCCTCGGCACGTCGTCGCGCAGGATCCGGGTGCCGCGGGCGTGCAGCCAGTGGGCGAGGCCGAACTGCGCGACGCTGCGGCGCTCCCACCCGGAGAACGCCGTGTCGACGTCGGGTGGGGGCGGCGCCGGGTCGCGCTCGACGACCGTCACCTCGTGGCCGTCGTCGGCCAACACCTGAGCGGCCGCGAGACCGCACATCCCGCCACCCGCCACCACGATCTTCGCCATGGTGTGGCACGGTACGCCCGATCGCTCGGGGCTGCCAGCGAACATCCGTCACAGCCCCGCCTCAGCCGGGGCCCGTCACCAGGTGAGGTCGTCACCAGGTGATCTCGTGGCACCCCTCGTGGTTCTCGGGTTCGACCTGGAAGGTTCCGTGGGCGACCCCGTAGCGCTCGGTGAGCAGGTCACGCGCCTGGTCGAGCACGGCGTGATGGTCCGCGCCGTCGGCGGCGACGAGATGCGCCGAGGCGGCGTCCATCTCCGACGTCAGCGTCCAGACGTGGAGGTCGTGGACCTCGACGACCCCATCGATCGCCGCCAGCTCACCGGCGAGCACCTCGAGCGAGACGCGCGCCGGCGCGGCCTGCAACAGGATGCGGACCGCGTGCCGCCCGAGGTGCCACGTGCGGGGCAGGATCCAGACGCCGATCACCGCGGCCGCGATCGGATCGGCCCACACCCACCCGAACACCTCCAGCAAGATCGCCGCCACGATCACACCGACCGAACCGAGGGCGTCGGCCATCACCTCGAGGTAGGCGCCGCGCACGTTCAGCGACTCGTGGGCGCCGTCGCGCAGCAGCCACATGGCCACCAGGTTCACGATCAGCCCGGCCGTGGCGACCACCAGCATCGGGACGCCGAGCACGTCGGGTTCGTCGAAGAGTCGGCGGACGGCCTCCACCACGACCCAGATCGCCACGCCGAACAACAACAGCGCGTTGACGAAGGCGGCGAGGATCTCCAGTCGATAGACGCCGAACGAGTGCTGGCTGCTCGGCCGTCGTTCGAAGCGGGTGGCGAGCTGGATGGCGGCGAGCGCCATGCCGAGCCCGAGCACGTCGGTGACCATGTGGCCGGCGTCCGAGAGCAGTGCGAGTGATCCGGCGACGAATCCGGTCACGACCTCCACGATCAGGAAGACGAACGTCAGCACGAACGCGATCACCAGCGGGCGACGGTGCCGCTCGCCGGCGCGGGCGAGCGACGGGCCGTGCTGGTGATCGTGACGGTGACCGTGGCGGTGGTCGTGCTCGTGGGCGTGTTGGCCGGCCGTCGGGTCACCGTGCTCGCTGCCCACGTCCCACAGTCTGCCCGCGGATCTCGATCGGGGTCGCACGACGTGGTTGAATCGGTGGCGATGAAGGCAGCGCTGCTCGTCGAGAGCCTCACCGGCAACACCTGGAACGCCGCCGAGCTGATCGCCGACAAGCTCCAGCAGGAGCGGTGGACGATCACCGGCCTGTCGCGTGTCGGGCGCCCCGATCTGGCGTCGGTGCAGCAGGCCGACCTCGTGCTCGTCGGCACGTGGACACATGGCTTGTTCGTCGTCGGTCAGGCACCATTCGCGCTCGGCAACATCGCCAACCTGCCGACGATGCGCGGCAAGAAGGCGGCGTGCTTCCTCACGTTCGCACTGAACGCGGGCTCGAGCATCGACAAGCTGACGACAGCGGTCGGCCAGACCGGGGCCGACGTGGTCGGAGGACTCGAGATCAAGCGCAACCACCTCGAGGCCCACACCGACCTGTTCGTCGAGCGCCTCCTCGATGCCCTCGACCGCGTCTGATCTCACCTCCCCGCCGTTCATGTCGCGCTGAGCCCGCCATGCGGGGGGTGAGCGCGACACGAACGGGAGATGCGGCGTCCTCTGTTGGTTCATGTCGCGCTGAGCCCGCCATGCGGGGGGTGAGCGCGACACGAACGGGACAGGTCGACGGCCTCGGTCGGCGTCAGCGCTGGTACTGCTTGGCGATCTCGGCGGCGAGGTGGTCGGGGACCGTGTCGTAGGTCTGATCGACGATCTCGTACACGCCGAGCCCGGCGGTCATGGCCCGCAGCTCCATCGCGTACCGTCCGATCTCGGCGGCCGGCACCTCGGCGGTGATCGTCTGCAGACCGTTGCCGTCGGCGTCGCTGCCGACCACGCGACCGCGCCGCGAGCTGAGATCGCCGAGCACATCGCCCTGTGAGGCCATCGGGACCGTGATCCGGAGCCGGGCGACCGGCTCGAGCAGCACCGGCTTGGCGCTCTCGACCGCTTCGAGGAACCCGGTGGAGGCAGCGGTCTTGAACGCCATGTCCGACGAGTCGACCGAGTGCGTCTTGCCGTCGTAGCACTCGACCCGGACGTCGACGATCGGGATGCCGGAGCCGCCGCCGGTCGCCATCGTCTCCTCGACACCGTTGTTCACGGCCGCCACGTACTGCTTGGGGATCGCGCCGCCGACGATCGCGTCGACGAACTCGAAGCCGCCGCCGCGTTCGAGGGGCGACACCCGCAGGTTCACGACGGCGAACTGGCCGTGCCCGCCGGACTGCTTCTTGAGCTTGCCCTCGGCCTCGGCCGACCCGACGATCGTGCGGCGATAGGGCACGCGCACGTCCTCCGTGTCGACCTTCACGCCGTACTTCCGCTCGAGGCGCGCGAGCGCGACCGACAGGTGGGCGTCGCCGACACCCATCAGTACCGTGCGCCGCGACAGCTCGTCGTGGCCGACCCGCAACGACGGGTCCTCCTGGACGAGGCGCTGCAACGCCTCGGAGAGCTTGTCGTCGTCGGACTGCGTGCGGGGCACCAACGCCACGGCGAGGTGGGCAGTCGGGAGTGGCGCGGGAGCGACGCTCACGGCGCGGTCGCCGGTGGTGAGCGTGTGGCCGGTGAACGACGCATCGAGCTTGGTCGCAGCCCCGATGTCGCCGGCGACGAGCGCCGACGCCTGCTTCTGCTCGTCGCCGACGAGGTGGAACAGGCCGTGGAATCGCTCGTCGACCCCGGCGGTCACGTCGCGCAACGTGTTGTCGGGTCGCAGCGTGCCGGTGAGCACCTTGAAGATCGTGACCCGGCCCACGTACTGGTCCGAGACGGTCTTGAACACGGTGAGCAGCGGGTCGGCGCCGGCGTCCGCAGTGATCTCGACCTCCTCGTCGCCGACCGTCACCGTCACCGGACGCGCTGCCGGCGAGGGGCCGAGCTCGCAGATGTAGTCGATCAGCCGGTCGACCCCGACCCCGGTCGTGCCCGAGCCGACGAGCACCGGGAACTCGACGCACTCGAGCACCTCGGCGGCGAGCGTTCGCTCGAGCTCGGCGGCGGTGATCGTCTCACCTTCGAGGTACCGCTCGAGCTGCTCGTCGTCACCGGCGACGATCTCCTCGACCACCCGATCGTGGACCTCGTGCTCGTGCTCGGCGATCTCGTCGGGCAGCGGCTCGACGTGGTGATGGCCGTCGGCGTCGTACTCGTGGGCCTCCTCGGCGAGCACGTCGGCGACGCCGTGGAAGTTCTCCTCCTCGCCGATCGGCAGCTCGATCGGGGTGAACCCGTTGCCGAACTCCGCGCTGAGCTGGTCGACGACGCGCTCGAAGTTGGCGCGGTGCTTGTCTTCGCGGGTGACGAACACCAGGCGGGGGAGGTCGCGCCGAGCGCACTTGCTCCACGCGACTCGCGTGCCGACCTCGACGGCGTCGGCGGCGCTGACGACCAGCACCGCCAGGTCGGCGACGTGGAGGGCGGCGTCGAGCTCGGCCTCGAAGTCGGGGTGGCCCGGCGTGTCGAGCAGGTTGACCCGATACTGCTTGCCGTCGCTCGCCTTCCAGTCGAACGACGCGACGGAGACGGCCACCGAACCCTTGCGCGCGATCTCCTCGGGTTCGCGGTCGAGCGCCGTCGTGCCCTCGTCGACCGACCCGGCGCGCGCGATCACGCCGGCGTAGTGCAACATCGCCTCGGCGAGGGTCGTCGTTCCGACTCCCGCGTGGCCGACGAGGACCACGTTGCGGATCTGGTCGGTGGAGTACTGGGGCATGCTCGACCTCCGGTTCGGCTCGGGTGCGACACAGATTGTCCCCGCCCACACGCCGTCTGTCGAGGGCCGAAGTGCCCGGAGGGGACTTCGGGCCTGTCAGCCGGTGGTGGTGGGCGCCGAACGAGCAGCGCGCAGATCGACGATCAGCGTCGTGCGATTCTCGACCCGCGGGGCGACGCCCACGTCGGGCGGAGCGAGCTCCTCCACGTCGATCGTCCGACCGTCGCAGTCGACGAAACGGCGGGTGCCCACGACCTGCTCGACGACGCAAGCCGGGTCGCGATCGGCCGGGTACGCCCAGTACACGCGCCAGTTGTCGGCCGGTACGTCACCGGTGTGGTCGACGACGATCGAGCGGGTGCCGATCGCCGTGCCGAGCTCGGGGAACAGCAGCGGGCCGTCCTCCGCGACCGCCTCGGCGAGCCGCTCGACGTCGCCGATCGTGAACGTGGTCGGTGCGATCCGCTCGGACGCTTCGGAACCGCCCCGAGAGATGTATCCCGCGATCGCCCAGGTGAACGCAGCGATCGCCGCCAACACGACCAGCCCGCCGAGGACGGGCACGACGGCGCGAGCGAACGGGGATCGGAGCTCGGGGAGCTGCACCGCCACAGTGTGCCGCGGCGACCGGTCCGAGCGTCACGCCGGGCGACGGGTTGGGGGGTGGTCGCGACGAGCGAATAGGGTCAGCCGTCTGTGAAGCGCCAGTACCGTGTCGTCGTCGCCAAACCGGGCCTCGACGGGCACGACCGGGGTGCCAAGACCATCACCCGGGCCCTGCGCGATCACGGCTTCGAGGTGATCTACACCGGTCTCCACCAGTCGCCCGAGCAGATCGCCGAGACCGTGCTCCAGGAGGACGCCGACGCCGTCGGCCTGTCGCTGCTGTCCGGTGCGCACCTGACGCTGTTCCCGCGCGTGGTGGCCGAGCTGCGCGCCCGCGACCTCGGCGACACGCTCGTGTTCGGCGGCGGGGTGATCCCCGACGCCGACGCCCGTGCGCTCAAGGACCAGGGCATCGCCGAGATCTTCCAACCGGGCGCGTCGCTGCGCGGCATCAGCGACTGGCTCGAGACAACGCTCGACTCCAGAGAGGAATGACACGTGGACCTCTTCGAATACCAGGGGAAGCAGTACTTCGCCCGTTACGGCATCCCGGTGAGCCCGGGTGACAAGGCCGACACGGTCGACGAGGCCGTGGCCGCGGCCGACGCGGCCGGCTACCCGGTCGTCGTGAAGGCGCAGGTGCAGGTCGGCGGGCGCGGCAAGGCGGGCGGCATCAAGCTCGCCAACGACGCCGACGAGGTGCGCGAGCACGCGGGCAACATCCTCGGCATGGACATCAA
This sequence comes from Ilumatobacter sp., assembly GCA_041596155.1. Taxonomy (GTDB): domain Bacteria; phylum Actinomycetota; class Acidimicrobiia; order Acidimicrobiales; family Ilumatobacteraceae; genus Ilumatobacter. Next base: position 11,461 of record JBFHJC010000040.1, on the reverse strand, counting down.
GGGCCACGTCGTGAAGCGGTTGTGGGTCGAGCACGCCTCCGACATCGAGGAGGAGTACTACGCGAGCTTCACCCTCGACCGGGCGGCCAAGCAGCACCTGCTGATGCTGTCGGCCGAGGGCGGCGTCGAGATCGAGGCGGTCGCCGAGGCCAACCCGGACGCGATCGTGAAGCTCCACATCAACCCCGTCGACGGGCTCGACCTGGCGACCGCGCGCCGGGCGGCGGTCGACGCCAGGCTCCCGGAGCGCGCCCTCGACGGCGCCGCCGACATCCTCGTGAAGCTGTACACCTGCTTCACCGAGGGCGACTGCGACCTCGCCGAGATCAACCCGCTCATCCTCAAGCCGACGGGCGAAGTCCACGCCCTCGACGCCAAGGTCACGCTCGACACGAATGCGTCGTTCCGCCATCCGGAGTGGGAGGACTACAAGCACACCGACGTGCTCGACGAGCGCGAGCGACTCGCCCGCGAGCACGATTTGCAGTACATCGGCCTCGAGGGCTCCGTCGGCATCATCGCCAACGGCGCCGGTCTCGCGATGTCGACGCTCGACGTCGTCAACCAGGTCGGGGGGCACGCGTCGAACTTCCTCGACATCGGCGGTGGCGCCAACGCGGACGTGATGGCCGCCGCCCTCGACGTGATCAACCACGACGAGAGCGTGAAGTCGATCTTCGTCAACATCTTCGGCGGGATCACCCGCGGTGAGGAGGTTGCCAAGGGCATCGTCGAGGCGATGGGACGCGTCGACCTGCGGGCGCCGATCGTGATCCGCCTCGACGGTACGAACGCGATCGAAGGTCGTCAGATCCTCGCCGACGCCGGGATCCCGGACGACAAGCTGATCTCGAAGCCGACGATGTTGGACGCCGCCCGGGCGGCCGTCGCGATCGCCAACGGGAACTGAGCATGTGCAGCGATGTCATGTACGGCGAGCGTCGAAGCGGAGCGGAGACGGCGAGCACGGTAGGCGAGCGCGAGCGAGCAGGAGCGAACTGAAATGGCGATCTTCGTCAACGAGAACACCAAGGTCATCGTCCAAGGTCTGACGGGCGGTCAGGGCCGCTACCACGGCCTGCGCAACCGCGACTACGGCACCCGGATCGTCGGCGGCGTCACGCCCGGCAAGGGCGGCCAGGACGTCGACGGGATCCCGATCTTCGATTCGGTCGCCGAGGCCGTCGCGGCAACCGGCGCCGACGCGTCGTTTGCGGCGGTGCCGCCGAAGTTCGCGCCGGGAGCGATCCTCGAGGCAGCCGAGGCGGGCATCGCGCTGGTGGTGTGCATCACCGAGGGCATCCCTGCCCAGGACGAGGCGAAGGTGTTCAACACCCTCGTACGCGACTTCCCCGGGACCCGCCTGCTCGGCCCGAACTGCCCGGGCATCATCAGTCCCGGCAAGTGCAACATCGGCATCACCGCCGGCGAGATCGCTCAGGAGCCGACGGCCGACGGCCCGAACGTCGGCATCGTCAGTCGCTCGGGCACGCTCACGTACCAGGCGCTGTACGAGCTCAAGCAGAACGGCATCGGGGTGTCGACGTGCGTCGGGATCGGCGGCGACCCCGTGCCCGGCACCAACTTCATCGACTGCCTGGCCGAGTTCGAGACCGACCCCGAGACCCACGCGATCATGATGATCGGCGAGATCGGCGGGTCCGCCGAGGAGGAGGCCGCCGAGTACGTCACCGCCAACGTGTCCAAGCCGATGTCGGCCTACATCGCCGGGGTCACGGCTCCGCCGGGGAAGAAGATGGGCCACGCCGGCGCCATCGTCTCGGGCGGCAAGGGAACCGCCCAGGGCAAGATGGACGCGCTCGCCGCCGCCGGCGTGAAGGTCGGCCAGAACCCGACCGAAGCCGGCGAGCTGATGGCCGCCATCGTCGCCGCCCTCTGACCCGCCGCCAACCGCTGATCCTGGCCGGCGTTCGTCCGAAGTGCGAAGCGGCGGGCCGTTCGCCCCTGGTCTCGCGTACGCGATCGGTGGACGATGTAGCTGACCGCGCGTGATCTCGTCGCGCGCCGAAGGGGGCCGATCATGGCACCGTCGCCGGCACTGCCACCGCCGCACGTCCACCGGTCGCTGCCGCCGCCCCGCCCCGTCGGCCCGCCGTCACGCACGAGCGGCGGGTTCACGCAGACGCTCGCGATCGTCGCCACCGCCGTCGGCTGGGCGCTGCTGTTCTACGCCGGCGCCGTGGTCGCGTTCGTGGACGAGAACATCAACTGCACCGCCAATCGTGGAGAGGCGTATCGGCGATGCGTGCGAGACGGCGACCTCACCGGTATCCACGTGCTCGCCGTGGTGCTCGCCCTCGGCACCTTCGCCGCAGTTTCCCTGTGGCGAGCTCGCTCCCACGCCGCGCTGGTCGGTCTGGCCGGTGCGCTGCTGTTCGGCGCGATCGTGTGGTGGGTGTACGGCAACCTCGGTGGCTGGACGCCCGAGCGCCCGTTCCCATACGACCCGGTGTCCGGCACCAGGGCGAACACGGTCATTGCCGTCGGGGGGCTCGTCGGCGCGGCCACCGGGCTGCTGGTCAGGTCGCTCGGACGACGCGGCGGTCGGCACCGAGGCGACGCGTGACGGCCGGCTTCGTCCGCTGACATTTCGTTCGGTCGTGGCGTCGGCCCGGCGCGGCTTGGCTACGGTCCGACGGCGTGCCAACCGCGCTGCTCTCCGTGTACGACAAGACCGGGATCGTCGAGCTGGCCTCGGCGCTCCACGAGCTGGAATGGGATCTCGTGTCGAGCGGCGGGACCGCCCGCACGATCGCCGAGGCCGGGGTCCCCGTCACCGACGTCGCCGAGCTGACCGGCGTGCCGGCGATCCTCGATCACCGGGTCGTCACGCTGCACCCGAAGATCCACGGCGGCCTGCTCGCCGACCCCTCCAAGCCCGAACACCAGGCCGACATGGCCGAGCACGGCATCACCCCGATCTCGCTCGTGGTCGCCAACCTCTACCCGTTCACGTCGCAACCCGGCATCGAGCTGATCGACATCGGCGGACCCGCCATGGTGCGGGCGTCGGCGAAGAACCACGCCCATGTCGCGATCGTCGTCGACCCGATCGACTACGAGACCGTGGTCACCGAGCTGCGCGACAAGGGAGAGATCACCCTCGCCACCCGCCGCCGGCTCGCTCGCGACGCGTTTGCCCACACCGCCGCCTACGACGCCGCGATCGTGAGCTGGTTCGACGCCACGGAGGCCGACCCGGAGCCGCTGCCGCGCACGCTGCATGTCGCGCTCGAGCGGGCCGAGATCCTCCGCTACGGCGAGAACCCGCACCAGCAGGGCGCTCGCTACCGCTTCGCCGGCGCAACGAGCTGGTGGGACACGATGACCCAGCACGGCGGCAAGGCGCTCAGCTACCTGAACCTCTACGACACCGAGGCGGCGTGGCGGCTCGTGCATCGCTTCGACGGCCCGGCGTGCGTCGTCGTGAAGCACGCCAACCCGTGCGGCGTCGCGATCGGCACCGACGCCGATGACCCGATCGCCGACGCGTACGTGAAGGCGAACGCCTGCGACCCGGTCAGCGCATTCGGTGGCATCGTCGCAGTCAACCGCACCGTCACCCGTGCGATGGCCGAGCCGCTGTCGGACGTGTTCACCGAGGTTGTCGTCGCGCCCGGCTACGACGCCGAGGCGCTCGACGTGCGGCTCGCGAAGAAGAACATGCGTGTCATCACGGCCGAGGCGCCGAGCGAGTGGCCGTTCGACCTCAAGCCGCTCGACGGCGGCTACGTGATGCAACAACCCGATCCGGTCTCGCTCGACCGCACCGAGTGGAAGGTGGTCACCGAGGCGCAGCCCACCGACGAGCAGTGGGACGACCTGGTGTTCGCCTGGGCGGTCTGCGCCGCCGTCACCAGCAACGCGATCGTGTACGCAAAGGACCGCCGGGCCTACGGCATCGGCGCCGGCCAGCAGAACCGGCTCGACTCCGCCCGCATCGCCGCCGACCGCTCGGCCGGCCGGGCCGAGGGCGGCGTGTGCGCCAGCGACGCCTTCTTCCCGTTCCGCGACGGGCTCGACGCTGCCGCGGCGGCGGGCATCGCGGCCGTCATCCAGCCCGGCGGCAGCGTGCGTGACGACGAGGTGATCGCCGCCGCGAACGAGCACGGCATCGCCATGGTCTTCACCGGGGAGCGCCACTTCCGGCACTAGCACTCCGTGTGCTTCGCCGACCGGCCGAGCAGGATCGCTGGCCCGCAGCACACCGCTGCGCCCTGCCGCCGGACGGCGTCAGGCCGGGTGGGGGAGCGGCTTCGCCAGGTCGTCGACGACCTCGGCGCCGGGCAGGGCCGCCAGTGATTCGGGCGGCACGAGCAGCTTGCGGTCCCGTGACCCGCCGCCGACGATCACCTCCGGGACGTCCATGATCCGGGCGTCGATCCACAGCGCGAGCCCGCCGGGGAGGCCGTACGGCGTGACGCCGCCGATCTGCATGCCCGTGAGCTCGGCCGTCTCCTCGGCGTTCGCGAACGACGCCTTGCGCACCCCCAGGCGCCGGCGCACCACACCGTTCACGTCGAGCCGAGTCGTCGCCAGCACGAGGCAGGCTGCATACACCCTGGGGTCGCTCTTGCCGACCACCACGATCGCATTGGCGGATTGATCGAGGCCGTACCCGTACGCCTCGCAGAACTCCGCCGTGTCGGCGAGTGCAGGATCACACGGCACGACCTCGTACGGATGGCCCGTCGCTTCGGCTGCGGTCAGCACCGGATCGGTCACTCACCGCACGGTAGCGGCCCGGCAGGGCCCCGGTGTGACCCCGCGATGACCGCCGATTCGACCCCGAACACGGCGATACTGGTATCCGATGGCCGACGCCACGCTCGCTCCGGCGCGCCCCCGCGCCCGCCCGAACCTCAGCGCCGTCCCGTACCTGCCAGGGCTCGACGGGATGCGTGCGCTCGCGGTCGTCGCCGTCCTCGTGTACCACGCCAACCCCGCCTGGTTGACCGGCGGCTTCCTGGGCGTCGAGGTCTTCTTCGTGATCAGCGGCTACCTGATCACCCTGCTCCTGATGGCCGAGCGCGAGCGCACGGGCACCGTGAACATCGGCGCCTTCTGGATGCGCCGAGCGCGCCGGCTCCTGCCGGCACTGTTCGTGATGCTGTTCCTGTTGCTGATGTACACGACGTTCTTCCGCAGCGACACCCTCGGGAAGCTGCGCGGCGACATGCTCGGCGGCATCTTCTACGTGTCGAACTGGTACCAGATCTGGGTCGGCCAGGGCTACAGCGCCTCGGGCGACTTCGCGCCGTTGCGCCACCTCTGGAGCCTCGGCGTGGAGGAGCAGTTCTACATCCTGTGGCCGCTCGTGATGGTGGTGCTGCTGCGCCGGTACGGCAGCCGCGGCGTGGGCATGGCGGCGCGCTGGCTGGTGATCGCCGCGCTGGCGGTCACGGTGCTGATGGCGGTCCTGCACAACTCCGGCCGGATCGGCGAGTGCAATGTGACGCCCGAGGCGTACTGGACGATCGGCGAGCGCTGTGTTTCGAAGGCCGACGCCCTCTACCTGTCGACGATCACCCGCTCGGGCGGGCTGCTCCTCGGCGCCGCGTTCGCGATGGTCTGGCGGCCGGTCGCCGTCATGCGCGGGCCGCTGCGCAATGCCGGCCGCCTGCTCGACATGGTCGCCCTCGTCGGCCTCGCGCTGTTGGCGTTCTTCTCCTGGCAGCTCGACTTCATCACGGTCGATGGCGCCGACCCGTGGCTGTTCCGGGGCGGCTTCTTGTGGACGTCGATCGCGACGCTGATGATGATCGCCGCCGTCACCCACCGCGGCGCCCGCGCCGGTCGCCTGCTCGGGAACCCGGTGCTGCTCTGGATCGGCACCCGGTCGTACGGCCTGTACCTGTACTCATGGCCGATCTACCAGGTGATCCGCAAGGTCGCCGGCAACACCCTGTCGTTCCCCCAGTTCGTCGTGGCGCTGCTCATCACGGTCGTCATCACCGAGCTGTCGTACGTGTACGTCGAGACGCCGATCCGCCGTCGGGAGGTGGCGGAGTGGTGGGCGAGCCTGCGCCGCCGTCGCGACCCCGCACCGCGCCAGATCGTCGCGGTGACGCTGGTCGTCACGATGCTCCTGCTCGGCTTCGGGATCATCCGCCTCGGCGTCGCCGACCTCCAGCAGAACGCGATCGCCCAGAGCCTCGACGAGGGCGAGCAGAACGTCACCTCGATCGAGGATCTCCTCGGCACCACCGGCGACGCCGCGGCCGACGACCCGGGCTCCGAAGTGGCCGCACCGGCCACCGAGACGACCGCCGTCCCCGGTGAGGTCGTCGCCGCGCCCGACGCCACCACGACGACCACCACGACGACCACGACGACGACCACGCTGCCAGCGGAGCCGGTCGACTACTTCGCGATCGGCGACTCGGTGATGCTGGGGGCGGCCGGGGTGCTCAGCGACCGGGGCTACATCGTGAGTGCCGAGAAGAGCCGTCAGATGATCGACATGGTGCCGATCATGGAGCAGCTCGGCGCGGCCGACCTGTTCGGCGATCCGATCATCATCCACCTCGGCACGAACGGGCCGATCACCGCCGAAACGCTCGACGCGCTGCTGCGGCCGCTGAGCAGCGTGCCCAACGTGCTGCTCCTGACGATCCGCGCCAACCGCCCGTGGACTGCCCAGAACAACGCGATCATCCGCGCCCGCGACAGGCCGGGCGACAACATCCTGCTGATCGACTGGGAGGTCGAGGCGGCCCGTTGCGCCGGGAACTGCTTCGCCGACGACGGGATCCACCTGTCGGCCGACGGCCAGCGCTTCTACGCCGACCTGATCGGCGACTTCACCGGCCGCTGACCCCGCCGCCGTTCACAACGTGCCAGGCACCTGGTGAACGGCGCCGGGATTTCTGGGCGTTCCGGTGACCGCCTACGCTCGCGGCCATGACGACTCCCGTTCGCGTCGCCGTCACCGGTGCTGCCGGCCAGATCGGCTACTCCCTGTTGTTCCGGATCGCGTCGGGCTCGATGCTCGGCCCCGACACCCCGGTCGCGCTCCAGCTCCTCGAGATCACCCCCGCCCTCGGCGCGCTCGAGGGCGTGAGGATGGAGCTCGACGACTGCGCGTTCCCGTTGCTCACCGACATCGTCTGCACCGACGACGCCGACACCGCGTTCGGCGACGCCGACATCGCCTTGCTCGTCGGTGCGATGCCCCGCAAGGCGGGCATGGAGCGCAGCGACCTGCTGTCGGCCAACGGCGGCATCTTCCAACCGCAGGGCCAGGCCCTGTCGCGCTCGGCGAGCCGCGACGTCAAGGTTCTCGTCGTCGGCAACCCCGCCAACACCAACGCGCTGATCGCGATGAACAACGCCAAGGACCTCGATCCGGGCCGCTTCACGGCGATGACACGCCTCGACCACAACCGCGCGATGACGCAGATCGCGCAGAAGCTCGGCTCGCCCGTCAGCGACGTCCGCACGATGACGATCTGGGGCAACCACTCGACGACGCAGTACCCCGACCTGTTCCACTGCGAGGTCGGTGGCCGCAACGCGTACGAGGCGGTCGGCGACCACGAGTGGGTCGACCAGACGTTCATCCCGACCGTCGCGAAGCGCGGTGCGGCGATCATCGAGGCGCGCGGCGCCAGCTCCGCCGCATCGGCGGCGAACGCCGCCGTCGACCACGTGCGGTCGTGGGTGCTCGGCACGCCGGAGGGCGACTGGGTGTCGATGGCGATCCCGAGCGACGGCAGCTACGGCGTGCCCGAGGGCATCATCTCGAGCTTCCCGTGCGTCTGCCGGGACGGCCGGTACGAGATCGTGCAGGGACTCGACATCGACGACTACAGCCGCACCAAGATCGACGCCTCCGCGGAGGAGCTCGTCGCCGAGCGCGACGCCGTCGCCGAGCTCGGTCTCGTGTAGACGCGCTTCGGGATCGCCCGACCGGCGGCGCCCCTTCGAGCTGCACCCGGTTTCGGGCGTCAGAGGCCGAGCTCGTCGCGGAGGCCGAGCAGGAGGAATCGCAGGCCGGTCTCGAAGGCCGCCTCGTCGTCGTCGCGGGTGAGGCGGGCATCCGTCGCCTCGACGAGGGCGTGGCCGATCACGAATCCGATGAACGCGTCGAGGATCCAGGCGGCGGCTGCGTCGTCGAACCCGAACTCGACGAGCCGCGATCGCGCCGCGACCGACGCCGGAGCCTCGAACAGCGAACGTGGGAGTCGCACCGCGACCAGCGGGAGCAGCCCGGGGCGGCGGTGCATCGCGGCCCGCAGCTGTCGGCAGTACGACTCGAGCAGCTCGACCGGCGAGCCGGCGACCGCGTCGCGGCCCGACGCCCCTGCCAGCCTTTCGACCAGCGCTCGTTCGAGCGCGCCCTTGTTCGGGACATGGTGGTAGATCGACATCGCCTCGACGCCGAGCTCCCGCCCCAGACGCCGCATCGTGAGGCGTTCCAGACCCTCGGTGTCGACGATGTGTTCGGCCGCCCGGTAGATCGCCTCGCGGCTCAGCGGCGCGTGCTCGCTGTAGCGGTCGACGACCCGGTTCGCTGCCACGTCTTACATCGTAAGTGTGCCGCCGGGTCGTCGCGGCGATCCGGCGGAGTCAGCCATCGTCGCGCTGTTCGCGCAGGAACGTCTCGAAGGCGTCGCCGAGGTCGTCGGCGGACGGGATCGCCGCTTCGGCGCGCCGGTCGTAGTCCTGTTCGAGCATGCGCACGTAGAACTGGAGCTGGACGTCGTTGTCGACCACCTCGTCGTGGAGCTGGCGCCACCGGTCGATCTCGTCGTCCAGCGACTCGCGCGGCGCCGGCACGTTGAGCACGTGGGCGAGGTGCGTCTGGAGCGCCGCGACCGCCTGCGGGTGCTCGGCGTTCATCAGGTAGTGCGGGATGCCGACCCGCAGCGACACCGACGGCATTCCGGCTGCAGCCATGTCGGTCTGGATGACACCGACGACGCCGGTCACGCCCTCGTACGTCGGCTGACCGATCCCGAGGCGCTTGGCGAGCTCGCGGTCGGTGGTGCTCCCCGTGACGAGCGGGCGGCGCGTGTGAGGCACCGGCTCGGCGGTGGCACCGACGGTCACCACCGCTTCGCAGCCGAGCTGGTCGGCGACGGTGGCGATGCACTGCGAGTAGGTGCGCCATCCGAGGTGCGGCTCGACACCCACGAGGACGACGAGGTCCCGCTCGCCCATGCCGCGCACGACGTCGAACTGGTTCTCGGGCCACCGGATGACGCGAACCTCGCCGTCCTCCAGCTCGACCTGCGGACGTTCCTGGGTGAAGTCGTAGAACGGCTCCGGGTCGATCTCGCCCACCGTGACCGCCGTGTCGGCCGGCGCGAAGCGATCGAGGGCGGTCGTGGCCGCGCCGGCGATGTCGAACAGGCCGGTCAGCGCGATCAGCATCACGGGCGACCGCAGCGGACCGAGGTCGTCGGTCTCGAGCGCGAGCACGTCGTCGACGTTCACGCGGGTTCCCCGAGCACGCCGTCAGTCTCTCACGGCGCGAGCGCGTCGACGACGGCGTCGATGCACGCGGTCAGGGCCGCAACGTCGTCGGGCTCGATCGACGGGAACATGCCGACGCGGAGCTGGTTGCGGCCGAGCTTGCGGTAGCTGTCGGTGTCGTAGATGCCATTCGCCCGCAGCACGGCGCTGACCGCGTTGGCGTCGACGGCGTCGTCGAGGTCGATCGTGGCAACGACCGACGAACGCTTGGAGGGGTCGGCCACGAACGGTGTCGACCAGTCGCGAGCCTCGGCCCAGTCGTACATCGTGGCGGCCGAGGTGTCGCTGCGGGTCGCGCACCACTCGAGTCCGCCGTGCTCGTTCATCCAGCGGACCTGTTCGTCGAGCATGATCAGCGTCGCCACCGCCGGCGTGTTGTAGGTCTGGTCGGCGCGGCTGTTCTGCAACGCGATGCCGAGGTCGAGCGATGCGGGTCGCCATCGGTCGCTCGCCGCCAGTCGTTCGATGCGGTCGACCGCGGCGGGGGAGCAAGCGGCCAGCCACAGCCCGCCGTCCGAGGCGAAGCACTTCTGCGGTGCGAAGTAGTAGACGTCGACCTCGGCCGGCTCCCAGCGAAGTCCGCCGGCCGCCGACGTCGCGTCGACGATCACCAGCGATCCGGCGTCGGCGCCGGCCGGGCGGCGCAGCTGCATGGCGACGCCCGTCGACGTCTCGTTGTGGGTCAGCGCGTACACGTCGATGCCGGCCTCGGCCACGGCATCGGGATGATCGCCGACGGCACTCTCGACGACGGTCGGTGCCTCGAGATGGGGCGCGGCGCCGCTGGCATCGGCGAACTTCGCCGAGAACTCGCCGAACACCAGATGTTGACTCCGCCGCTCGATCAGCCCGAACGTGGCGACGTCCCAGAACACGGTGCTGCCACCGTTGCCGAGGACGATCTCCCACCCGTCGGGGAGCGAGAACAGTGCGGCGAGGCCGGCCCGCACCGATCCGACGAGCGAGCGGACCTGTGGCTTGCGGTGTGAGGTGCCCATCACCGACCGGCCGGCGGCGACGACTGCATCGAGCTGTTCGGGCCGGACCTTCGAGGGGCCGCAGCCGAACCGGCCGTCGCTCGGCAGGAACGCGTCCGGGAGGCGGATGTCGGGGGTGTCCACGGCCGCTCAGGATGGCAGCGGCCGTGCCCGATCCCACCGGGTTTCCGACGTTCGCGGATGTTTCGACTTCGGTCTGCCTTGTTTCGCGGCGGCGCCTTGTTCGTTTCGCGGCTCCACCGTTCAGTGGGGGTCGTTCCAAATCATCGATCCAGGAGGGATCCCATGAAGCATCACCGACGTTCGCTCGCGCTCCTCGCGGCAGCCGGCGGGCTCGCACTCGTCCCCGCCGTCGCGGCGGCCAACGACCGCGGCGGCGGCGCGACGGCGACGTATCGCGTCACGATCGAGAACCACGCCGGCGGGTTCCAGCCGATGTCGCCGGCGGGCGTCGCCGTTCACGGCGCCCGCGCCGACGTGTGGAGCGTCGGCGAGCCGGCGTCGAACGCGGTCGCTGCCGTCGCCGAGGACGCGAACCTGGGTGTCTTCGTCGGCACCTACACAGCCGCACCGCACGTGTCGCAGGCGTTCGTCGGCGGGGGCGGGCCGTTCGGTCCGGGCGGCTCCGTCACGTTCGAGTTCGACGCCCGGCCCGGCCAGCGGCTCTCGCTCGTCAGCATGCTCGTGAACACGAACGACGCCTTCACCGGCCTCGACTCGGTCGTGCTGGGCGGCGGCACCAAGGAGTACTGGACCAACACGTACGACGCCGGCACCGAGGTCAACAACGAGTCCGGCTCGCACATCCCCGGCCCGGTCGGCGGCAACCCGTTCGTGCGCGACCCCGAGGGTGGCGTGATCACGCACCACCCGGGCGTGCAGGGCGGCGCCGATCTCGATCCGATGGTGCACGGGTGGACCGACCCGGTCGCCCGCATCGTCGTCGAGCGCATCGGCTGAGT
>JBFHJC010000039.1:0-20236 GCA_041596155.1 Ilumatobacter sp. | reverse complement strand
TCGCCGCCGACGACTACGAGACGGCGCTGCGGGTGGCGCGCCAGCAGGTGGACAACGGCGCGCAGCTCATCGACGTGAACATGGACGAGGGGCTGCTCGACAGCGAGGCGGCCATGCGCCGCTTCCTCAACCTCATCGCCGGCGAGCCCGACATCGCGCGGGTGCCCATCGTCATCGACAGCTCCAAGTGGTCGGTCATCGAGGCGGGGCTGCAGTGCATCCAGGGCCGCGGGGTGGTCAACTCCATCTCGCTCAAGGAGGGCGAGGACGCCTTCCTCGACCAGGCCCGCAAGGTGATGGACTACGGCGCCGCCGTCATCGTCATGGCCTTCGACGAGCAGGGCCAGGCCGACACGGTGGACCGCAAGGTCGAGATCTGCGCCCGCGCCTACCGGCTGCTCACCGAGCGCGTGGGCATGCGGCCCGAGGACATCGTCTTCGACCCCAACGTCTTCGCCATCGCCACGGGCATCGAGGAGCACGCCGAGTACGGCGTGGCCTTCATCGAGGCCACCCGGCGCATCAAGGCCGAGCTGCCCGGCTGCCGGGTGAGCGGCGGCGTGAGCAACGTGAGCTTCGCCTTCCGCGGCAACAACCCCGTGAGAGAGGCGATCCACAGCGTCTTCCTGTACCATGCCATCCGCGCGGGCATGGACATGGGCATCGTCAACGCCGGCCAGCTCGCGGTGTACGAGCAGATCGAGCCCGAGCTCCGCGAGCTCTGCGAAGACGTCGTCCTGGCCCGCCGCACCGATGCCGGGGAGCGCCTGCTGGACGCGGCGACCCGGTATCGGGCCGACGATGCCGGCGGGGCCGAACGGGTCGGGCTCGAATGGCGCGACTGGGATGTCGACAAGCGCCTCGAGCACGCGCTCGTGAACGGCATCACCGAGTTCGTCGAGGTCGACGTCGAGCTGGCTCGCCAACGCATGGCATCACCGGTCGCGGTGATCGAAGGTCCGCTCATGGACGGCATGAACGTCGTGGGCGACCTCTTCGGGTCGGGCCGGATGTTCCTCCCGCAAGTGGTGAAGTCGGCCCGAGTGATGAAGCAGGCCGTCGCCTACCTGACACCGTTCCTCGAGGCCGAGCGCCAGGCCAACGGCGACACCGCGCTCAGCCGCAAGGGCACGGTCGTGCTCGCGACCGTCAAGGGCGACGTCCACGACATCGGCAAGAACATCGTGGGCGTCGTGCTCGGCTGCGCCAACTACGACATCGTCGACCTCGGCGTGATGGTGCCGGCGCAGACCATCCTCGACACCGCACGCGACCGCGAGGCCGACGTGATCGGGTTGTCCGGGCTGATCACCCCATCGCTCGACGAGATGGTGCACGTCGCGTCCGAGATGGAGCGCCAGGGCTTCACCGTGCCGCTGCTCATCGGCGGGGCCACGACGAGCCGGATCCACACCGCCCTCAAGGTCACCCCGGCGTACTCGGGCGGACCCGTGGTGCACGTCCCCGACGCCAGCCGGGCCGCCGGTGTCATCTCGAAGCTGACCGGGGGCGACGCCGACACCCGCCGCGAGTTCCTCGCCGATCTCGACGCCGAGTACGACCGGGTGATCGAGGCCCACGCGCGCGCCGAGGTCGAGCGGACGCGACTCGACCTGGCTGCGGCGCGCCGGAACGCGGCGGCGCTGCAGTTCGACGCCCGCACCGTCACGGCACCGACGTTCACCGGGTCGCGAACGCTCGACGACGTGGACGTGGGCACGCTCGTCGACTACATCGACTGGACGCCGTTCTTCCACGCCTGGGGCCTGCGCGGTCGCTTCCCTGCGATCCTCGACGACCCCGAGCTCGGCGAGGCCGCCCGCCCGCTCTACGACGACGCCCTGCGCATGGTCGACCGGATCGTCGCCGAGCAGTGGTTCGGACCCAAGGCGGTGATCGGCTTCTGGCCCGCCCACCGCGACGGCGACGACATCGTCGTGCGACCGAGCGCGACGTCGACTCGACGTCTGCACGGGCTGCGCCAACAGCTGCACCGGCGCGACGGCAAGCCCAACCTGTCGATCGCCGACTTCGTCGCGCCGCCCGACGCCACCGTCACCGACCACGTCGGGGCCTTCGTCGTCACCGCAGGCCCCGAGGAGATCGCGATCGCGGAGCGCTTCGAGCGCGCCGGCGACGACTACTCGTCGATCCTGGTCAAGGCGCTCGCCGACCGAGTCGCCGAGTCGCTCGCCGAGTTCGCGCACGAACGGACCCGGCGCGAACTGTGGGGCTATGCGCCCGACGAGGCGTTCACGCCGCGCGAGCTGATCGCGGAGCCGTATCGCGGCATCCGGCCCGCGCCCGGGTACCCGGCCCAGCCCGACCACTCCGAGAAGACGACGATCTTCGAGCTGCTCGACGCCGAGCGCCGGATCGGTGTCGGCCTGACCGAGTCGTGGGCGATGACACCCGGCTCGTCGGTCTCGGGGCTGTACTTCGCCCACCCCGACGCGGCCTACTTCGCCGTCGGCCGGATCCAGCGCGACCAGGTCGAGAGCTACGCCGAGCGCAAGGGTCTCACGGTCGAGGCGACCGAAACACTGCTCGGCAGCATCCTCGCCTACCGCTCCTGAGCTGGGGCGACGCGCCTCGCGGTTGGCGGTTCGCCCGTCCGGGTGGTGCGATCGAGCTGATCACAATGTTACGGTTCTGTGACGACCGGGGTGATGCGGGCGCATCAACCGAGGAGTGATCCATGAACCTGTCCGACGTCGGGGCCGCGATCGACCCCCACGAAGCGGGGGCGCTGGCGGCGCAATGGTCGACGAAGATGCTCGTCGTGGTGATCACCGGCGCGCTCGCGATCCGGATCAGCCGACTCGCGATCCGCCGCGTCGACGACGACCGCACCCGCGAGCAGCTGCTCTTCTTCGTCCCCAAGGTGATCGGCACGCTGGCGACGGTCGGCGCGATCGCGGCGATCGGGGTCGACGTGTCCGGGATGGCGGCCGTGATGGCCACGATCGGCGTGACCGGGGCGGTGGTGTTCACGCCGGTCGGTCAGAACTTCGTGGCGGGGGCCATGATCCGCATCGACGACGTCTACGACATCGGTGACGCGATCACGGTCAACGACCTCCACGGCACCGTCGTCTATCGGTCGCTCCTGCGCACCGAGCTCGAGCTGCCCGACGGTTCGAAGGCGTGGGTCCCGAACTCGCGGTTCCAGGACGGTGAGGTCCTGAACCACAGTCGCCTGGGCGGCTGGCGCATCTGCGTCCAGATCCCCCTCGACCGATCGACCGACCGCCGCCGCGCCCACAGCATCATGCGCGACGTCGTCGCAGGGCTCGACTGGAACCAGCCCGGCAAGCCGGCGTTCGTCGCCTTCGACCACGTGGGCAGCGAAGCAACGTTCTTCAACGCCTTCGCGTGGATCGAGGACCGGACTGCGGAGCCGTGGTACCGCGGGCTGCTCCTCGACGAGCTGGTCGACGCCCTCGAGGACGCCGGCGTCTCGGTCGGACAGACGACCAACCTGTCGATCGACGCGGATCGGAGTGCGTCAGAGCCGAGCCCGCCGACGGAGAGCGGCGGCGTCGCGGACCACGATCGATCCGTCGGTCGACTCGAGCCAGCCCAGGTCGCGCAGCTTGCGCAGGGCTTTGACGACCGCCTCGCGTGACAGCCCGCACCACTGGGCCAGCTCCGTCTGGGTGATCGGCAGGTCGATCTCGATCGCCTGGTCGTGCGCCGTCCGTCCGTAGCGAGCGGCCGCATCGGCGAGGCGACCACAGACACGTGCGAGCGCGTCGGAGGTTCCGAGCTCGAGCTGCCGGCGGTTCGACTCACGGAGGCGCCCGACCGTGACGGCGAGGAGCGCTCCCATCGCAGTCGGGTGGTCCTGGAGGAACTCGAGGAACCGGTCGACCGGAATCGTGGTCAGCTCGACGTCGACGAGCGCCGTCGCCGTCGCGGACCTCGGCGCGCCGTCGATCGCCGACAGCTCACCGAGCAACTCGCCGGCGTCGAGGACGTCGAGCACGATCTCCTGGCCGTTCGCGGCACACGTCGACAGCTTGACCGAACCGCGCTCGATGACCATGAGGTCGTGGGGTTCGTCGCCCTCCATGAACAGCATCGAGCCCGCCCGGAGCGAACGCCGACTCCCCACGGCGCGGAGCTGACCGAGATCGGACGCGCCCAACCAGGTCGGCGCCACGACGCGGTCCATGCGGCCATCTTCGGCCGCCGACCTGGGCCGCATCGAACCGGACGCACTCACGACCGCGCCGCGATGTGGGTACGAGTACTCACCACGCTGCGTCGACGGACGCTGCAGACCCGGTCGTGTTCGGTCACGATGGCACCAGAGCTTCCAGTGGAACGACGGAACGACGCGGACGACGGGAACAACGGGCACGACGGGAGTCGGTCGGATCGACTCCTCCACGTCTGGCACGGAACGGCAGCGGCGGCGGTCGCTCGGGCACGGCGGATGCCCGGCCGACCGATGGTCGACCCCGTGCCGGCCGGGCCAGGTCGCGCGGTGCACGCCACGGCACCGCCGACCGGCCCCATCGGGCGCCGCCAGTACAGCCCGCCGACGCTCACCAGTCGGTCGCGATGTACTGCGTCTCGCAGAATTCGTAGATGCCGTGCGTCGAGCCCTCGCGCCCGAGGCCCGACTGCTTCATCCCGCCGAAGGGTGCCGCCGGGTCGCTCACCGCGCCCCGGTTGAGGCCGATCATGCCCGCTTGGATCCGTTCGCTGATCGCCAGGCCCTTGGCGAGATCCCGCGTGTACACGTAGCCGGTGAGACCGAGCTCGGTGTCGTTCGCCTGGCGCACCATCTCGTCGTGATCGGTGAACGGGATGATCGGCGCGACCGGGCCGAAGATCTCGGCCCGGGCGATCGGGGACTCGTGGGCGACATCGCTCAGCACGGTCGGCGCGTAGAAGAAGCCGGGCCCGTCGATGCGCGATCCGCCCAGCGCCACCTTGGCGCCGGCACCGACGGCCTCTTCGACCAGGCCGGACACATCGCGCACGGCACCCTCGTCGATCAGTGGACCGCAGGTGACGCCTTCGTCGAAGCCGTTGCCGACCCGCACGTCCGCCATGCGGGCCGAGAACTTCTGGGTGAACTCGTCGAGCACGCCGCGCTCGACATAGAAGCGGTTGGCCGCCGTGCACGTCTCGGCCGAATGCCGCATCTTCGCCACCATGGCACCCTCGACGGCGGCGTCGACGTCCGCGTCGTCGAACACGACGAACGGGGCGTTGCCGCCCAGCTCCATCACGGTCTTCAGCACCCGGTCGGCGGCTCGCCGGAGGAGCTTGCGACCGACCTCGGTGGAGCCGGTGAACGACACCATCCGCACGGCGGTGTGATCGACCGCGGCGTCGAACCACGCCCCCGAGGTGCTGGTCGGTACGACGTTGACGACCCCCGCGGGCACGCCGGCCTCCTCGAGCAGCTCGGCGACCCGAAGGGCGGTGAGCGGCGTCGCCGCCGGTGGCTTGATCACGACGGCGTTGCCGGCACCGAGCGCCGGTGCGAGCTTGCGGGTGATCATCGCTGCGGGGAAGTTCCACGGCGTGACCATCACCACGACACCGACCGGCGGGTGATGGACGATGATGCGGTTCGCACCCGACGGGGCCCGTCCGATGTCGCCGCGGATGCGAACGGTCTCCTCGGCGTTCCAACGGAAGAACTCGGCCGAGTAGGTGATCTCACCCCGGGCGTCGGCCAGCGGCTTGCCCTGCTCGCGCACGATCAGCGAGGCCAGCTCGTCGGTGTGATCGACGAGCGTCTGCCAGCACGAGCGGAGGATCTCGCTCCGCTCGCGAGGCGCGGTGACGGCCCAACGCTCCTGGGCGGCCGCCGCTGCGTCGCAGGCGGCGACCGCGTCGGCCGGGGTGCCGTCGGCGACCTCGGCGATCTGCTCACCGGTCGCCGGATCGACGACGGGGATGCGCCCGCCCTCCGAGCCGTCCCGCCACTTGCCGTCGATCAACAGTTCGGTGCGCATGACGCGGATCGTACTCCGGGGCCACCGGCGTCGGTCAGGGCCGATCGACCGGAACTCGCCCGCGTTTCGCCTGGTCGTGCCGGTGACGTACTGTACGGACGGCGACAAGGAGGGGCCACCGATGGCACGACACGCATATCACGACCATCTCAAGGCGGTGACGCTGTTCGCAGACCTGTCCGGCGACGAGCTCGACGTCGTCGCGCGAGCTGCGACGCAGATCGACTACGGGCCGGGTCGCGTCCTGATGACCCAGGGCGGGACGGCGCACGAGATGTTCGTGGTGGTGACCGGCGAGCTGGAGGTGACGCGCGACGGCGAGCACGTCGCCGACATCGGTCCTGGCGGCATCGCCGGCGAGATGGCACTGCTCACCCATTCGCATCGCAACTCGACGGTGACGACGAAGACCGACGCGTCGGTGATCCACATCGACGGCCGGGGCTTTTCGACCGTGCTCAAGGAGGTGCCGACGATCGCCGTCAAGATGCTGCCCATCGTCGCCGGCCGCGTGGTCGCGAACGCCGACGACCACAGCAACTGACCCGGCCCGGCCGGGTGCCGTTCAGGTCTGGTCGATCGTGACGGTCAGGACCGGCACTTCGCGCAGCTCGGCGTACCTCTCGCCGTCGAAGAACGTCAGTACCTGCGTCACGGTGACCGTCTCGATCGAGCCGCCGTCGTAGCTCCGGCGGCGATCGAAGGTGATCAGCTGACTCGGCGGCTCGACCAGGCTGACCGCGGTGCTGCTCGACCGTCGTTCATTCCAGTTCCCGACGTAGGTCGCGACGAATCGCTCGAACCGCTCGGCGCGCCCCGCGTCGTGGCGGACCAGACCGTGCTCCGCCTCGATGGCGAACACCTCCTCGGCCGTCCGGGCCGTCCGCAGCTTGCGGAGCGCTTCCCGGTCGTACATCGCTCCGTAGTACAGCCCGAGCCGCGGGTCGTCAGCGACCAGATATTCGAACACGGACAACGTGAACTGGTACGAGTACTCGCCGAAGAAGCCCGGCGGCAGCGCCCCGACCCGGCCATCGTTGCCCGTGGCCTCGAGCCGGTACACGTAGGTCGCCGGCGCGTCGTACCAGGACAGGTTGGACGGGGCGAACCACACGAAGCTGCCGCCGATCACGACGACCGAGACGATCGCGTGGGACACGTCGAAGAACGGCACGTCCCGGTCGCGGCGCCGGTGCAGCAGCACCACGAGCAGACCGATCTCGACTGCCATCCACTTCCAGAAGAGGATGCCGGTCAGGCCGAACACCGCGAGGTGGAAGCCGACGAATCCGACCAGCAACGCGGTCAGCGTCCAGCGCCGTACGAGCAGGAGGAGCGCCCCCAGCTCGACCACGAGCACACCGACCGCCATCGGCCACCGCAACACCCCCAGCCACGACGCCAGCTCGCCGATGCGATCCTCCGACACGAAGCCGAGCCAACCGTTCGAGTACGTGGCCGGCAGTTCGAAATTGACGTGCGGTCCGGCGCCGATCCATCCAAGGCGCAACTTGCCGACCCCCGACCACCAGTACGTCGACGCCACGATGCAGAGCGCCACGAAGAGGAACTGCCACGCGAGCCATCGTCCGATCACCGCCCGCGCCACCCACACGGCGATGAACGCGACGAGGATCTGGATCAGCGGCGACTGCTCGGCGAGCGAGTAGCCGCCGAGGGGGTGGGCGAACTGGCCCATGACCGCGACGAGCGCCACGAGCCACACCGGGACGAACACGGGACGCCAGACGAGCGCCACGAACAGCACGAGCAGCAGGATCCGGTCGATGGCGTGTCCGCGATCGAAGTACAGGTTGTAGTCGTAGGTGGTGTAGGCCCAGGTCAGAACGGCGGCCGGTAAAACCACGACCAGCCGGAGGGGAAACGGCCCCGTCGTCGGCCACCGCGGTCCGAACGTCCGCCAGCGGACCATGGCAGCCACGCTCGCGACCACCGCCAGCACGGCGACCGGCCAGCGCGCCCGAACCACTTCGGCGAGGATGCTGGGCTCGAAGTACGCCGCTTCGTCGAGCTGCCCGAGCCGGTAGATCACCGTCTCCCCGACGACCACGCATCCAACGAGGAAGGCGATCGGAAGAGCCACCCGCGTCAGATCATGCAACGGAGTCGCTGGTTCGGCGTCCGGTCTGACAGCCGGTGTCGTGTCGACCGCGGCCTCGCCGTGCCCGAGATCGGCGGTGGTGGGGTCGTCGGCCATGCGACCAGCGTTGTCGCGATCGGCGACCCGAGGCCAGCTCGACGCCCGCCGGCCGTCAGGCGGCGGCTTCGGTGCGACCGTCGGCGTGGCGCGCGAACCGTGCCGGGTCGACACCGTGGACGGGGTCGTCGCGCTGCCACGGCCATCCTCCGAAACGGGTGCGCTGGTAGTCATCGAAGGCGCGCTGGATCTCCGCCCGGGTGTTCATGACGAACGGTCCGTACTGGGCGACCGGCTCCCGGAGCGGCCGACCCTGGAGCATGAGGATCTCGACCGAGCCGGCCCCGTCGGCGTGGAGCTCGAGATCGTGGCCGGACGTGACGAGCGCTCCGGTACCGGCCCGGACCGACTCGCCGCCCATCGCGACCTGGTCGCCGTCGAACACGTACAGCACACGCTCGGTGTCGACACCATCGGCAGCCGGGAGGACGAAGCGGGCGCCGGCGTCGAGGACGATGTGCCAGATCGCGACGTCGGCTTCGGCGCGCGACGCCCACGACGCCGGCGGCGGCGACGGCGGCGACGCATCGCCGAGCGCGCCGGCGATGACGGTGACGGTGACGCCGGAGCCGTCGTCGGCCGCCACGTGGCGGGGAATGTCGCGGTCCCAGAACATCGAGAAGTGTGGATCGACCATCTTGTCGGCGGCAGGGAGGTTGATCCAGATCTGGAACAGCTCGAGGGTGTTGGGCTGGTCGCGATCGAGGAGCGGGAACATCTCCGCGTGCACGATGCCGCTGCCGGCGGTCATCCACTGGACGTCGCCCCGGCCGTAGCGGGCCGCCGCACCGAGCGAGTCGGAGTGGTCGACGAGTCCCTGGCGCACGAACGTGACGGTCTCGAAGCCGCGATGCGGATGGGCCGGGAAGCCGGGGACGACGTGACCGTGATACATGCGCCAGCCGTCGATGCCGCCGAAGTCCTGCCCGAGCGGACGGCCAGCCAGCGAGGCCGCGGGGCCCTGCTCGGCGTTGCCCGCCGGATAGCGATCGAGGTGATGGACGCAGAACAGGAACGGATCGATCGTCGGCCACTGGAAGCCGAGCGGGAAGGTCTCGCGCACCGCGCTCATGGCCCCAGGCTACGGCGGTGCGACGGGCGCTGTCGCCGCCAGCCGGCGGACGAGCCACGGCCGGGTCGGATGGGCGGTGTCGCCGAGCGCGACGACGATCCAGCCGATCGCTGCGAACATCACGAGTGCGAGCGCCACGGCCGCTCCGTCGATCCCCACGGTGTCGGCGAGCCATCCGACGACGATCGGTCCGAGCACGACGCCGAGGTCCTGCATCACGCCGAGCGCCGCCATGAACGGGCCGGGGTCGCGCGGCGGCGCGAGGTCGCCGCCCAGCGTCAGCATCGTCCCCGAGCTCATGCCGTTGCCGATGCCCATGATCACGCCGGCGACGACCGCCCCGGCTGCGGTGGGTGCCAGACCGAGCACGAGCATGCCGATGCCGAGCAGGCTGAACGCCGGCACGATCGCGTGCAACCGCCCGAAGTGGTCCATCAGCCAACCCGAGACGGGGAACAGCAACAGATCGGCCCCGGTGCCGATGGCCACGAGCGCGCCCACCGCGGTGGCGCTGAGCCCGAGCTCGTCACCGATCAGCGGGACGACGACGTGGCGACCCTCCCGGACCGTCATCACCAGCGTGGCGCCGAACCCGGCCAGCAGGAGCACGCCGCGATGGGCAGCGAGCGCGTGACGCAGGCTGCGCAGCGGTTCGGCCGGCCGCACGAGACGCGCGCCGGCGTCGCGGCGGCGTCGGATCGCGAGGAACGACGGCAGGCTCGCCAGCGTCGCGAGGCCGCACGCCGCAAAGGCGGTCGTGAACCCCGCCAGGTCGACGAGGACGCCGCCGATCAACGGCCCGACGAAGAAGGCGAGCCGCACCGTGCCCCCGATCGCCGACATGCCGCGCCCGCGCAGGTGCACCGGCGCGGCGGCGTGGACGAGCATCTGCACCGACACCCGCAGCCCGACGGCCCCGATGCCGTACACGGCGCGAAACGCGACGAGCGCGAGCACGGCGGTGGCGACGCCCAGCAGCGCCGCCGTGACCGCCATCGCGGTCGTTGCGGCGACGAACAAGACCTCCGGACCGGCCCGGCCCGCCACCCGCCCGACCGGCAGTCCACCGACGATCCCGCCGAGACCGAGGGCACCGATCACGACCGACGTCATCGTGAACGAGAGTCCGGCGTCGCGGAGGTAGAGCGGCACGATCGGAAGCAGCATCCCACGGCCGAGCTGGGCGAAAAGCAGCGGGAGGTACACCTCGAGCGAGAGCTGCCGGGCGAGCGACCGCCCCGACTCACCTCCGGCCCGACCCATCGAGCCAGCGTAGAGTCGCCGTCGATGACTGCGACCCCCGATCTCCCCCGCGGCTCGATCCTCGGCAACCGCGTCGTGCGCACCGAGGACCCGTCGCTGCTCACCGGCGCGGCCCGCTACGTGGCCGACCTCCAACTCGACCGGCCGCTGCACGCGGTGTTCGTCCGCTCCGACGCGGCGCACGGCACGATCCTGTCGATCGACTCCGACGAGGCACGCGCGATGCCGGGCGTGGTGGCGGTCTGGACGGCGGCCGATCTCGACATCGCCCCGCACCACGGCTTCTCCAACATCCACGACGACTTCGCCCGACCCCCGATCGCGACCGACCGGGTGCGGTTCGTCGGCGAGGCAGTGGCGGTGGTCTTCGCCGAGTCCCAGGCCGAGGGCGTCGACGCGGCCCAGTCGGTGTGGGTCGAGATCGACCCGATCCCGGCGGTCACCAACCCCGAAGCAGCGCTCGCCGACGGTGCGCCAGTCATCCATCCCCCACACGGCGACAACGTCGCCGTCGCCGAATCGCCGGACGACGTCCTCGATCTGACCGCCGTGTCCGAGGTCATCGTTCGGGGTCGCTACGTCAACCAGCGCATCGGCGTCGCACCGATGGAGCCACACGGTGTCGCCGCCGCTCCGGCGCCCGACGGGCGGCTCACGGTGTGGCCGGCGAACCAGTTCCCGCACTACGTGCAGATGCAGCTCGCGGCCGTCCTCGGCGTCGACAAGCGCGAGATCCACATCATCACCCCGCAGGTCGGTGGCGGCTTCGGCGGCAAGGCCGGCCTCCAGCACGAGTACGGCGTCGTCGCCAAGGCGGCCCGGCACTTCGACCGGCCGGTCGTGTGGATCCCCACGCGCACCGAGGACATGCAATCGCAATCGCACAGCCGCAGCCAGGTCCAGTACGCCGAGCTGGGCTGTCGACGCGACGGCACGTTCACCGGGCTCCGCGTGCGCCTGGTCGGCGACGGCGGCGCCTACCCCGGCATCGGCGCCGCCCTGCCGAGCGGCACGCGCCGGATGTCGCACGGCACGTACGACTTCCCGGCGATCGACTTCGACGTCGTCGTCGCCGTCACGAACACCGCGCCGACGGGCGCCTACCGCGGGGCCGGGCGCCCCGAAGCAACGGCGCTGCTCGAACGCCTCGTCGACCAGGCGGCGCGTGAGCTCGGGATCGACCCGATCGAGCTGCGCGAGCGCAACTTCCTCGGCGACGACGTGTTCCCGTTCACGACCCACACCGGCAACGTCTACGACAGCGGCCGATACCGCTTGCCGCTGCGCACCGCGGCCGAGGCGATCGGCTACGACCAGCTCCGCGCCGAGCAGCGAACGCGGCGCGAGCGCGGTGACACCCTGCAGCTCGGGATCGGCGTCGCGGCGTACGTCGAGATCACCGCCGGCGGCGCAGCACCCGAGTGGGGCAAGCTCGAGGTCCACGACGACGGGAGTGCCACGATGTACTGCGGGACCCTGTCGCACGGCCAGGGCCACCAGACGGCGTACGCGATGTTGGTGAGCGCCCAGACCGGCATCCCGGTCGAGCGGATCGCGCTCGTCGACGGCGATACCGACCGGGTACCTCGCGGCGGTGGCACCGGCGGCTCGCGGTCGCTCCAGGTCGGCGGATCAGCCGTCCACGGTGCCACGGAGGCGGTCGTGGAGCGCGCCAAGCAGCTCGCTGCCAGGCTCCTGGAGGCCGACGTCGCCGACATCGTCGTCGACACCTCCGTCGGCACCGTCGGAGTGGCCGGTGTGCCGGCGACGGCGCTGTCGTGGGGTGAGCTGGCCGCTCGGGCGACCGAGGACGGCGGCGAGCCGCTCGCCGCCACCCATCTGTTCACGCCGGAGAACGCCTCGTTCCCGTTCGGCGCCCACATCGCCGTCGCCGAGGTCGACGTCGAGACCGGACGGGCGCGGCTCGTGCGACACGTCGCCGTCGACGACTGCGGCACCGTGATCAACCCGCTGCTCGTCGAGGGTCAGCAGCACGGCGGCATCGCGTCCGGCGTAGGCCAAGCGCTGTTCGAGGAGATCCGCTTCGACGCCGACGGGAACCCGATCACGTCGAACCTCGCGGACTACGGCCTGCCGTCGGCCGCCGAGATGCCGAGCTTCGAGACCCGCTCGACCGAGACGCCGTCGCCGCTCAACCCGCTCGGCGCGAAGGGCATCGGCGAGGCGGCGACGATCGGCTCGACGCCGGCGATCCAGAACGCGGTCATCGACGCCGTCTCGCACCTGGGCGTCCGGCACATCGACATGCCGTGCACCCCCGAGCGGGTGTGGACGGCGATCGAGGAGGCCCGCCGCGGCGAGCACGACCCGTGGCGCGATCCCCCGCCCGTGTTCGCCACCCTCCAGAAAGGCCTCGCAGCACACAACACCGACGCCGACGCGATCTAGCACCAGACCGCGTCGCGCCGGCGAGGCGGGCGATCAGCGAAGCACAGGAGCGGCGGAGGCGAAGCCGGTCATGTCGCTCCAGACGACCACGCCCGCAGAGGTAGGGAGGCGAGGAGCGCAGCGCAGCGAGCACGGCAGATCCGGAAGGGCGGGCGCGACGGCCGCGCCGCCACGTGCGAAGCCGTTACTTGATCGCGAGGGCGTTGGGGGGACTGGCGACGCCGGCGGGGATGTCGAGCGGGGCCGAGGTGAACAGGAACTCGTAGCGGCCGTCGGCGGCGCAGTCGGCCGCCAGCGCATCGAGCGCGAACATCTCGCCGAGCGGGAGGCCGAGCATCGGCAGCAGGATCGTGTGGATGAAGGCCCGATGCAGCTCGCGGGGATCTTCCCGCAACACGGCCCGCTCCTCGTCGGTGAGCAGCGCTCCGGGCGGCCACATCTCGACCGCCGGGTTGTCGCACGCGATCGCCGCGATGTGGAGGTCCCAGAGCGTCCGGCACGTGTCGTCGGTCGGAGCCAGACCGGGGGTGCGCATCACATTGCGGTCGACCAGGCGGGCCCGAACGTCGGCGGACTGCTGCTCGTACCAGCCGACCCACCCGAATCGCACCAGCAGGATGTCGCCCTCCGCGACGTCGGAGCCCTGGTCGGCGAGGCACAGGAGCAGCTCGTCGGCGGTGACGGCGTCGGACTCGTCGAGTCGCAGCGGCCGACCCCGCTGCTCGCGCCACCGTCCGACGTCGGCGAGCACACCACGCCCCACGATGCCGCGGCGCGCCCAGTGGTGCATCCCGTGCTCATCGTCGGGCACGCCACCGAAGTGGCCAGTGCCGCCGGTATCGGCTTGCACGGCATGGTTGCGGATGTGCCGGAAGCCGTCCCACTGCGTCGACGACTGCGTGTTCCAGCCGTGCAGCACGTCGTCGTGCGACGTGCTGTGGTCATCGCCGGTGACCTCGTGCTCGAAGCGCGAGCGGCCGTACAGCGGCGGGTCCGGCATCCGCAACGACCAGTTGAGCGGGAACGTGATCCCACGTTCGACCAACCGGGCCGCAGCCGCGGCGCGCTCGGGCGTGAGCAGGTTGAGGCAGCCGAGCACGTCGCCCTCCGGCTCCCACACCTCCCATGCGCACGGTAGGCCCGCACGGCGGGGCAGCTCGTCGTAGCAGGGCAGTGTGCTCATGGGCGCTCCGGCGGTGGCGGTCGGTAGTCGGTGTGGCTGTCGACCTCGGCGTAGACGGCCATGCCGATCGGATCGGTCATCTCCTCGGCGAGATGACCGAGCAGGCCGGCGCACCGGGCGAGCAGGGCGACGCCGCGGGCCACGGCGACGGGCACGTCGATGTCGGCGAGCACGGCGCCGCACACACCGGCGCCATTGAGCGGCAGCTCTCGGCCGAGCACCTCGGCGTGGACCCGGCCGACGGCCTCGAACAGCTCACAGTGCGGACCGAACGTGCCGTGCCGGCGAGCGAGCTCGAACAGGACCGGGGTGCGCGGATCGCCGTCCTTGTGGACGGGGTGGCCGAGGCCCGGCACGAACCGGCCGGCGGCTCGTACCGAGCGAACGGCGTCGAGTGCCAGCGCATTCCAGCCGGCGTCGTCGTCCGGCAGGCGCTCGGCCCCGTCCAGGGTGGTGTGCAGGAACGCCGCGGCGTCCTCGGTCACGCCGAGGAACCGCGACCCACCGCCGAGCAGTCCGGCGGCGACGGCGCCCTGCAGCGAGTCGGGCGCACTCAACAGCGTCAGCCGTGACGCGATCGCGGTCGGCGTGAAGCCGTGATCGGCGAGGGCCACGAGCACCGCCTCGAACATCGCACGTTGCGACTCGGTCGGGCGGCGCTTGGTCATGAGCCAGTAGGCGAGCTCGCCGAACGACACCTGACCGAGCAGGTCGCCGGCGAGGTCGTGGCCGAGCAGGTGGATCGCGTCGCGCTCGGCGGCGCCGATGCCGGTCCGGTAGGAGGGGCGCTCGTCGCTCATCGGCCGCCGGCACCACGGTCGCGGCCGTCGACCGACGCCGCCAGCCAACGCCGGATCTCGTCGGACTGCTCGCCGAGCCTCGGCGGCGGGTGGCGGTAGCCGATGTCGTTGGCGCCGAACGTGATCGGGTGCCGCACGAGGTCGACGGCGTGTTCGCCGTCCCCGAGCGTCACCCTGGGCCGGAGCCCGAGCTGCTCGGCCAGCTCGATGCCCTCGCCGATCGTGTTGATCGGGCCGCACGGCACACCGACCGCGTTCAGCGAGCGGAAGAGGTCGTCGGCGGACCATGCGGCGAGCCGCTCCACGAGCAGTGGGTGCAGCTCGGCGCGGTTGGCGGTGCGGTCGGCGTTCAGACGGAACCGCGGGTCCTCACCGAGCTCGGGCACGCCGAGCACCTCGCAGAGCGCCCGGTACTGACGGTCGTTGGCGGCGGCGATGATGACGTCCCGGTCGGCGGTCGGCAGGACGAGGTACGGGTACACGCTCGGGTGGGCGTTCCCCATCCGCATCGGCACGACCCCGGCCGCGGTGTACGCCGCCGTCTGGTTGACGAGACCGCTCAGCGCCGACGACAACAGGTTCACCTCGACGTGCTGCCCCTCGCCGGTCAGCTCGCGATGGCGGAGCGCGGCGAGGATGCCGATCGTGCCGTGCAGACCGGTCATCACGTCGAACACCGAGATGCCCGCCCGGAACGCCGGACCGTCGGGGTCGCCCGTGAGGCTCATCAGGCCGGACACCGCCTGCACGACGAGGTCGTAGCCGGGCAGCCCGGCACCGGCGCCGGTGCCGAAGCCGCTGATCGAGAGGTACACGAGCGTCGGATTGGTTTCCCGCACCGACTGGTAGTCCAGGCCGAAGCGTTCGAGACCGCCGGGCTTGAAGTTCTGGAGGGTGACGTCGGCGCGCCGCACCAGCTCCTTGACGAGCGCCAGGTCGTCGGGATCGCCGAAGTCGAGCACGACCGACCGCTTGTTGCGGTTGATCGAGAGGTAGTAGGTCGCGACGCCGTCGTGCTCGGGCGGAGTCCACGTGCGGGTGTCGTCACCGGCGGGGCTCTCGACCTTGACGACGGTGGCGCCGAGGTCGGCGAGCAGCATCGAGCAGTAGGGCCCCGCGAGCACCCGCGACAGGTCGGCGACGAGCACGCCGTCGAGCGGCCCGGGCGTGCGATCGATGAGTTCGGGGGCCGGACCGTCGGGCGGCGGGTTGCTCACACGACGGGTGTATCGCGCCGGGGGACGCGACTGCGAGTCCGGCGCCGTCGGAGGCAACCCCGGATGCGCGGGCCTTCAGCTCGCTGGCTGGACGACGACGTCGATCACCGGCGTCCACTGATCGAACCGGCGAAGCGCTTCGGCGGCCGACTTCCGGATCGACGCCGACCGCGGGTCGTCGGGCGCGATCCGGATCGTGAGGCGGAGCCTCCCATGCTCGCGGTCGACCTCGAACGCGACCGCCTTGGTCTCGACGTCGGTCGCCGTGACCACGCCCGACATCAGGAGCTCGCGCCGGACCGCCGCCGCGTGAGCCGACCCCGACCGGGCGGCGGCCGTGCAGGACGCGAGCAGATCGCCACCCGCGATGTGGGTGACCGGGCCGAACGACACGGCGAGCTGGGCTGGACCGTCGACGACGACCGGGATGCGGCGTCGGGCGGCGCACAGTGCGCCGCGCTCGCTCACGGCCATGTCGCCGTCGGTCCGGCTCACGACCGCGACGTCGACGTCACCGGCGTCGAGCGGGCAGTCGCTCATCGTCTGCAGGCCGCGGCAGGGCGCCCATGGCTCGATCGCACCGCACCCGACGACCTCGTGCCCGGCGGCGCGCAGCCGCGCCTCGGCCGCCGCCCCCTCACCCGGTTGACCTTCGACCAGCAGCACCTTCATGCGCCGCTCCCTTCCTGCCGACGGCCGCGTCACGACCGATTCGCGTCCACGATGGCGGCAGCCCGTGCCCGCCGACAGGGCCGTAGGTCCTCCGTTCTGACGCGGTGGGCGTGATCAGGCACGATGAGGGGATGCAGACTCCGCTCGAGGGCATCCGCGTGCTCGACTTCACCCGCGTGCTCGCCGGCCCGCACTGCACCCGCATCCTGGCCGACCTCGGGGCGGAGGTCGTCAAGGTCGAGCCACCTGCCGGCGACGTCACCCGCTTCACGTCGCCGCGACGCAACTCGATGCCCACGTACTTCGTCCAGCAGAACACCGGGAAGAGGTCGCTCAGCCTCGACGTGAAGCGGCCCGAGGCGGTCGAGCTGTTGCTCGAGCTGGCCGAGCGCAGCGACGTCCTCGTCGAGAACTTCCGGCCCGGCGTGATGGCGCGGTACGGACTCGATCACGAGGCCGTCGCCGTTCACAACCCGCGTCTGGTCTACGCCTCGATCAGCGGGTACGGGGCAACCGGCCCCTGGGCCGACCGACGGGCGTACGCGCCAGTCGTGCAGGCCGAGACCGGTCTCACGAAGTCGCAGGGCGATCACGGGCGCGGTGGCGTCTACCGGACCGATCGCCACAGCCACGCCGACGTGTACACATCCGTCCAAGCGGCAACGGCGATCCTCGCCGCGCTCTATCAGCGCGAGCACACCGGGCGCGGACAGTGGATCGACGTGGCGATGGCGCAGGTCATGCTGTACGACAACGAGCATGTCCACGACGACCTGTGGGACGGCGACACCGATCCCGACTGGGTCCGCAGCTTCGGCAACGCCGAGCAGCCCGTCGTCACGGTCGCCAACGGCGACTCGGCAGCGATCGCCGGCAACCCAGCGGCGAAGGGCAACTTCGAGGCGTACATGGACGTCGTCGAGCGGCGAGACGTCGTCGACGATCCCCGCTTCGCCACGGTGGCCGGCCGGCTCGCCCACCTCGACGAGATCCAGCAGCACATCGCCGACTACGCAGCGACGGTGCCCGACGTCGACGAGCTGGAGCGGCGCTTCGCGCGGCGGCGCCTCGCGGTGGGGCGGATTCGCTCGGTCGCCGAGGTCGCCGCCAGCGACTGGGCCGCCGAGCGCGACGCCATCCGCGCCGTCGACGACCGCGGCGGCGGCACGTTCCGCGTCCCGAACGCACCCTGGAAGTTCAGCGACGCCCCGGACGTCGGTGTCACCGGGACGCCGCGCTACCGCGGCGAGGACAACGCCGACGTGCTCCGCGACCTCCTCGGTCTCGGCGACGACCGCATCAACCAGCTCGTCGACGAAGGCGTGCTGTCGTCGCACCCGCCACGGCGCTGATGCCGCTCGCGTTCCCGGTCCCGCCGATGAAGGCGACGCTCGGATCACTCCCCGCCGACGACGACCGGTGGGCATACGAGATCAAGTTCGACGGCTACCGGACGCTGGCGTTCGTCGACGACCGCGCCCTCCGGCTGCAGTCGACCAACCTCCGCGACGTGACCGCCACCTACCCGGAGCTCGGCGAGCTGCCCGGCGGCGTGCACGCCCGTACGGCGATCCTCGACGGAGAGCTCGTCGTGCTCGACGACGACGGGCGGCCGAGATTCGAGCTCATGCAGCGTCACGAGCGCCAGGCGGCCTTGTACGTGTTCGACGTGCTCCGCATCGACGACCACGACACGATCGCCCTGCCCTACGAGGACCGGCGGAGACTGCTCGACCAGCTCGTCGAGCCGGGCGACAACTGGATGGTGCCGGCCCACCGGATCGGCGGCGGCGCCGAGCTGCTGGCGGCCACCGGCGAACGCGAGCTCGAGGGCGTGATGGCCAAGCGGCTCGGGTCGACGTACCAGCCCGGCAAGCGCTCGCCGAACTGGCGCAAGATCAAGCACCGGCGACGCCTCGACGTCGTTGTCGGCGGCTACACGACCGGTGACGGCAACCGCACCGCGACGTTCGGCTCGTTGCTCGTCGGGCGCTTCGACGGCGACCGGCTCACGTTCGCCGGTGGCGTCGGGAGCGGCTTCAACCAGAAGATGCTGGTCGTGCTCTCGAAGCGGCTGCGGGCCCTGGAGATTCGCGACTGTCCGTTCGACCCACCGCCCCCTTCGTCGTACCGGCGGAACGCCCGATGGGTGCAGCCCGAGCTCGTCGCCACGATCGAGATGACCGAGCTGACCAACGACGGCCTCGTCCGCCAGGCGAGCTTCATCGAGCTGGTCGAGTCGTGAGCGTCGTCGACCGGCTCGTAGCCCGAGCGGCCGAGCTCGACGCGGTCGATCCGCTCGCAGGCTGGCGAGAGGAGTTCGAGATCCCCGACCCCGGCCTCGCCTACCTCGACGGTAACTCGCTCGGGATGCCGCCGAAGCGCACGATCCATCGGCTCGACTCCGTGCTGCACGACGAGTGGGCGGGCGGGCTGATCCAGAGCTGGGAGCACTGGCTCGACCTCCCCCAGCGCGTCGGCGCCACGCTGGCGCCATTGATCGGCGCCGCCGCCGGGGAAGTGGTGGTGCACGACTCGACCACGGTGAACCTGTACCAGCTCATTCGAGCGGCGCTGCGCATGCGCTCCGAGCGGAGCGTGATCGCGGTCTCGCCCGACGACTTCCCGACCGACCGATACGTGGTCGACGCGATCGCCGCTGCCGATGGTCTCGACGTCTCGACGGGCTTCGATCGGCTCGACGACGTCGCGGTGGTGGTCCGCTCGCTGATCGACTACCGGACGGCCGAGATCGCCGATCTCGCCGCGGAGCAGCGGCGGGCCGACGACGCGGGCGCGCTCGTCGTGTGGGACCTGTCGCACGCCGCGGGCGTCCACCCGGTCGGTCTGCGCAACGCCGGCGCGACGCTCGCGGTCGGGTGCACGTACAAGTTCCTGAACGGAGGACCGGGTGCGCCGGCGTTCAGCTACGTGGCCGCCGAGCTCCTCGCCCAGCTCGACGAACCGTTCCACGGCTGGTTCGCCCAGCGCGACCAGTTCGCCATGGGCCCGACGTTCGAGCCGCGGCCCGACATCGGTCGCCTGCTCGCGGGCACGCCGGGCATCCTCGGTCTCGTCGCGGCGCAGTGTGGGATCGAGGTCACGGCCGAAGCCGGCATCGAAGCGA
Source organism: Ilumatobacter sp. (assembly GCA_041596155.1). Classification (GTDB taxonomy): domain Bacteria; phylum Actinomycetota; class Acidimicrobiia; order Acidimicrobiales; family Ilumatobacteraceae; genus Ilumatobacter. The sequence continues at coordinate 294 of JBFHJC010000039.1, read as the reverse complement.
TCCGCGCCAAGTCGGTCGAGCTGGGCCGATTCGCGATCGACTGCTGTGACCTCCTCGGGCTGACGACCTCTACACCACGCGACGACGAGCGCCGCGGCGGTCACGTGTGCGTCCACCACCCGTCGGCGTCGCACATCACCCGGGAGCTGGCGGACCGCCACGGGGTCGTCGCCGACTTCCGCGAGCCCGACGTGATTCGTCTCGGGCTCAGCCCGCTGACGACGCGATTCGCCGACGTCGCCTTGGCGACGTCGGCGATCGCAGGTCGTCTCTAGCGTGTCGAAAGGTGCCTGG
>JBFHJC010000038.1:0-20626 GCA_041596155.1 Ilumatobacter sp. | reverse complement strand
CCTCGGCGTCGACCGTGAAGCCGAGCGCGGCCCACGCATCGGGCGCGCCGGCGCAGACCAGAAGCGCCAGGCGCGCCTCGTCCATCACGCCGTCCCCCGCTCGGGGCCGCCGAGCTGCCATGACAAGAACGCGAGCACGTCGGCGTGCTCGGCGGCGCGCTTCCCGACGGGCTTGCCGACACCGTGGCCGGCTCGCTCCTCCTGGAACAGGAGCACCGGCCGGTCCTCGGGCTCGCACGTCGCCCACTGCAGCATCGCCGCCATCTTCCGAGCGTGCAGCGGGTCGACCCTGGTGTCGCCCTCGGCGGTGGTCAGCAGGACCGCCGGATACCGCTCACCCGGCCGGACGCGGTGGTATGGCGAGTACGCCCAGAGCCAGCCGAACTCCTCCTCGATCGCCGGGTCGCCGTACTCGTCGGTCCAGAGGCGGGCGATGAGGAACTCCGGGTACCGGATCATGTCGAGCAGCGGCACGGCGCACCAGGCGGCGCGGCACAGGTCGGGTCGCTGGGTCAGGGCGGCACCCACCAGCAGTCCACCGTTGGAGCCGCCGGCGATCGCCAGCCGCTCCCGTGACGCCCGCCCGGTGGCGACGAGCCAGTCGGCGGCGGCGTGGAAGTCGTCGAACGCGTTCTGCTTGTTGCCGCGACGCCCGGCGTCGTGCCACGCCTCGCCGTGCTCGGCGCCGCCGCGCAGACCGGCGATCGCGTACCGGCCACCGGCCTCGCACCAGGCGGCGATCATCGGCGACCACACCGGGGTCTCGGTGATCGCGAAGCCGCCATAGCCGTTGAGGATCGTCGGGGTGCCGGCCCGATGGTCGGTCGCGTGCCCGTCGACGAGGAAAAGCCCGATCGGCGTGCCGTCGACGGACGGGTACGTGACCTGCTCGACGGTCAACTCGACGCCCGTGGCGGCGGAGGCAGGGAACCAGGGCCGCGCCCTGTGATCCTCGTCGACGCGCACCAGGCCGGTCGGACGGTCGAAGCCCGAGAGCAGCGCCAGCGCGGCGCCCGTGTCGCGCTCGACCGCCAAGCCGGCGACGCTGACCACGCCGAGGCGGTCGATCGCCCTCGGCCGGTCGGCGCCGGCGACCCACCACTCGATCCGATCGACGGCGTGTTCGGTGGCGACGACGTAGCAGCCGCCTGGGGCGACGCGCACCGACCCGAGCACACAGTCGCGCTCGCTGACGACCGTCTCCCATCCACCGGGGTCGGTCGGCGGCTCGACGGCGGACACGCGCACCACCCGCCCGCGAGTGGCGCCGACCGTCGTCACGCCGAGCAACGTCGTGTCGTCCTCGAACACGAACCGGTTGACGGCCTCCACCCCCTCGACGAGCGTGCGCCACGAGCCGTCGGCCCGATCGAGCAGGTGGAGGTCGTCGCGCCCCCACCCGACCATCGCGTCGACGAGCAGGAAGCGACCCTCGGGGGACAGCGCGATGTCGGGCCACGTCTGTGGCGAGATGTGGTCGGCCCACACGACCGGATCGTCGCGCCAGGCTGCGCCGAGCGCGTGGTGATGCACCGTGCGGTGGTACTCGTCGCCGTCGGGATAGCGCGTGTAGTGGAAGCCCGATGCGTCGGGCTCCCAGGCGACGCTGCACGCGCGACAGTTCGGGATCTCGTCGTCGAGCAGCGTCCCGTCCTCGGTGCGCGCGATGCGGAGCACCGAGTTCTCCGTGCCACCCTCGCTCGTGCCGAACGCGACGAGCGCTCCGTCGGGTGAGAGCCAGAACCAGTCGACCGCGACGGCGCCGTCCGCTGTCGCGGCGGCGGGGTCGGACACGACGACGACGTCGTCGGGGTCGTCGAGCGATCGCACGACGAGCCGCGCCTGCGGCGCACCGTCGATCCGTTCGAGCAGGGCCACCCGGTCGCCTCGAACCTGGGCGCCGAGCACGATCGGGAGCTCCATCAGCTCGACGAGGCGGGCGTGCCATCGCGAGCGGTTCGGCAACGCCTCCAACAACGAGCGCGTCCGAGCGTTCTGCTCGTCGACCCAGGCTCGCACCGCCGGCGAGTCGCCGGCCTCGAGCCAGCGGTAGGGGTCGGGAACGTCGACGCCGTGGTAGCCGTCGACGACGTCACCGCGCGGGGTGGCGGGAACGGGCACGCCGGGCAACGTACACCGCGACGCCGTCGCGGGGCGCTGGTTTCGGGTGCGGAGGGGCGGAGAGACCGAGCGGGGGCGCGGTCAGCCGCGACCCATGTTCGGGCGCTGGTTTCCGGTGCGGAGGGGCGGAGAGACCGAGCGGGGGCGCGGTCAGCCGCGACCCATGTTCGGGCGCTTGCCGTGGTTCGCCTTGCTGCGGCGGAGGCGCGCCTTGCGCTTCTTGGTCTTCTTCGACATAGGCGTACCAGCCTACGGCCCGCCCGGCGGCGGCCCAACCGCCGAGCCTCAGCTCGCCGCCCAGTCGAGCAGCTCCGCGGCCGGCATCGCGTTGACGATGCGGTCGATCGGCACCCCGCGCTCGGCGGCGCGGTTGCAGCCGTGTGGCTGCCACTCGAGCTGGCCCGTCGCGTGGGCGTCGGAGTCGATCGAGAACCAGCAGCCGTAGTCGATCGCCAGGTCGATCAGCTCACGCGGCGGGTCGAGCCGCTCGGGTCGGCAGTTGATCTCCACCGCCGTCTCGAACTGGGCGCATGCGGCGAAGACGTAGTCGGCATCGAACGTGGACTCCGGTCGCTTGCCGATCAGCCGACCCGTGCAGTGGCCGAGGATGTCGACGTGGGGGTTGGCGACCGCGACGACCATCCGCTCGGTCATCTGCTTGCGATCCATGCGGAGCTTCGAGTGGACGCTGGCCACGACGACGTCGAGCTGAGCCAGCATCTCGTCGGACAGGTCGAGCGAGCCGTCCTCGAAGATGTCGACCTCCATCCCGGTCAGGATCCGGAAGTCGTGTCCGGCAGCGGCGATGTCGGCATTGACCCGCTCGATCACCCCGAGCTGCTCGGTCAGGCGCACCTCGTCGAGGCCGTGGGCGACGGTGAGACGTGCCGAGTGGTCGGTCAACACCATGTACTCGTGGCCGAGCTCGATGGCGGTGGCCGCCATCGACTCGATCGACGCGCCTCCGTCGCTCCACGTCGAGTGGAGGTGGCAGTCGCCGCGGAGCGCAGCGCGGTGCTCGGCGCCCTCGGCCGTGAGCGGCACCACCGACTCCACCTCGAGCCTGGCGAGATAGCTCGGCACGACGCCCGCGAGCGCCTCGGTGATGACCCCGGCGGTCGCGTCGCCGATGCCGTCGAGCTCCTGCAGGCGCTCGTCGCGGGCCCGTTCGGCGAGCTCGACCGGATCGCACGTGCGCACGACGTCGAGCGCCCGCACGAACGCCTTCGTCTTGAAGCCCGACGCGTGGGCGCGGTCCAGGCAGTGGATCACCCGCAGCAGCGCTTCTTCCGGGGTCATCGGCGCCGTGGGCGTCATGTCCCGCACGGTATCCGACGAGGTGTGCCAGCCGTCACGGCCGGAATACCGGCGACTGCCGCGGCGTTTCATCTTCGTGCCGGCCGGTTACCGACCTCGGCACAGACCGAATACGCCGATCACCCGAACGATCACCCCGACCCCCGGAAGGACGCGCTCCGTGGCCACCACCAACCTCACCAAGGACGACTTCGAGTCGACCGTCACCGCCGACGGCATCACGTTCGTCGACTTCTGGGCCGAGTGGTGCGGGCCGTGCCGCATGTTCGCCCCGATCTTCGAGCAGGCCTCGGAGGAGAACCCCGATGTCACCTTCGCGAAGGTCGACACCGAGGCGGAAGCCGAGCTGTCCGGCATGCTCGGCATCATGTCGATCCCGACGCTGATGATCTTCCGCGACGGCATCCAGCTCTTCAGCCAACCCGGCGCGCTCCCCAAGTCGGCGCTCGACGATCTGCTGCGGCAGGTGCGCGAGCTCGACATGGACGACGTCCGGGCCCAGCTCGCCGAGTCGGCCACCCAGCCGGCCGGCTGACACATCTCGCTCCGGCGGCCGTCCTCCTCCCCCAACAGGCCCCGGGCGGAACCCACCGATCGATCCCCCCACCGATCGGGCACGGGGCGGGCACTGCGGTGCCCGCCCCGTTTCGCGTCCGGCCGCCCACTTTCAATCGCCCGCCCGAGGGCGTATCCTGGACCATCCACGGTCGCTGGTCGTGCACATGACACCCTGAGAGCGAGAACCGCTCGGGGGGTGTCATGAGAACGGTCGAGTCGACCACACATCGTTCATGGTGCGGCGGAGCACCCCGATCAACGCCCATCGACGATCTCCAGGTTCCCGCCTTCGACATGACTTCCGCCACCACCACCTCGTCGGCGCGCAACGACGAGTTGCATCTCGCGCCGCGCCGCGTGGCGGCCTGGCTCGGCCTCGGCCTCTTCGGCTGGCTCTCCACGCTCGGCGGCTACTGGCTGATCTCCGAACTGGTCGGTTCGTCGCTCTGACGCGAGCGCCGCGCCGGGTCAGGCCGGGGTGTGCGCCGCGCCCTGTTCCCGGTACCAGCGGATCGTCCGGTCGAGCCCGTCGGCCAGCGCGATGGTCGGTTCCCATCCGAGTGCGTCACGGGCGAGCGCGATGTCGGGCCGGCGCTGACGCGGATCGTCGGACGGGAGCGGCCGGAACTCGAGCTCGGACCCGGAACCGGTGAGATCGATCACGAGCGATGCCAGCTCGAGCATGGTGAACTCGCCGGGGTTCCCGATGTTCACGGGACCCGGCACCTCGCCGTCGAGTAGCGCGAGGAGCCCCGCGACCTCGTCGTCGACGTAGCAGAAGCTCCTGGTCTGGTTCCCGTCGCCGTAGATCGTGAGCGGCTCGCCGCGGATCGCTTGATTGATGAAGTTCGTGACGACGCGCCCGTCGTCAGCGCGCATCCGGGGTCCGTACGTGTTGAAGATCCGGGCGATGCGCGTGTCGACGCCGTACGTGCGTCGGAACGCCGCCGTCATCGCCTCGGCGAAGCGCTTCGACTCGTCGTACACGGAACGCTCGCCGACGGGGTTGACGTTGCCCCAGTAGCCCTCCGGTTGCGGGTGCACGACCGGGTCGCCGTACACCTCGCTCGTCGAAGCCAGGAAGAACCGCGCGCCGGATGCGAGCGCGAGGTCGAGGAGCTGCCGCGTGCCGACACTGCCGACGTCGAGGGTCTCGATGGGCCGGCGCAGGTACTCCGGGGGCGAAGCGGGGCTCGCGAGGTGCAGCACGCGGGTGGGCGCGGCGTCGCCCCAGCACTCGGCGACCAGCGCCGCCACGCCGGGCGCGACCACGTCGTGCTCGACGAAGTGGAATCGCGGATCGTCGATGAGGTGGGCGACGTTCTCCGCGGTCCCGGTGCTCACGTTGTCGATGCAGATCACCCGGTCGCCGCGCTCGATCAACCGGTCGCAGATGTGGCTGCCGAGGAAGCCGGCACCGCCGGCCACCACGGTGAGGTCGGTCACGGCCTCCCGACCCCGACGTAGCGCAATCCGACTCGCCGAACCGCGCTCGGGTCGAGCAGGTTGCGGGTGTCGACGATCACGCTGCCCCGCATCACGTCGGCGACCTTCTCGAGGTCGATGTCGGCGAACTCCGGCCATTCGGTCAGGACGACGGCCACGTCGGCCCCGCTCACGGCATCGACCGCCGAGTCGCAGACCTCGATGCCATCGAGCCGAACGCGGCGCATGCCGTCGAGCGGGCCGACCGTCGTCGGGTCGAAGGCGCGGACGCGGGCACCGCGGCGTCGGAGTCCGTCGATCACGCGCAGACTGGGCGACTCGCGCAGGTCGTCGGTGCCGGCCTTGAACGTGAGCCCGAGCGCGCCGACCACGACCCCGGCGAGACTGGCGTCGGCCAGCCGATCGACGGCGGCGGAGACCTTGTCGACCATCCGCCGGAGCTGTTGTTCGTTGATGTCGATCACGCCTCGCATCAGCGAGAAGTCGTAGCCGTTCTGCGCCGCCGTCGCGACGAGCGCGCGGGAGTCCTTCGGGAAGCAGCTGCCGCCCCAGCCGGGACCGGGCCGGAGGAACTCGGATCCGATCCGGCGGTCGGAACCGATGCCGTCCACGACGCTCACGATGTTCGCGCCGACGTGCTCACACATCGCAGCCACGCTGTTGATGAAGGAGATCTTCATCGCGAGGAACCCGTTGGCGGCGTACTTGATGAGCTCGGCGGATCGCGGATCCGTGAAGACGAAGTCGGTGTCGACGCCGTCGTAGAGGGCGGCGACCCGTCGTGCGGCCCCGTCGTCATCAGCGCCGATCACGATGCGGTCGGGGTGCAGGAAGTCCTCGACCGCCGACCCCTCGCGCAAGAACTCCGGGTTCGACACGACGTGCACGTCGGATCGGCCGAGAGCCTGCCCGACGATGTGGAACGAGCCCACCGGGACCGTCGACTTGTTCACCACCACCGCCCCGGGAGCGAGCAGCGGGCCGATCTCGGCCGCGGCGCGGCGCACGTAGCTCAGGTCGGCCGACCCGTCGTCGTCCTGCGGTGTCGGCACGCACAGGAACACGACCGAGGCGTCTCGCACGGCCGGGTCGACACCGAGTGCGAACGACAGGCGGCCATCGGCCAGCGCCGGCCGGACGATCTCGGCGAGCCCGGTCTCGACGATCGGGATCTCACCGGCGCGCAGGCGCTCGACCTTCTCCTCGTCGACGTCGCAGCAGGTCACGTCGACACCGAGATGGGCCAGACAGGCTCCGGTGGTGAGACCGACGTACCCGGTCCCGACCACCGCGACCTGGGCGCGAGGCGCCGCGGACGGTTTGATCGCCATCCGGGTGATCCTACGCAACACCGCGTCCGGACACGACCGCGCCCAAGGTCTTGACGCAGATCCGGATGTCGTGCGTCAGCGACCAGTTGTCGACGTAGTAGAGGTCGAGTCGCCGGTACTGCTCGAAGCTCGCGTCGGCACGGCCCGAGACCTGCCACATGCCGGTGAGCCCGGGGGGCACCCGCAACCGGTCGTAGAGCGTGTCGTCCCAGTGCGCAACCTCGTCGGGAAGGGCGGGCCGTGGCCCGACCATGCTCATGTCGCCTCGGAGCACGCAGAGGAGTTGAGGGAGCTCGTCGATCGAGAACTTCCGGAGCCAGCGGCCGACGGGCGTGAGACGCGGATCGTCCTCGATCTTGAACAGCGGCCCGGACGCCTCGTTCCAGGGAGCGAGCGCGCCACGGTGCGCCTCGGCGTCCTGCTCCATCGTCCGCAGCTTGAGGATCGTGAACAGCCGGCCGTCGCGTCCGACACGCTGCTGACGGAAGAACACGGGCCCGCGGCTCGTGAGCCGCACGGCCAGCATGGCGAGGAGCCAGATCGGCAACGTCACGACGATCGTGAACGACGCCACCGCGATGTCAAAAGCGCGCTTGGCGAGCGCCCGCCAACCGTGGCGGATGACCGGCTCGACGTAGATCATCGTCCGACCGTCGACCTGTTGCGGGCGCAGCCGGGTGACGTCGATGTCGGTCAGCGCCGTCGACAGCGCGACATGGAAACCGGCGTCGGTGAGCCGCCGGCTCAAGCGGTTCACATCCTCGTCGCCGACGGAGTAGAGCGAGATGACGACGCCGGTCGGCTGATGCTCATCGAGGACGCGGTCGAGATCGGCCATCCGCCCGAGCACGCCGACGCCCCCGCGCGAGCCGAGGTCGCCGTCGCCGACGAAGCCGATGACGTCGTAGCCGTACCGGCGGTTGCGTTGGTAGGTGTGCAGCAACCTGACGGCGTGGGAGTCGGTCCCGACGATGACGATCCGCCTGCTGAGTCGACCCGTGACCCGCATCTCGGCGAGGACCCGTCGTGCGACGAGTCGCTCGGCGATCCACGCTGCGGCCACGCCGACACCGACGAGTGCGATCCACAGTCGCGACAGGTGCTTGAACTGGAGCCCGAACGCCAGCGTGACGAGCGCCGCCACTCCGATGGCGACCGCCCGCAGGATGTTGGCCACCTCGTCGCGCGGGCGCTCGTTGTTCCGAGCCCGATAGAGCCGCGCCGACGCCGCGCCGAACGCGAACACCGGCAGGCTGGCGACGGCCAGGAGCAGATGCTCGGTGGCGACCGAAGCCGGGACCGGCTTCGCGCTCGCCTGCACGACGAAGGCCAAACCGAAGCCGACGGTGACCGCGACGGCGTCGGCCAGGATCAACCACCCGCGCACGTTGGGTCCGGTCCTCAACGCCGGCGGTGGCGCGCCGTCACCGGGCGCGCGGCTCTCGCTTCCGCCCTGCGGGCTCGCGCTCGCGTCGCGCGCCCGCCCGCTCATCGCCTGGTCCCGCCACGAGGACCAGGCCCCGAGTCGCCCACCCATCTCGTTCCCGTACCTTCCCGCCGAAGTTCTTGGTCGCCTCCATGGCTACCACCCGTCGACGGAACACGCCAGTCGATTCCCGTCGATCGGCGACTCGACGTCAAGGTTCGGCAAAGTGCCGCGGATGCCGGACGCAGCCGGTGGTAGGGCACGCGCGGATCGAGAGAATCGGTCGGAATTCGTCGAGCGTGACACCGAGCGCCGTCGGTAGCCTCCACCCCGCCATGGAACGGTTCGGACTGGTCGGTCTCCCCAACGCGGGCAAGTCGTCGCTCTACAACGCGCTCACCGGTGGTGGCGCCCTGGCGGCGCCGTACGCGTTCGCGACGAAGGACCCGAACATCGGTGTGGCCCGGGTGCCCGACGACCGGCTCGACCGGCTCTCGACGATGTCGCGCTCGAAGAAGACCATCCACGCCGCCGTCGAGGTCGTCGACATCGGCGGACTGGTCGAGGGCGCGTCCAAGGGCGAGGGCCTCGGCAACAAGTTTCTCGCCAACATCCGCGAGGTCGACGCGATCGTCTTCGTGTTGCGCGCCTTCGAGGACGACGACGTCCCCGGCCCCAGCGACCCGCTCGAACACCTCCGTGTCGTCGAACTCGAGCTCGCCCTCGCCGACCTCGAGACGGTCGAGAAGCGGCTGACGGACGTCGAGCGGCGCTCGAAGCTCGACAAGAGCCTCGGCGACGACCTCGCAGCGCTCCGCGTCGCGAACGACGCGCTGTCCGAGGGTCGGCCGCTGTACCGCGCCGGGCTGAAGCCCGACCACCGCGCCGCGCTCGCGCCCTACTTCCTGCTCACCAACCGCCGGGTGCTCGCCGTCGTCAACGTCGCCGAGGGCGACCTCGACCGGATTGCCGAAGCGGAAGCCCAGGTCGCAGCAGAGTTCAACGACGCCGGCGACAACGTCGAGGTCATCGGCATGTGTGTCCAGCTCGAAGCCGAGGCGGCCGCGATCACCGACCCGGTCGAGCGCGCGGAGATGCTCGAGGGGCTCGGGCTGGGCGAGGGCGCGCTGTTCCGCATGGTCCGCTCCGCGTACCATCTGCTCGGGCTGCGAACGTTCTTCACGACCGGCGAGAAGGAGTCGCGAGCGTGGACGTTCTTCGACGGCTCGACCGCACCGATGTGCGCCGGGCGGATCCACACCGACTTCCAGCGTGGCTTCATCCGCGCCGAGGTGATCGGCTGGGAGGAGTTGCTCGACCTCGGCTCGTGGAACGCCGCCAAGGACGCCGGCAAGCTTCGCCTCGAGGGCAAGGACTACCTCGCCCGGGACGGTGACGTCATGGAGTTCCGCTTCAACGTCTGAGCTTCGGGCTTCGCCGACCGGCACCGCCGGATCGGCTGCGCTTCCCGAGCTCGCCCGCTCCGCTTCGCCGCTCGCCCACCGTTCCGCCTGGTGCTTCGCCGCGTACCCGACTCCCAGCTCGCGTCATCTTCTCGACTTTCTCTCACTTGGTTGTCACGATCGAGTCGATGCCGGACAGAAGGTCGTCGTGAGCACTGACACCGATCGTCGCCGCCGCTTCGAAGCGGTCGCCGAGGAGGTGTTCGAACCGCTCCAGCAGTACGTGCGGCGCCGCGCCCACGCCGAGGACGCCGCCGACGCGTTCGGCGACGCCCTGCTGACGATTTGGCGTCGACTCGACGACGTCCCCGCCGATCAACCGCTGCCCTGGTGCTACGGCGTCGCACGACGCTGCCTCGCCAACCAGCGGCGCGCGGCCGGACGGCGACTCCGCCTCGTCGAGCGGGCGACCGCGTTCGCGATGCCGTCGCTCGACGCAAGCGATGGCGACCCCCAAGCGGCAGTCGAGCGAACCGACCCAGCGCTCGCGGCGGCACTCGCAACGCTGTCATCCACCGAGCGGGAGGTCGTCGAGCTCTGGGCGTGGGAGCGGCTCGAACCACGCGAGATCGCCGGCGTGCTCGACATCACGCCCAATGCCGTCAGCGTCGCCCTCACGCGCGCCAAGTCGAAGCTCGCCCGTCGACTCGGCGAGCGGCGACCCCGACAGGATCGGGCGGATGCCGGACATGAGCCTGGAGAAGGCTGCACCGAGCACGGAAGAGGTGAGCGATGAACGACGATCAGCTGCGCGATCGCCTCGCCGACGCCGACCCCGTGCTCGGTGCCGCCGACCCCCCATCCGTGGCGAGCCCCGGCTCGCAGGCCCTCCTGGAGGACGTCATGAACACACCCCTCGACACCCGACCGGCACCCGAGCTCCCGTCCGACGGGACGAAGCCCTTCCGCACGGACATCCGCCGGCGCCCGTGGGCGCTCGTGGTGGGAGCCGCCGCCGCTGTCGCGCTGGCCGTCGGCGGCATCGGCGCAGTGGCCGGCTGGTTCGACGGCGACACCGAGGTGGCCGAACCCACGGTGCTCGAGCTGTCGACCGGCGACCTCGATCCCGCGATGATGTCGTGCATGCCCGTGTCGGCCGAGATCGTCGCCGACATGCAGGTCGCCTTCCGCGGCATCGTCGATTCGATCGAGGGCGAGCAGGTCACCCTGACCGTCGACCGCTGGTACGTCGGCGGCGACGCCGACGTCGTCACGATCACCGCGCCCGCCGGCCTCGAGGCGTTGATCGGTGGCGTCGACTGGGTCGTCGGCGAGCCATTCCTCGTCACGGCCTGGGACGGCGTCGTCAACTACTGCGGCTTCAGCGGTCCGGCGACCCCCGAGCTGCAAGCCGTGTTCGACGCCGCCTTCCCCGTCTGACGTCCCCACGCCCGACGTGGCATGCTGCGGGCGTGCCCTGGCTGGTCACCGACGACGCACGAGTGCTCGCCTCGGCCGAGGTCGCCGACTCCAGGGCCGCCCGCCGCCGCGGGCTGCTGCGGCGTGAGCACCTCGACGGCGCGATCGTGCTGCGGCCGTGCCGGTGGGTCCACACGCTCGGGATGCGGTTCCCCCTCGACGTCGCGTTCCTCGACACCGACGGCTCGGTCGTGAAGACGATGCACATGCGACGCAACCGCGTCGGCGTCCCCGTCTGGCACGCCCGCACCGTCGTCGAGGCCGAGGCTGGCGCGTTCGCCCGCTGGGGTCTCCGGGTCGGCGACGTCGTCGAGATCCGGGACGACGATTCGTGACGAAGCGGTCGGCCGAGGACGCCACGCTGTGGCTCGTCGCCACGCCGATCGGGAACCTCGACGACCTCACGCCCCGGGCCGTCGCGGTCCTGCGTGACGCGGCGATGATCTGCTGCGAGGACACGCGGCGCACCGGCCGACTGCTCCAGCACGCCGGGATCGCGTCGGCGGGACGGCTGCGCGTCGCCAACGAGCACACCGAGCGCGACCGGATCGCCGACGTGCTGAACGAGCTCGACGAGGGTCACGACGTCGCCGTCGTCACCGACGCCGGCACACCCGGCATCTCGGACCCCGGCGAGCGACTCGTGCGCGCTGCGATCGACGCCGGCCATCGGGTCTCCGCCGTCCCTGGGCCAGCGGCAGCGGTCATGGCGCTCGTCGTCAGCGGCTTCGCGTCCGACCGGTTCGTGTTCGAGGGGTTCTTGCCCCGCAGCGGCCGAGAGCGGTCAGCTCGCCTCGCCGACGTCGCCGGCGAGCATCGCACCGTCGTGCTCTACGAGGCGCCACATCGCATCGCCCGCACGCTGGCCGACCTGCGCGACGCATGCGGGCCCGACCGTCGCGCGGCCGTGTGCCGCGAGCTCACGAAGCTGTACGAGGAGGTCGTCCGCGGACCGCTCGGCGAGCTGGACGTCGGCGAACCACGCGGCGAGTACGTCGTCGTCGTGGAGGGTGCGTCGATCGACACCGGCGCAGTCGACGACGATGCGATCCGCGTCGCGTTGCGTGCCGAGCTCGCCGCGGGCGCCTCCAAGCGCGACGCGGTGGCGGCCGTGGCGACCGGGCTCGCAGTACCCAAACGGCGCGTCTATGCGCTCGCCATCGCGGAGTGACATCGAGTGACACACCCGGCCGTGCGCCCATCCCACCCCGCCGGCTCGGTACCCTCCTCTGCGATGAGCGAGTACGTGACGGTCGCGACCCACGGCCCGAGCGCGGCGTTCTTCGACCTCGACCGCACGCTGATCGCCGGCTCGTCGGCGTTCACGCTGGCGACTGCGGCCCGCGCGATGGACATGATGCCCACCAGCGAGCTGCTCCGCGACGCCGTCACCGCGGCCACGTTCAAGTTCCGCGGCGACCACGACGACGGCGCCAGCGACGCCGTCCGCGACCGGATCCTCGGCTTCGTCGCCGGCCAGCGCCAGGACGACATGCTGGCCCTCAACGAGCGAGTCCTGCCGACGCTGCTCGGCAAGATCCGCCCGGAGGCCCGGCGACTCGTCGACATCCACCGCCACGCGGGGCGCAACACCTACATCGTGTCGGCCGCTCCGCAGGAGCTCGTCGAGCCGCTCGCCATCTCTCTCGGCATGACCGCCGGCATCGGCACGCGCGGCGAGGTCGTCGACGGCGTGTACACCGGCGCCCTCGCCGGACCGTTCTGCTACGGGCAGGGCAAGGTCGACGCGATGGCCGAGATCGCCCGCTTCGACGGGCTCGATCTTGCGCAGTGCTACGCCTACAGCGACTCGTCGAGCGACCTGCCGATGCTGAGCGCGGTCGGCCATCCGGTCGCGGTCAACCCCGACTCGAAGCTCGAGCGCCACGCCCGCGCCCACGGCTGGCCGGTCGTCATCTTCAGCCAGCGCACCAAGACGGTGATCCGCCGCACCGCCGCCGGGGTGGCGTCACTCGGGCTGGCCGCGGGCACGTTCGCCGCCGGGCTCGAGCTCGGCACCCGCCGGGCGATGTCGCGACGCCTCTGGCTCCGCTGACGTCCCATTCCTCGTTCATGTCGCGCTGAGCCACCGCATGGTGTGGGTGAGCGCGACGTGAACCGGGCAGGTGGGGGCTCGGGCGCGGTCAGCCGGAGGGGATCAGCGCCAGCTGTCGCGACTGGGCGACCAGGTGGCCCGCCGAGTCCCAGACCTCGCCGTCCTCCTCGAACAACCCCGCCTGCATGAACCGGCTCCGGAACGCGCACCGCAAGGCGCCCGGAGCGGGCACGCCTCGAACATGCACCGTCAGCTCGAGCGTCGGCGCCCACGACACCGGGAACTCCGGCCGGTTGAAGCAGACCGGCGCGAACGCATCGGCGACGAGCAGCAGCGCGATCGGGTCGGGCGGGTGACGGTCGGCGAACTCGAACCAGCCGGCGACCTCGGCGCGGCCCGACGGCCGGCCGTCACGGAACCCGACGTCGGCCGCTCGGTAGTGCGCGCGCACACGGTCACCGAATCCCGACGCCACCGGAGGGCCCGCCCTCACGCACTGATCGACGAGAGGCAGCTCGGGCGGGTGCCCGTCGATCACGTGGCGAGGATCGTCGGGCAGCTCGCCGAACGTGCCGAGCAGCGCGATGACGTCGTCACCGTCCGAGCGCAGACGGGCCCCGACCGTCGCCATCCGGCGGCCGGCGCGCACCACGTCGACGTCGATCTCGCAGGGCCCGGGGCGACCCGGACGCAGATAGTGGGCCGTCACGCTGAGCGGCGGGCGACCGACGGCGTCGGCCATCGCCCGAGCCGCCAGCGCGAGGAGGTAGCCGCCGTTGGCGTTGCCCCCGATGTCCCACCCCTCGGCGATCCTGGCGTCGTACACGCCGCCGCCGCGCCGGCTGACGGCCGTGTCGACCTCGAACTCGCCGCTCGGCTCGTCGCTCACGAGCGCCGACACTACGGGTCGGCAACCGAACGCGACGGTTCCGGGACCACTCGGTAGCGTCGTGCAAGTGTCCAGGTTCTACGTGACGACCCCGATCTACTACGTGAACGCCGAGCCGCACCTCGGCCACGCGTACACGACGATCGTGGGTGACGCGCTCACGCGCTGGCACCGCCTCCTCGGCGACGACGTCAAGTTCGTCACCGGCACCGACGAGCACGGGCTCAAGATCCAACAGGCCGCCCAGGCCGCCGGGAAGACGCCCCAGGAGTTCTGTGACGAGATCGCCCCCAAGTTCGAGCACGCGTGGGAGCGGCTGAACATCGCGAACGACGACTTCATCCGCACGACCGAGCCCCGCCACCGGGCCGCCGTCGTCGAACTGCTGCAGCGCTGCTACGACGCCGGCGACATCGAGCTCGGCGTGTACCGCGGCGAGTACTGCGTCGGCTGCGAGGAGTACTACACGGCCGACGAGCTCCTCGAGGGCGGCCTGTGCCCGATCCACAAGCGTCCGGTCGAGCACTACGAGGAGGAGAACTACTTCTTCCGGTTGAGCCGGTTCCAGGACCGGCTGCTCGACTGGTACGCCACCCACCCCGGCGCGATCAAGCCCGAGCACCGAGCCAACGAAGCCCTCGGTCTCATCAGGGGCGGCCTGCGCGATTTCTCCGTCAGCCGCACCAGCCTCGACTGGGGCATCCGCCTCCCGTGGGACGACGCCCACGTCGCGTACGTGTGGTTCGACGCCCTCACGAACTACCTGTCGGCGGTCGGGTTCGGCGACCCCGGCCGCGACTACACCGACTGGTGGCCCGTCGACTACCACCTGATCGGCAAGGACATCATCCGTCACCACTGCGTGTACTGGCCGGCGATGCTGCTGTCGGCGGGCGTCGAACCGCCCAAGGGTTGGGGGGTCGGCGGCTGGCTCCTCGTCGACGGGGAGAAGATGGCGAAATCGGGTGGCAACGCAGTCAACCCGCTCGAGCTGATCGACACCGTCGGCGTCGACGGCTTTCGGTACTACGTGCTCGCCGAGACGCCGTACGGCTCCGACGGCGACTTCAGCTACGACGGCCTCGTCGCGCGCTACAACGCTGACCTCGCGAACAACCTCGGCAATCTCGCGTCTCGCGTCGCGACCGTCGTCGCCAAGAAGTGCGACGGCATCGGACCCGCGCCGCGTGCCGACAGCCCGCTCGCCGAGGCCGCCACGGGCGCCTTCGAGCGCACAGCACGAGCGTGGGACGAGGTCGCACCCTCGCGCGCCCTCGACGCGACCTGGTCGCTCATCCGCGCCACCAACGCCCACCTCGAGGCGAACGAGCCGTGGAAGGCCGAGCCGGGCCCCGCGGTCGAGGCGGTGCTGGGCGACGCGCTCGAAGCGCTGCGGATCGTGGCGCTGCTCGCTTGCCCGGCCGTGCCCGAGACGGCCCAGCTGGTGTGGGAGCGCATCGGCCTCTCCGGCCGCGTCGACGACCAGCGCCTCCCGGCGGCGGCGGCGTGGGGTGCCTACCCCGGCGGGGTGACCGTCACGAAGGGCGACCCCCTCTTCCCGAGGATCCAGTGAGCCCCGACAGCGCGGCGGAGCGCCGGCCCACGCAAGGTCAGCCGGCGAGGGATGCGCCGGCGACGAGCCGGGCACCGGCGCGACGGCGAAGCACAGCGGAGCCCGCCATGTACTTCGACTCGCACTGCCACGTGCACGACGAGCGGATGCCGGGCGGGCCCGACGGGGCCGTTGCGGCGGCACGTGAGGCGGGCGTCGGCGCGATGGTCACCGTCGGCTGCGACCGGGCGACGAGTCTGGCGGCGATCGAGGTGGCCGGCCGCCATGACGACGTCTGGGCAACCGTCGGGCTGCACCCCCACGAAGCGTCGTTCGGCGTCGACACGATCGCCGACCTGTTCGCCGCGCCGGGTGTCGTCGCCGTCGGCGAAGCCGGGCTCGATTACTACTACGACCACTCACCGCGCGACGCCCAGCGCGAGGCGTTCGCTGCGCAGATCCAGCTCGCCCACGAACTCGGCCTGCCGCTCGTGATCCACACCCGCGACGCCTGGGACGACACGTTCGACATCCTCGACGCCGAGGGCACACCAGAACGGACGATCTTCCACTGCTTCACCGGTGGACCCGACGACGCTCGGCGCTGCCTCGACCGCGACGCCTACGTGAGCTTCTCGGGCATCGTGACGTTCCGCTCCGCCACCGAGGTGCAGGCCGCCGCCGAGCTGGTGCCGCTCGATCGGTTGCTCGTCGAGACCGACGCTCCGTACCTCGCCCCGGTCCCCCATCGAGGCAAGCGCAACCAGCCCGCCTGGGTCACCCACACGGCCCGCTTCATCGCCGATCTCCGCAGCGTATCGGCCACCGAGATCGCGCGGGCGACCTGGCGCAACGGCGAGCAGGCGTTCGACCTCGACCGGTAGCCTGACCCGGAGGGCGGCCCCGCCCACCCAGGCACCCGTTCACCGTCGCACGGGGCCACGTTGCGAGATGAGTCCCGACTACGCCCAACGCCGCCGAGTCGCCGTCGCGCTGGCGATCACCGTGATCGTCGCTCCGGCCGCCGTCCTGCTCAACCGTGGCGGCGACGCCGCCGAGCCGACGACCACGATGGTTGGCACCGTGCCACCCGTCGGCGACGACGCGGCTTCGGCGCCGCCGGCCGCCGACGGCGAGCCATCGGCCGGCGACGTCATGGGCACCCCGCCGGTCGCGTTCCTCGAGGGTTCCGACCACGAGGGCAGCGACGAACCCGCGACGATCGCCATCCCACGCGTCCCCCAGTCGATCAGTGGGAACGGCACGTTCAGCAACGGCATCACGCGTGTCGACCAGTGCCGGGTGACGGGCGTGCCGTTCAACGCCGTCGTCACCGTGACGAACCTCGACAACAGCCGCAGCGTGCAGTGCTTCGCGTCCATCGGCGGCCCCGAACCGGACCACATGGTCGTCATGCACACTGACGCGTTCTCGCAGATCGCCGACCTCACCGACGCGCCGATCCCGGTGCGGGTGACCTGGTGACGCACAGCCGCGCGCACGTCGACGGACTGCTCGCGTCGGCCGGCCTCGCACCGCGGCGCGACCTCGGCCAGAACTTCGTCGCCGACCCCAACACCGTTCGCCGGATCGCCCACCTCGCCGGCGTCGGCGTCGGCGACCGCGTCGTCGAGATCGGCGCCGGGCTGGGTTCGCTCACCGTCGCCCTCGCCGAGACCGGCGCCCGGGTGACCGCCGTCGAGGTCGACCGCGGCCTCGTCCCGGTGCTGCGAGCGGTGATCGAAGCCGCGGGAGCGACGAACTCGATCGACGTGGTCGAA
The DNA here is from genome assembly GCA_041596155.1 of Ilumatobacter sp. Taxonomy (GTDB): domain Bacteria; phylum Actinomycetota; class Acidimicrobiia; order Acidimicrobiales; family Ilumatobacteraceae; genus Ilumatobacter. The sequence goes on along the minus strand of JBFHJC010000038.1, from coordinate 3,267 downwards.
GGCGACGCCACTCGCCTCGACTGGCACGCACTCCTCGAACCGCATGACGACTGGACGCTCGTGGCAAACCTCCCGTACAACGTCGCGACGCCGCTGGTGTGCGACCTCCTCGACGATGTCGACGCCATCCGGTCGATGTTGGTCATGGTGCAGCGGGAGGTCGCCGAGCGGTTCGTCGCCGGACCGGGCTCGAAGCAGTACGGCGCGGTCAGCGTGAAGATCGCGTACTGGGCGACGGCGCGCATCGTCGGGCGCGTGCCCGCCACCGTGTTCGTGCCGCGTCCGAAGGTCGAGTCGGCGCTGGTGCGGATCGACCGACGACCACCACCGGACGTCGATCGCGAGGAGCTCTTCTCGCTGGTGCGCACCGCTTTCGGGCAGCGCCGCAAGATGCTCCGACGATCGCTCGCCGGTGTGGTCGCGCCCGAGGTGTTCGCGGCAGCGGAGGTCGACCCGACGGCGCGCCCCGAGCAGCTGGGCCTCGATGCGTGGTGCCGCCTCGCCGAGTCGGCCGCCGCGGCAGGAGGAGCAGCCCGATGACCGTGCTCACGGCGTCGGCCAAGCTCACCCTCGAGCTGCGGATCACCGGGGTGCGCGCCGACGGCTACCACCTCATCGACGCCGAGATGGTCACGCTCGACCTCGCCGACGAGGTCGTGGTCGAGCCGACCGATGGCACGCCGACGATCGAGGTCGCAGGTCGTTACGCGAACGGCGTGCCGACGGGGCCGGACAACCTCGTCGCCCGAGCCCTCGAGTCGCTCGGACGGCGCGCCCACGTCCGCATCGACAAGCGCATTCCCCACGGCGGTGGGCTGGGCGGCGGATCAGCCGACGCCGCCGCCGTGTTGCGCTGGGGCGGCCACCCGACCGACGCCGGTGGCCTCGCGGCGGCGGCCAGGTTGGGTGCCGACGTCGCCTTCTGCCTCGTCGGTGGCCGAGCCCGCGTCACCGGGATCGGCGAGATCGTCGAACCGCTCCCCCACGTCGAACGCACCGTCACCCTCTTCGTACCGCCGATCCGCGTGAGCACGCCCGACGTGTACCGGGCATGGGACGAGCTCGGCGGCCCGAACGCCGCGGGCCCGAACGACCTGGAACCGGCCGCGATCTCGGTCAGCCCCGAGCTCGGCGCGTGGCGCGACCGCATCGAGGGAGCGTGCGGCGCGACGCCCATCCTCGCGGGCAGCGGTGCCACCTGGTTCGTGCACGGCGAACACGAAAGCGCCCTCGCCGCGTTGCGTGGCGAGGGCGTCGAGATCATCACAGCGCGCACCGTGCCGGCCGTGCTGACGCCGTGACGGCGGGACGGAACGGGACGGGTCGCCGTGCGGCTCCGAACGGAGCCGGCTGGACGTGGCTACTTGCGACGCTGGTGGCGGGTGCGGCGAAGCATCTTCTTGTGCTTCTTCTTCCGCATCCGCTTGCGGCGCTTCTTGACGAGCGAACCCATAAGGCACGTCACGCTATCGGCCCGATGCGGCCGCGCCACCGCCCGACGGGCGCCTCGCCGGCCGCGCCGCGCGGCCGGCAGGCGGCGCTACGGTGAACCGTGACCGTCCGGGGTCGTTCAATGGTAGGACAGCGGTTTTTGGTGCCGCCTATAGGGGTTCGAATCCTCTCCCCGGAACGACCGACAATCCAGCACCCCCGAGGTCCCCGATGACTGTCTCCGCGATCGTGCTCGCCGCAGGCGCAGGCACCCGCATGCGCTCCGACCGACCCAAGCCCCTGCACCGGATCTGCGGACGGCCCATGGTCCTGCACGTGATCCACGCCCTCGAGAAGCTGGGGCCGTCGCGCACGGTGGTCGTCGTCGGCCACGGCGCCGAACAGGTCACGAAGAAGGTGCAGCAGGAGGCGCCTCATTGGGCGAACGTCGCCTTCGTCGAGCAGCTCGACCAGAAGGGCACCGGTGACGCCGCCGCCGTCGGCATGAGCGCCCTGGGCGGCGACGACTACGACGACGAGGCGATCGTGCTGATCCTGCCGGGCGACACTCCATTGCTGTCCGCCGACACCCTCGACGAGCTGATCGCGACCCACGTCGCGAACGCCAACGCCGCGACGATGCTCACGAGCGTGCTCGCCGACCCGACCGGCTACGGACGTGTCGTCCGCGCCAACGACCAGCGCGTGCTCCGCATCGTCGAGCAGCGCGACGCTTCACCGGAGCAGCTCGACATCAACGAGGTCTGCACGAGCATCTACGCGTTCCGACGCGACCTGCTCGGCCCGGCGCTGCGCAACCTGACCACCGACAACGCCCAGGGGGAGCTCTACCTGACCGACGTGATCGGCGGCCTGGCCGCGATGGGCCACCGCGTCGGAGCGGTCCATGCCGGCCCCGCCGAGACGCAGGGCGTCAACGATCGCTGGCAACTGGCGCTCGCCGAGCGCGAGTTCCGCAACCGCACGAATCGCCGCTGGCTGCTCAACGGCGTCACGATGCTCGACCCGCGCCAGACGTTCATCGACGTGACCGTCCAGCTGGGTCGTGACGTGACCATCTTTCCCGGCACGATCCTCCAGGGTGACACCGTCGTCGGCGACGGGTGCGAGATCGGCCCGTCGACGCAGCTCGACGGGTGCGTCGTGGGCGACCGCGCCGCCGTGCGCCAGACCGTGGGCCACCTCGCCGAGGTCGGTGCCGGCGCGACGGTCGGACCGTTCGCACATCTACCTGCGGGTTCCAGCGTCGCTGCGGGGGTCGTGACCGGACCGTTCTACACTGCAATCGTCGACGCCTGACGACCACCATCAGCACAACGAGCACCGCGAGACCGACCACCGTCAGCGACACCGGCCCGCCCGGGGAGGGGCGCCCGCCATGGAGAAGGTCACCACCAAGAAGCTCGCCCTCTACTCCGGGCGGACCCACCCGGCCCTGGCGGAGGAGGTGGCAGCGCACCTCGGACAACCGCTCGGTGAGCCCAACATCGTCGAGTTCGCGAACGGCGAGATCCGGCCGCGCTTCGCGGAGAGCGTGCGCGGCTCCGACGTGTTCGTCATGCAGAGCCACTACGGCATCGACGGACGGTCGGTCAACGACTCGATCATGGAGCAGCTCACCATGATCGATGCCGCCTACCGTGCGTCGGCCAAGCGCATCACCGCCGTCTGCCCGTTCTACGGCTACGCCCGCCAGGACCGCAAGGCCGAAGGGCGCGAGCCGATCACCGCCCGGCTGATCGCCGACATGTTCAAGGCGGCCGGCGCCAAGCGGATGATCTCGATCGACCTCCATTCCGGCCAGATCCAGGGCTT
>JBFHJC010000037.1:0-20823 GCA_041596155.1 Ilumatobacter sp. | reverse complement strand
TCCGGGGGTCGGGCCGATCGGTAACGTCGCGGGCGATGGGGCCACCCGATCGCCAGATGCCGGTGCTCGAGCGCGACGACCTGCTCGACGAGCTGGGCGCGCTGCTCGAACGGGCCGCCGCGGGCCGGGGCGTCCTCGCGCTCGTCGCCGGCGAGGCGGGCATCGGCAAGACGACGCTGGTACGTGAGTTCCGACGCCGGGTCGATCGTTCGGTCGGCGTGCTCGCCGGTGCGTGTGACCCGCTCTCGACGCCGCGGCCGCTGAGCCCGTTGCTCGACATCGCCGTCGACCCTGACTCCGGCATCGCCGACGTCATACAGCAGGCGCGCGACCCGTACGACGTCTTTGCGGCCTTCGTCGCCCGGCTGGCCGATGGGCCGCGCCCGACGGTCGTGATCGTGGAGGACATTCACTGGGCCGATCAGGCGACGCTCGACCTCGTCCGGTTCGTCGGCCGACGCGTCACCGGCACGCGGTCGCTCGTCATCTGCACGTACCGCGACGACGAGGTCGGCCCGGAGCACCCGCTCCGCCCGGTGCTCGGCGATCTCGCGTCGTCACGCGACGCGGTCCGCCGCCTCACCCTGCGCCCGCTGTCAGCGGCCGCGGTTGGGGTCCTCGCCGCAGGGACCGACGTCGACGTCGCTCACCTGCATCGGGTGACCGGCGGCAACGCGTTCTTCGTCACGGAGGTGCTGGCCGGCGGCGAAGAGCTTCCGGCGTCGGTGACCGATGCGGTCCTGGCGCGCGTGTTCCGCCTGGACGCCGACGCACGGCGGGTCGTCGAGACGACGTCGATCGCGCCGCGCGCGCTCGAGGTCGACCACGCGCTCCGGCTCGCCGAGGTCGAGCTCGGGGCGGTCGAGCGCGCGGTGCACGCCGGCGTCGTCGTCGAGTACGGCGGTGCGCTGCGCTTCCGGCACGAGCTCGCCCGGGCGGCGGTGGAGGAGGCGATGCTCGGGGTGCGGCGGGTGGCGCTGCACCGGCAGATGCTCGACCTGTTCGACACCGGACCGGAGCGAGATCTCGCTCGGATCGCACATCATGCGATTCGGACCGGTGAGGGCCGGCTCGTCCATCGACACGTCCCTGCCGCCGTCGACGACGCGATACGTCGGGGCGCGCATCGTCAAGCCGCTCAGTTCCTCGAGGCCCTCGTCCGGCACATCGGCGACGTCGACGACGACCGTGCTGCCGAGATCCGGCTGCAGCTCGCATGGGAGCTGTACATCCTCAACCGCGTCCGCGACGGCAGCGAGCACGCTCGGCTGGCGGTGGCGCACCATCGGTCGACGGGTGATCGTCGCGCCCTCGGTCGTGCCCTGACGGCCCAGGCACGCGTCGACTGGAACCTCGGTCCGGACGACGCCCGGTCGCTGGCGCTCGAGGCTGTCGGCGTCCTCGAACCGCTCGGGCCCGGTCGAGAGTTGGCGTACGCCTACTACCTCGCCGGTCACCTCCACATGCTGGCCCGCCGACGCGAGCCGGCCGTCGAGTTCTGCCAGCGTTGCGTCGCGACCGCCGAGGCGATCGGCGCCGACGACGAGCGTGAAATCGGACTGTTGTCGCTGGGCACGGTCGAGCTCGTGACCGGCGACGTCGATCGCGGGATCGAGATCCTCCGCGGCGTCATCGAGCGCGCTGACGTCGCCGGCGACTACCGGCGCCGGCTGCTGAGCCTCGGCATGCTCGGGACGGGCGGCGGCGAGGTGCGTCGATATGCGCAGGCCAGGGCGTGGCTCGCCGAGGAGATCGAACTCGCGGAGCGATTCGACGAGGACTACTCGGGCGCGTACGCAACGGCGTGGTTGGCCCGGATCGCGTTCGAAACCGGCGACTGGGACGCGGCTGCGAACCTGACCGCGACCGTCGACGACGCGGGAGCGGTGATCTGCCGCCTCACCGCGGGCGGGGCGCTGGCGCGCGTCCGCGTGCGGCGGGGCGATCCGGGTGCGGCCGAGCTGCTCGAGGAGCTGCGAGTCCTCGGGGCCGATCAGGAGCTCCAGCACCGGTGGCCGGCGTCGGCCGGGCGCGCCGAGCTGGCCTGGCTGCGCGGCGACCTCGACCGCACCGCCGAAGCGGTGCGCCGCGACTACGAGCTCGCGCTCGAGACCGACAGCCCGTGGGCGCGCGGGGAGATGGGCTTCTGGATGTGGCGGTCCGGCGAGATCGACGCGGCGCCGCCGGGGGCGGCGCGACCCTTCGCGCTGCAGATCGATGGCGACTGGCGCGCCGCCGCCGCCGCGTGGCGCGAGCTCGGGTGTCCGTACGAGGAGGCGTCGGCGCTGGCCGACTCCGGCGAGGAGGAGCCGTTGCGCCACGCGCTCGCGATCTTCGAACGGATCGGGGCGCGCCCCGCCGCCGATCGGGCGCGCGCCATGATGCGGGACCTGGGCGTCGAGCAGGTCCCGCCACGACCGAGGGCCGGCACGGCGGCGGCGCCCGCGATGCTGACGGGCCGCCAGCTCGAGGTGCTCGGCCTGGTCGCAGAGGGTCTGACCAACGCAGAGATCGCCGAGCGGCTGTTCATCTCGACCAAGACCGCCGGCCATCACGTGTCGGCGGTGCTGCGCAAGCTGGGCGTCCGCTCCCGCACGGAGGCGGCGGCGGCGGCGTTGAAGATGGGGATCGCGCCGCACTCCGAATAGGGAATCCGCCCGACGAGCTCATGACGTGAGATCGTCACGATCGTCTCGGGGTCGGAGGTACCGGCCCGGAGAGGAGGGGCGGTCATGCCTCGATACATGGTGGAGCGGACGTTCGAACGCGGCCTGGAGATCCCGACCGACACGGCGGGGGCACAGACGTGCCTCGGCGTGGTCGGCAACAACGCCACCGAGCAGGTGACGTGGGTCCAGTCGTTCGTCTCGTCCGACAAGACGAAGACGTTCTGCGTCTACGACGGGCCGACGCCCGAGTCGATCCGCAAGGCGGCCGGGCTCAACTCGCTCCCGGTCGACGCGATCACCGAGGTGCGGGTGCTCGACCCGTACTTCTACGTCGGCGGTGCGTCGTGAGGCGCTCGATCGCGATCGTCGCCGCGGCGCTGGCGCTGGCGGCGCCGCTGACCGTGTCGGCCGGCGGGTCCGACCTCGCGGCGGTCCGCTCGGCCACCGCTCGCTACCAGCGGCTCGACGCGGCGCTCGGCGCCGGCTTCGAGCCCTTCTCGCTCGAGGGCACGACCACGCCGACCTGCTTCGACGGGCCAGAAGGCGGGATGGGCGTCCACTACGTCAAGGGCATCGACGGGACGATCGACGCGTCGGAGCCCGAAGCACTGGTGTACGAGCTCGAACCGAACGGACGTCGGCGCCTGGTCGGCGTCGAGTACATCATCCCGGCCGGCCTCGTCGATCCGGCGAATCCGCCGGCGCTGTTCGGCGAGGTGTTCCACCCCCACTCGTTCCTGCCGGTGTGGGTGCTGCACGCCTGGGTGTGGAAGCACAACCCCGCCGGGATGTTCGCGGACTTCAACCCATTGGTGAGTCCATGCCCGTGACACGGCTGGCGAACGGGGCCTCCGATCCGGTGGTCCCGTTTCGCCGCGAACGTCGACCCCCTCCGTTCATGTCGCGCTCACCCCGCCATATGGGGGTTCAGCGCGACATGAACGGGGGACGGTCAGGTCCACCAGACGGTGTGGCGGGCCGCCAGGCCGGTGATCGCGACCAGTACGGCGCACTCGACGACCTGCTCGATCGCGCCGAGGACGTCACCGGCCATGCCGCCGATCTTGCGGACTGCGAGCGCGGCGACGAGCCCCGTCATGGCGGCGGACGTGCCGACGAGCGCCGCGACCCACCATCCGGTCGCCAACGCCGCGATGGCGATGCCAGCACCGACCGCGAGCCAGAGCGCGACCGGACGCATCGAGCGGGCGGTGTCGGCGCCGAGCCCACTGTCGACCGCCGGCGGCATCACGGCCATCGCTGCCACGGCCGCCGTGCGGCCGAGCACGTGGGCGGCGACGAAGCCGGCCAACAGCTCGGCCCGTCCGTCGATCGCCGCGGCGGCCACCACGCGCACGACGATCGACGTCGCAAGGGCGGCGACTCCGTACGTTCCGTGGCGCGAGTCCTTCAGGATCTCGATCCGCTGCTCGACCGTCCAACCGCCGCCGAAGGCGTCCGCGACGTCGGCCAACCCGTCCTCGTGGAACGCCCCGGTCAACAGCAGCCCGAACCCGACCGCGATCACCGCTGCCACGGTGAGCGGCACGAGCTCGGCCAGGCCGACGGCGACGCCGCCGACCGTCAGACCGATGAGCCCGCCGACGACGGGGAACCACGGCACGACGCGTTCGTGGGCCGCAGCCTGCGAGCTCGGCACCGGCACGCGTGTGAGGAACTGCACGGCACCGACGAGACCGGCCGGCACGATCGTCACGAGTCGAACCACTCGGCGAACGTCGGCACGTCCACGACGGCGGCGCACGCCATCCGCACGAGCGGGATGGCGGCCACGGCGCCGCTGCCCTCACCGAGTCGCATCCCCAGGTCGAGCAGCGGGTCGAGGCCGAGATGGGCGAGCAGCAAGCGATGACCCGCCTCGGCCGACGCGTGACCGGCGACGCAATGGTCGAGCGCGCCTCGCCGCGCCAGGTGGAGCGGCAGCACGGCGGCCGTCACGACGTACCCGTCGAGCACCACCGGGAGGCGGTGGTGGCGGGCGCGGGCGCAGGCCGCCGCCATCGCCAGCAGCTCCGCGCCCCCGACGTCTTCCGGCGCCGTCAGGGTGTCCCCGTCGCCGAAGCGGGCCGCAGCGGTGGCGACAGCGTCGCGCTTGCGTGCCAGTCCGTGGTCGTCGACGCCGGTCCCGCGCCCGACCCAGTCGTCGCTCGGCCCGAGGAGCGCCGTCGCGATCGCGGCGGCTGCCGTCGTGTTGCCGATGCCGAGCTCGCCGAGCACGAGCAGGTCGGTGCCACGGGCCACCAGCTCGTCGACCGCCGACACGGCGGTGACGACCACCTCGCCGGCGCGCCCGGGGTCGAGGGCCGGCTCGGAGCGGATGTCGCCGGTCGGCCTGCCGACGCCGACGTCGATCACGTCGACGGTGGCGCCGACGGCGTGTGCCATCACGTTGACCGACGCCCGGCCGGCGCGCACCGCGGCGAGCATCGCGGCGGTCACCTCGGCCGGGTAGGCGCTGACCCCGCCCGCGGCCACGCCGTGATCGGCGGCGAAGACGAGCACCGCCGGCGATGTCACCGCCGGCGCGGTCGTGCCGTGCCAGGCCGCGACGTGCGCGGCGAGCGCGTCGAGACGCGCCAACGCACCCGACGGCCTGATGACCTGGGCGGCGCGCTCGCGCACCGCCGCCGCTGCGGCGAGATCGGGTGCGGGCAGGTCGGCCAGCAGCTCGTCGAGGTTCACGTCGCACCTCCTGACTGCAACGCCACCGTCATCCCGGCGACGACGAGGAGCGGCTGGTCGGCCGCGGCGGCCAACCGCTGGTTGACCCGCCCGAGCAGATCGCGGTAGCGCCGCGTTTCGGCTTCGCCCGGCACGATCCCGAGGCCGACCTCGTTCGAGATGACGATCGCGTCGCCATCGCGCGCGGCGATCGCGCCCGACGCATCATCGGTCGCTCCGAGCACGGCTTCGTCGCGGGCACCGTGGTGAACCAGGTTGCCCACCCACACGGTCAGGCAGTCGACGACCACGAGCCCGGGCCCGGCGCGCCGGATCGCGCCCGCCAGATCGAGCTCCTCCTCGACGGTCGACCAGTGCCCGGGCCGCTCGGCCCGATGGTGTTCGATGCGCGCCGCCAGATCGTCGTCGCCGTGGATGCGTGGCGCGGTGGCGACGAACGTCACCGGTCCCGCGTGGTCGGCGGCGAGGCGAAGCGCGAGCGTGCTCTTGCCGGAGCGGGCGCCGCCGATGAGGAACGTCAGCAAACCCTGCGCCCCGTCAGTAGTCGATGCCGCGCTTGGCGCGGACGCCCTGCTGGTAGGCGTGTTTGATCTCGGTCATCTCGGTGACCGTGTCGGCGACGTCGATCAGTTCCTGTGGCGCGTCGCGTCCGGTCACGATGATGTTCACGTGGTCGGGTCGGTCGGCGATGGTGGCGACGACATCGTCCTGGTCGATCCAACCCCACGTGCACAGGTAGGTCAGCTCGTCCAGGATCACGAGCTGGTGCTGACCGGCCTCGATCAGGCTCTTGGCGACCGTCCAACCCTTGCGGGCGTGGGCGATGTCGTGGCTCAGGTCGTCGGAGTCCCAGGTGAAACCGTCGCCGAAGGCGTGCCAGTCGACGCCGAGCTGGGTGCCGATCTGCTCCTCGCCGACCTTCCATTCGCTCGACTTGATGAACTGGGTGACCGCGACCCTCCAGCCGACGGCAAGCGAGCGCAGCATGACGCCGAAAGCCGCCGAGCTCTTCCCCTTGCCATTGCCGGTGTTGATCAGCACGAGCGACGGCACGGACCGCAGCCCGTCGGGCCGGGGATCCTCGGTCAGGGCTTCGGTGGTCGCGCGGTCGTCGCTCATCAGGCCGGAGAGCCTATTGGTCTTCGGTCCCAGGCTCAGGATGGAGGTACGAATCGGAACAGCGCCACGACGAACTGCTGGGTGGCGCCGGTGGGCGTGACATGGTCCTCGATCACGTGCTCGACGGTCTCGACCGGGCCGAGCTCGCTCACCAGCGAGCGGATGTCGTAGCGCTCGACCGGTAGGCCGCTGCACTGCTCGGGGCCGTCCGGGCCGAACGTCGCGACGACGAGATGTCCACCTGGCGCGACGTTGGCCGCCACCGCCCGCCGGTACCGGTCGCGGTCGGCCGCGTCGACGAGGAAGTGGAACACCGCCCGGTCGTGCCACACGTCGAACCGCCGGTCGGCTCGGTACTCGGTCACGTCGGCCACGACCCACTCGACGCCGGTCGCCGCCGTCCCGAGTCGCTCGCGCGCGACGGCGAGCGCGCGCTCCGAGATGTCGAGCACGGTGATGTCGTCGTACCCGTCGGCGAGGAGATGGTCGACGAGGGTCGAGGCACCGCCGCCGACGTCGACGATCGACGCGTCGCGTCGGGCGACCCGGCGGATCATCCGGCGCGAGGTCGTGGGGTCGGCCTGGAACCAGGTGACCGCCTCGGGGGTGCGGTCCCGCCACACGGCGTCCCAGTGGGCGGCCGACGTGGGCGTCACCCCCTCAGGCTACCGACGCGACCCCGGCGCGTGGTCGAAGATCGGCGTACGATCGCACCGTGGCCCAGACCGTCCGATCCGAGCCGGAGCAGCGCGACGCGCCGCGCTCGAAGCGCACCGAGCGGTACCTGCACATGGCGATGTTCGTCGACATCGTCCACATGCCGCTCGTGATCGGGCTCGTCGTGCTCGGTGCCACGGCCTGGCGGGGACCGGTGTTCGTCGCCGTGCTCACCGCAGTGATCATCGTGCAGGTCGCACTGCTCGGCTGCCCGTGCATGCTGCTCAGCGGTTGGTTGCGCCGTCGCCACGATCCGGGGTACGTGACGCGCTGGTCGGTCACCGCCTGGCTGTACCAGCGCTATGGGCCCGCGGTCGGCGTCGCAGTCTTCGTGTTCTTCTTCCTCGCCGCGCTGGGTGTGCGCGCCATGATCGTCTGACGATCGCCGGCAGACCCGTCAGCTCGGTTCGTACCAGTGGTCGCCGCCGGCGAGCAGGCGGTCGGCCTCGCTCGGTCCCCACGACCCGCGGAAGTACGGGTGCACCGGCCCGGGTGAGTCGAGTGCGGGTTGCACGACGGCCCAGGTGCGCTCGACGACGTCCTGGCGGGCGAAGCGGCGCGGTGAGCCGGCGAGGGCGTCGCCGAGCAACCGCTCGTAGGCCTCCGAACGCTCGCCGAGGGCGGCGGCGAAGTCGACCGAGATGTCGACCTCCTGGCTGTCGAGGTGTGGGCCGGGCGTCTTGGCCTGGAGTGCGAAGGTGACGCCGTCCTGCTTGCCGAGCCGGAAGCGCACCAGGTTGCGGTCGGGAGGCGGTCCGCCCGCCTCGTCGAACAGCAGGCGCGGCGGCGAGTGGAACTCGACGACGGCCTCGGTCGCGGACTGGGCGAGCGCCTTGCCGACGCGCACGTACCAGGGCACGCCCGCCCAGCGCCAGGAGTCGATCTCGAGTCGCGCAGCGGCAAACGTCTCGACGGCCGAGTCGGCAGCCACGCCGGGCTCGTCGCGGTACCCGACGTACTGGCCGCGCACGAGCGCGTCCGGGTCGAGCGGCTTCATCGCCGCCAGCACCTTGGATTTCTCGTCCTGGAGGAACTGGGCGTCGGAGCCGGCCGGTGGTTCCATCGCCAGGAGGGCGACCACCTGGAGCAGATGGTTCTGGAGCACGTCGCGGATCGCGCCGACCGAGTCGTAGAACGAGCCCCGCCCCTCGACGCCGATCGTCTCAGACATCGTGACCTGGACGCTGCGCACGTAGCGGCGGTTCCACACCGGCTCGAGCAGGGTGTTCGAGAAGCGGAAGACGAGCAGGTCCTCGACGCTCTCCTTGCCGAGGTAGTGGTCGATGCGGAAGATCCGCTCCTCGGGGAAGACCGACGCCAGCGTCGCGTTCAGCTCGCGCGCCGAGTCGAGATCGCGCCCGAAGGGCTTCTCGACGACGATCCGGCCGCGTCCGTTGAGCCCGACCGACGCCAGACGCTGGGCCACCTCGGGGAACATCGACGGCGGAATCGCCATGTAGTACGTAGCGCAGCACGAGTCGAGCCGGTCGAGCGTGTCGCGCAGGTCTTCCCATGTCGACTGCTCCGCGTAGTCGCCCTGGATCAGGTCGAGGCGAGCGAGCAGCGGGTCGAGCACCGCCGCGTCGGCGTGCTGGTCGGCCGCGAGGATCGACTCGCGGGCTCGTTCACGGAACGCCTCGTCGGTCCAGTCGCTGCGGGCGACGCCGACGACCGGCACATCGAGCTTGCCCGTTCGCTCCAGGTGGTACAGCGCGGGGAACAGCTTGCGCTTGGCGAGGTCGCCGGTCGCGCCGAACAGGACCAGTGCGTCGGCGCCGGGTTGGGAGGTGTCGACCAGCATCAGGCGTGATCCTTCCGCTCGCGGTGTCCGCCGAAACCGGCCCGCATCGCCGACAGCACCTTGTCGGCGACGTCGGAGCGGCCCCGGGAGCTGAACCGTTGGTACAAGGCCGCCGAGAGCACGGGAGCCGGCACGCCCTCGTCGATCGCCGCGTGCACCGTCCAGCGACCCTCGCCCGAGTCGCTGACGTGCCCGGCATATTCGTCGAGGTGCGGGTCGTCGAGCAGGGCCTCGGCGGTCAGGTCGAGCAGCCAGCTGGTGACGACCGAACCGCGCCGCCACACCTCGGTGATCGCGGCCAGGTCGAGGTCGTAGCGGTAGTAGCGGGCGTCGTCGAGCGGTGCCGTTTCGGCGTCCTGGGGACGGTCCTCGGCGCCGATGTTCGCCTTGGCGAGCACGTTGAGCCCCTCGGCGTAGGCGGCCATCAGGCCGTACTCGATGCCGTTGTGGACCATCTTCACGAAGTGGCCCGCGCCCGATGGTCCGCAGTGGAGCCAGCCGCGCTCGGCTGGCCCTGGTTCGCCGTCGCGGCCCGGCGTGCGCTCGGCGGCACCGACGCCGGGTGCGAGCGTGTCGAAGACCGGTGTGAGCCGGCCGACCGCCTCGACCTCGCCGCCGACCATCAGGCAGTAGCCCCGCTCGAGCCCGTGGACGCCGCCGCTCGTGCCGACGTCGACGAGGTGCACGCCGTGATCGGCCAGCAGCGGCCCGCTGCGGTCGACGTCGTGGCGGTACCACGAGTTGCCACCGTCGATGACGACATCGCCCGCTTCGAGCAGTGGCGCCAGCCGGTCGAGCATCCCGCCGACGAATGCGGCCGGGATCATGATCCAGATGTGGCGCGGCGGCGTCAGCGCCGACACCAACGCCGCCAGCTCGTGAGCCGGGGTCGCGCCCTCGCCCGCCAGCTCGTCGATCGGTTGGGTCGCGACGTCGTGGACGACGCACTCGTGGCCGTCCGCCATCAGCCGGCGAACCATGTTGGCGCCCATCCGTCCGAGTCCGATCATGCCGAGCTGCATCGGCTCAGACTGCCACGACTCGACCGCCGCGCACAGCGCCGCCTCGGACTCCGGCCGGCGCTACCGTCGGCCGCCGTGGGAGATGCGCCCGTCGACGAGCGTCGGGTGCGAGCCGAGATCGAATCGTGCCGGCGCTCGCACGCCGAGCTCGTCGACCACCTCCGCTCCGCCGACGCCGACCCGCGACGGCCGTCGACACTGCCGGGCTGGACGCTGGGCCACGTGCTCACCCACCTCGCACGCAACGCCGATGGTCATCTGTCGATGCTGGCCGGCCGACGGCAGTACCCGCACGGCGTCGCGGGGCGCAACGCCGACATCGAAGCGGGTGCGGGCCGCGAGTGGGGCGAGCTCGTCGCCGACGTCGCGGCGACGGCTGGGCAGCTGGACGCCGCGTTCGCCGAGCGGCGCGACTGGTCGGGCTCGTCGACGATGCTCTCCGGGGAACGCCCGACCGCGCTGCTGCCGCTGCTCCGCCAGCGTGAGGTCGAGGTGCATCGCTCAGACCTGGGTCTCGGATACGGCTTCGCCGACATGCCCACCGACTACGTGCGCGCCGATCTCCGCCTGATGGAGATGTTGTGGCGGGCGCGGCGGCCGATGGGCCTGACGCCCCTCCCGGAGGCCGCGCTCGCCCTCGACCCGTCGACACGGCTGGCGTGGCTGATGGGCCGAGCAGAGGTCGACGGCCTGCCGCCGGCCGGTGTGCTCTGAACGGCCGGGTCAGGTGCCGTCGGGCAGCTCGTCGAGCGCGAGCGCGGGAAGCCAGAACGACCGCAGGGTGTGGGCGGTGAGCCGGGCAACCTGCAGCGCCGAGTTGGCCATCGGGTCGGAGCTGGCGAGCGATGTCAGCTCGGCAGCCGCCCGCTCGACATCGCGGGTCAGCAGGTCGAGCCGTCCGCTCATGCCGCCCGGTGAGCGAGGTCGAGCTCGTCGGCGCGCCGCCGGAACGTGAGTGCCGTCTCACGCAGATCGTCGGCGGCGAGGTGGAGCTGGTGCAGGTTGCGTTCGAGCATCGACTCGCAGAGTCGGGAGCGTGGCGTGCTCCAGCCGGCGGCGACGGACGACTCGGGGAGGGTCATCGCCAGCGCGCCCTCGATCGCTGTCGCGAGCCGCGCCAGATCGGCGGCTCGCTGACGGAGCACGGAAGCGTAGGGATGTGACGGGGGCGTGGGCACGGTGACCTCCTCGCCGCAGTGGAGGTCGTCCGGCGGCCGGAACGGAAACCGCGGTCAGAGCCGGCGGACGATCGTCCGGTGGGGGAGCGCCGTCGCCTCGTCGATGAACTCGCTGCCGACGACCTCGAAGTCATGGGCTTCGTAGAAGCCGACGGCGGTGGATCGCGCTCGCGCCCACACGCACCTCGCGCCCAGCTCCGCGCACCGGGCCAAGCCGGCGACGAGCACCAACGACCCGGCGCCCTCGCCCCGGCGTCTCGGGTCGGTCGCCATGCCGCGCAGCTGATGGCCGATGTCGGCCGGTGCGTCCGGGAACGGCTGGGCGAGCCAGGTCGACACGCAGACGACGGTCTCGCCGTCGAGCACGCCGAGGTGGAACGTCGACGCCACGTCGTCGCCGTCGAAGGCGACCGACGTGCTCGGCGTGCCGGTCCGCAGCACCGCCTGCCTGAGCGGGTACGTCGCCGCGACGTCGATCTCGACCACCCGCAGGTCGCGCCCGGTCACGTCGACCCGCCTTCGGTCGACCCGGTTCCCGTCGAGCTGCCGGCGAGCCGCACGATCCGGTCCGCGACCCGGGTCGCCTCCGACTCGTCGTGGGTCACCCACACGGCGGTGGTGCGGAGCCGGTCGAGGATGGCGGCCACCTCATCGGCGAGTCGTTCGCGGAGGTCACGGTCGAGTCCGGTGAGCGGCTCGTCGAGCAGCAGCACGGCCGGTCCGGGCGCGAGCGATCGCGCCAGTGCGACGCGCTTCGCCTCGCCGCCCGACAGCTTGTCGACGCGCCGCCGCTCGAACCCCTCGAGACCGACGAGGGCGAGCATCTCGTCGACTCGGGCTGCCCGCTCGGCCGGACCGACGCCGGCCATCCGCAGCCCGAACTCGACGTTGCGGGCGACGTCGAGGTGGGGGAACAGCTGCTCGTCCTGGAACACCAGCCCGACGTCACGGCGGTGGGTCGGCAGCCGGCTCACGTCACGGCCGTCGATCTCGACCGTCCCGGCGTCGGGGGCGAGCAGTCCGGCGACGATGCGCAGGATGGTGCTCTTGCCGCTGCCGGAGGCGCCGAGCAGGGCGACGGTCTCACCGTGGTCGACGTGCAACGACCAGCGCTCGAGCACCTGTCGGCCGTCGAACGCGATCGAGAGGTCACGAACGTCGAGCACGGTCGCCTCCCACCGCGTCCACGGCGATCACGATCGCCACCGTGGCTGCCGCGAGGATCGTCGACAGCGCGAACGCCTGCGCCTGGAACAGACGGCCGGTGCGTCCGAGCAACCGCTCGATCGCGATCGGGAGCGTCTCCTCGCCGGAGCGGCTGAGGAAGCTCGTCGCCCCGAACTCGCCGAGCGAGATCGCCGCCGCCAGACCGGCGCCGGTGGCGATCGGTCGCCGGAGCGCCGGGAGCACGGCGGTCGTCCACGCTCGCACCGGCGGTGCGCCCAGCGTCGCCGCGGCCGCCCTCAGATCGGGATCGATCGAGCGGGCGACGCCGAGCGTGCTGCGGACGACGAACGGCACGGCGACCAGGGCGTGACCGATCGGCACCAGCCACCAGCTCGACCGCCAGTCGACCGGTGGGGTGTCGAACGTGATCAGCATCCCGAAGCCGATTGTGACGGCGGACGTGCCGAGGGGGAGCATCAGCCCGGTGTCGAGCGCCCGCCCCGAGCGACCGAGGGCCGTGATCGCGATGGTCGCCGCCGCCCCCAGCAGCACGGCGAACGCGGTCGCCCACAGCGCCGTCGTCGCCGACGTCCGGATCGCGTCGAGCGGATCGACGCTGATCCGCAACCCCGGTCGGATCTCGGCGGCGCCGAGCGAGCGCCACGCGTCGAGTGAGTAGCCGTCGGCGCCGGCGGGCCGCAGCGAGCGCTCGACCAGCGCCACGAGCGGGACGGCGACGATGGCGAAGGCGCCGCCCACGGCCGCGGCGATCCACCAGCGCTGGCGGCCGCGCGGCCGTGCCCGGTGACCGGTCGCGAGGTCGATCGTCGTCGCCGTGCGGCGCTGCACCGCGGCGGTCACGACGGCGAGCGCGGCGAGCGCCGCGAGCTGGACGAGCGCGAGGACGGCGGCGCCCCCGACGTCGCCGAGCTGGGTCGCGCGCCGCCACACCTCGACCTCGATCGTGGCCCGGTCGACCGTGCCGAGCACGCGGATCACGCCGAAGGACGTGAAGGTGAACAGGAACACGATCGCGCCGGCGGCGGTGAGGGCGGGGGTGAGGAGTGGCAGGGTGACCGACCGGAACGTCCGCCAGGGGCCGGCCCCGAGCGTCGCTGCGGCATGCTCGAGGTCGGCGGGGAGCTGCTCCCAGACTGCGCCGACGACACGTACGACGACGGCGATGTTGAACACGACGTGGGCGCCGATGATCGCCCAGACGCTGCGGTCGAGCGAGCTGGGA
Organism: Ilumatobacter sp.; assembly: GCA_041596155.1. Classification (GTDB taxonomy): domain Bacteria; phylum Actinomycetota; class Acidimicrobiia; order Acidimicrobiales; family Ilumatobacteraceae; genus Ilumatobacter. Next base: position 7,204 of record JBFHJC010000037.1, on the reverse strand, counting down.
AGCAGCGCGACGAACGCGGCGCCGACGACCACGGTGGGCAGCACGAACACGGCGGTCAGGACGCTGAGCAGCAGCCGTCGGCCCGGGAACGAGAAGCGGGCGACGGCCCACGCCGGCGCGAGGCCGACGAGCAGCGTCAGCGCGGTGCTCGCACAGGCCTGCCAGAGGGTGAACCACGCGACGCGCCACGTCGCGTCCCGGGCCAGCGTGTCGGCGATCGCGCCGGGCGACAGCCCGCGACCCATGAGCGTCGCGAAGGGCCAGACGTAGAACAGCACCAAGAACGCGGCGGGCGGCACGGTCACCGCCGCCACGAACCAACGCGGCAGGCGGTTCAGCGACCGACGATCGCCGTCCATCGGTCGATCCAGTCGGCGCGCCGATCGTCGATCAGGGCCGGGTCGAGGGCGAGCGGCGCGTCGGGGATCGTGGCGTGCTCGACAAACGCAGCATCGAGCTCGACGTCGGGGTTGACGGGGAACACGAACAGGTTGAGCGGCACCTCACGCTGGAAGCGCTCGGAGATCAGGAAGTCGACGAGCCGGCGGGCGGCGTCCGGCGCGTCGGTGCCCCGCAGCACGCCGGCGAACTCGATCTGACGGAAGCAGGTGTCGGCGACGACGCCGGTCGGCGCGGCGTCGAGCGGCTCGGCGGCGAACAGCACCTCGAACGGCGGGCTCGACCCGTAGCTGACGACGAGCGGCCGATCGCCTCCGGCCCAGCTGAACTGCTCGTAGTACGCCTGCGACCAGCTGTCGACCGCCACGACGCCGTTGGCGACGAGATCCTCCCAGTACGCCTCCCAACCGTCCTCGCCGAACTCGGCGATCGTCGCCAGGAGAAACGCCAACCCCGGCGACGAGGTCGCGGGGTTCTCGACGGCGAGCATCCCGGCGTACGCCGGGTCGGTGAGGTCGCGCAGCGTGCGCGGCGGCTCCACGCCCGCGGCGTCGAGCCGCGCGACGTCGTAGTTGACGCAGACGTCGCCGAAGTCGACCGGTGTCACCTCGCCGTTCGGCACGAGCGCCGTGAAGCTGGAGTCGATGCGGTCGAGTCCGGTCGCCTCGTACGGCTCGAAGATGCCGGCGTCGACCGCGCGCGACAGGAAGGTGTTGTCGATGCCCCACAGGACGTCGCCCTCGGGGTTGCCGGCGGCGAGCTCCGCCTTCGACAGCATCGTGCCGGTGTCGCCGGCGATGAGGATCTCGACCTCGATCCCGGTGTCGGCCGTGAACTCGTCGAGTGCGACCCGCACCGGGTTCGCCGGGTCGCCGGACGGGAACGACTCGTAGGCGACGAGCGTCACCGTGCCGGGCTCGGCGGTGTCGGAGTCGTCGCCGCACGCAGCGACGGTGAGGGCGAGGGTGGCCGCGATGGTGAGGTGCTTCATCCGATGGTCTCCGCGGTCGTGTCGGGGGGTGGTGGGTCCTCGGGGTGGACGACGAACACGGTGAGCACGCCCGAGGTCAGCGACAGCTCGACGTGCTCGTCGATCGCCTCGTTGCTGACGCCGTGGCCGACGGCGGCGCCGAGATCGTCGTGGTCGAGCGGCCAGCGCACGCCGGTGATCGTGACGCCGGTGGCCGCCCCGTGGAGCGCGAGGACGGAGACGGTCGTCCCGGGTGTGACGTCGAGCGCCATCCGCCCGGGGCCGTGAGCGACGTGGAACCGCTGCTCGCCCCACCAGCCGTCGATCTCGGGGATGCTCGTCAGCGACGGGTGGCCGAGCGCGCCGATCGCGGCGAGCGTGTGATCGAGTCGGTCGCCGCCGCCCGAGAGCAGGATCAACCGAGCCGGGTCGAACCCGACGGCGACGGCAAGCGCCAGCTCGGTGTCGGTGGCGTCCTTGTCGGGCGGGTGGCGTTCGATCGTGGCGTGTCGTTCGGCCCACTCCAGCCCGGCGGGCGAGATCGAATCGAGGTCGCCGACCAGGCCGGCGGGCGTGAGGCCGGCCGCCAGCGCGTGGTCGAGCGCGCCGTCGGCGGCGAGCACGATGGACGACGGAGGGAGCTGGGCGACGGCGTCGGGGGGCAGCGGCGCCGATCCGGTCACGACGACGATCGTCTCGTTCATCGCAACCACCCCGCTCGGCGTGTGCTTCGGTGTCGGTTGAGTGGTGTGCGATCGGTCGGCTGCATCATCCCTCCGCCGGCATTACCCGGATCAGGTTCTCGGGTCGGTGGTGGCGACCACCCTCTCAGCCCGTCGGTCCGGCGAGCTCCCCGTGGCGTCGATGCTAGCGGGCGAAGCGCGCTGCGGCGCTCCGCCCGCATCCGCGCGGCGGTGCGGGTGTGCTCGAATGGTGGCGTGGACGGCCGGGGGATGCCGGAGCGCGTGGAGGTCGAGCTGACGCCGCGCGCACCCGGTCGGCGCGGTCGGCGCGGCGACGTCGAGCTGGCACCGACGCGGGTTCCGGTCGTCGATCCGCCCGCCGTCGACGACGGTGACGACGTCCCGCCGCCGTTCGAGGGCGCCCCGGTGGCGACGAGCGAGCCGGCACCGACGAGCGACGACCGGCGGTTGTGGACGGTCGCCCTCGCCGTCGGTGTGACCGCGCTCGCCCTCGGCTGGGTGCTCGGGCGCGCGGGCGGGTCCGGCGCCGACGTGGCGGCGCCGACGCCGACGTCCGTGGCGCCGGTCACGACGGTGGCCGGTGCCACCATCCCCGAGGTCGACGACCTCGACGACCGCCCGGAGGCGAGGGGGGAGGGCGTCGCGCCGGCCGAGTCGGCGCGTCCGGCGCCGACCACGATGGCGATCGACCCCGATCCGCCGATCCGCATCGACGACCGGCTGCTCGGGAAGCCGTTCGAGGTCGTGACACTGGCGCCCGGTCGGAAGCTGCTCGAGATCGACCTGCTGACGGGCATCGTCGACGAGCGCCACCACGACGGCCTCGTGTTCGGTCAGCCCTCGCTGTACATCGGCGAAGACTGGGCGCTGATCCTGACCCCGTTCGAGGCGCGGCCTTCGATCCTGTTCGAGGGCGATGGCGAGGCCGTCGAGACCGAGGTGTTCGGCGACAACTCGCCCGTGCTGGCGCGGGCCGGCGAGGAGTTCTTCTGGCGGCTCGACGGCGGCCTGATGTCGGCCGGCGCCGGTGTGGCCGAGGAGCTCGACCGGCGCGGCGTGCCGACCGGCCGAACCATGGAGCTGCCACGCGTTCCGAGGGCGATCGACCCGGCCGGCGGCCTGATCGTCGAGATCCCGGGCGGCACCTTCTCGATCGGCCACGACGGCATGGCCGACCGCATCACGACCGGCCGACTGCTCGCAGTGTCCGAGGCGAGCGCGCTCGCCCAGGAGTGCGACGAGCAGCTGATGTGCGAGTACGTCGTGATCGACCGGTCGACGCGCGAGCGCACGGCGGTGCCCCTGCCTCCCGAGCTCGCGGCGTCGGTCGAGCTGTCCGGCGAGGACTGGTGGAACGTCGCCTCGCCGTTCTCGCCCGACGACGCCGCGGCGGCGCTCGTGTGGCATCGCCAGGACAGCGCGATGCTCGTCGTGATCGAGCTGGTGACCGGTGACCTCGTCGAGCTGGCCCAGGTGCGCGGGCCGGCGTCGGCGACCTGGGCCCCGGACGGCTCGTACCTGTTCTTCCTCGACGGCACGCGGCTGCGCGCGTGGCAGCGTGCGACCGGTGAGCTGTTCGACGTCGTCGACGTGCCCGTCGAGATCGGCGTCGGCGTGCGGTCCGCCGGACCGGGCTAGCGGCCGATGACGAGCCCGTCGAGGGCCGACTCGGCCTTGGCGAGGTCGGCGCGGGGCTCGGCCTGGAGCCGGCTCAGGTAGCTGACGCTGATCCGGTTGCGCTCGATCGCGCCGCCGTCGGTGTGCTCGGGGAGGTCGATCGGCGACCCCCAACCGATGTCGATGCCGAAGTGGCCTTCGTGCCGGGGGTCGGGCACGAGCTGCGCTCGCGACATGGCCCGCGGTGGCAGCTGACCGACCTCGGTGACCGCCCAGCCCTCGATCAGGTCGAGCTCGACGTTGGGCACGTTGAGGTTGGCGACGACGACCTCGCTCGGCGGATCGGCGACCAGACCGCCGACGAACGCGCTCGCGACCTCGGCGGCGACGTGCCACTTCTGGTTCGCCATCACGTCGTGGAACGCCTGGCCCTCGACGCCCCAGCCGGGCGACGCCTGGCTGACGGCCACGCCCGACCAGCCGCCGTTGCGCCCCGACAGGCACGCTCCGACGGTGCCCGAGTGGTACACGGACCGGCCGACGTTGGCTCCTGGGTTGATGCCCGACACGACGAGGTCGAACGGCCCGCCGAACGCGCCGAGCCGGGCGTAGAGCACGCACAGCGCGGGCGGCCCGTTGACCGCCCACGTCTCGGGCACGCCGTCGATCGCATGGCGGGTGACGTGGGGGGTGAAGTCCCAGATCGCGCCGATCGCAGCGCCGGCGCCGGAGAACTCCTGATCGGGGGCGACGACCACGACGTCACCGTGCAGGGTCATCGCCCTGGCGAGGTGATGGAGGCCCGGCGCGTCGACGCCGTCGTCGTTGGTCACGAGAATGCGCACGCTCCATCTCTACCAGCGGCCCCACCGAGATCGGCGATCGGGTCGGCTGCGGTCGAGCTCGGACGTCAGCGCGGTTCGGCGCCCGTCTGCTGGCTGAACCAGACCACGAGTGCCATGCCGACGATCACCAGCACCATGCCGGGCACCTGGACGGCCGAGATCGCCTCGCCGACGATCACCCACGCCCAGAACACCGACAGCGCCGGCTGGCTGACCTGCACGACCGAGATCGTCCCGATCGGGACGTTGCGGTGCGCGAAGAACAGCAGTCCGTGGGCGGCGCCGCCGGTCAGCACCGACAGGAGCGCGACGGTCGTCCACGCCCTGGCTGACAGGGGCCACATGTCGTCGCCGGCCACGGCGAGGGCGACCGGGGTGGCGGTGACGAGGGCGACGGGCATCACGATCGCCATGAAGTCGATCGTCTCGACGCCGTGGCGGCGGGCTCGCTTGGAGAACATGAGGAACGAGACCGACACGGCGACGACGATGATCATCAGCAGGTCGCCCTCGATGGTGGCTGCGCCCGACGACGGACCGAAGAACAGCACCACGACGAGCCCGGTGAGCGACAGCACGCCCCAGCGCAGCGCCCGCCAGTTGGGTCGCTCGCCGAACAGCTTGAAGCCGAGCGGGATGGTGAGCAGCGGCGACAGGCTGACGATGAACTCGGTGTGCGCCACGCTCGTCTTGGTGACGGCGGTGAACAGCACCGAGATGTAGACCCCGAACAGCAGCGCCGCTGGCAGCGTCAGCGCCCAGGCGCGTCTCGGCGGGAGCGGCCGGCCGCCGCCGGCTCGCAGGACGACGAGGAGGACCCACCACAAGAGCGACGATCCGACCAGCCGCCACCACGCGATGACGGAGCCAGGGATGCCCGGCCACTTGATCAGGCCGAAGCTGACGGCGAAGCACATCACCGACCCCACGACCGCCAGCAGGCCGATGGCCCGCCCGCGGTGGAATGCGTGATGGTCGCCGGTGTGGTCGTGTGCCGGCGGGTCAGTGGCGCGCGTCGCCATCGCCGCCTGTGGCGCGGCCGTCGGCGAGGTGATCGGCGTACGCCGCACCGCCGGTCGCGCTCGCGAAGGATCCGGTCTTGGTGGCCTTCTTCCTGCCGGCGGTCACCTGGCAAGGTTGGCACATGTCTTCGGAGGCGAAACACCTCGCCGGGCGGATCGCGCTCGTGACGGGTGGCGGGCGCGGCATCGGGCGGGCGATCAGCGAGCAGCTCGCCGAGGCCGGTGCCGCCGTCGCCGTGAACTACCGGCGCGACGTCGACGCCGCGACCGAGACGGTGACGGCGATCGAGGCGGCGGGCGGCGTCGCCCGCGCGTACGGCGCGTCGGCGAACGATCGTGACGCGATGGCCGCCATGGTCGACGCGATCACTGGCGAGCTGGGTGCGGTCGACCTGCTGGTGTGCAACGCCGGGATCGCGTCGCGGGGCAACACGGTCGTCGACACCGACCCCGACGAGTTGCAGCGGGTGGTCGACACGCACGCGATCGGCGCCCACCACGCATGCCGGCTCGTGCTGCCCGCGATGCGGTCGGCGTCCAGGGGCGACATCGTCATGATCTCGTCGGTCGCCACCGACTCGTACGCCGCCAACGGCGCGCCGTACAACATGGGCAAGGCGGCGCTCGAAGCGCTGGCCTTCACGCTCGCCAAGGAGGAGATGCCGAACGGCATCCACGTCAACGTCGTCGCCCCCGGGTTGGTCGAGACCGATATGGGCGTCCGGCTGGCGCGCGCGATCACCGGCCGGCGCGAGATGGACGATCTGCGGTCGCTCGACGAGCACTACCCGTACGGCCGCGTGTGCCAACCGGCCGATGTGGCCGAGGTCGTCGTGGCGCTGTGCTCGATGGCCTACGTGAACGGTCAGCGCATCGCCGTCGACGGCGGCGGCGGCAGCGCCCGCCGCTGACCCCACATCCCTCGTTCAAGTCGCGCTGACCCCCCGTGTGGCGGGGTGAGCGCGACATGAACGGGCTTCGTCACGTCAGGGCGACGAGGGCGGCGTTCACGATCTGGCCGGGGAGCAGCCCGAACAGGTCGTAGAGCTCCTCGACGCTGCCCGACTGGCCGAACTCGTCGACGCCGACCGGCACCACGCGCTGTCCGTACACCGAGCCGAGCCACGCCAGCGCGTGGCTGGCACCGTCGTGCACCGTCACGATCGGGCGGTCGCGCTCGCCCGCGCACACGAGCCGGTCGAGCTGGTGCGCAGCCGGCGGCAGCCTGGCGGCCGCCGCTGCGCTCCGGAGCGCGCGGCGCCAGCCCTCGAACAGCCGGTCGGGGCTGGTGAGGTCGAGCACGGTCGCCGCCACCCCCTCGCCGTCGAGCAGCTCGGCGGCGGCGAGCACCTCGGGGGTGACCGCCCCGCACGTCGCCAACACCACGTCGGCGTCGCGGTCGGGCTCGCGAAGCCGATAGCCGCCCGCCAGCACGTCTCGGCGCAGCGCGTCGTCGCCGATCCTCGTCGCCGCGGCGTCGAACGGTTCCTGATCGATCGCGCGGGTCGACAGCCGGAGATAGAGCGACCGACCGTCGGGTCGGGCGAGCGTCGCCAGCCCGTCGCACAGCAACCAGTCGAGGGCGCGGGCGTAGGTGGGCTCGCAGTACGTGATGCCGGGGAGCTCGAGCCCGATCGACGGGGTGAT
>JBFHJC010000036.1:0-21007 GCA_041596155.1 Ilumatobacter sp. | reverse complement strand
GTCAGCTCCGGGGTGAACACCGACCACGCGTAGATGGCACCCAGGCAGAGTTGGATCAAGATCGCGCCGAGCACGACCAGCGAACGATGGCGAGGCATGTCGGTGTCCTTCGTCCTTCGAGAGTCGGGGAGGTCCAACCCCATGAAGGGGCTGGCGAGCCCTCTGCGACCAGAGTCGAAGGTCGGTGCGGGCGTGGCGTTGTTCCCGGCTGGTGCGCGCCCGCACGCAACCCGGTGCCGCGCCGTCCCGACCGCCTCGGGATCGGCCACGACACCGTCAAGCTGGGGACGGCGCCAGCGCCTCGCGCAGTGCGTCGTGGTACATGCCGAGTGCCGGTTCGTTGGCTCCGCACCGGATGTGCGCGATCGCGCCGGAGGCGAGGCCGCGCTGGACGCCGGCCATCGCCGCGAAGTCCTCGTCGATCACGGTGTCGATCGTCAGTCGCCAGTTGCGCTCCCAGTGGCGCGCTGCGCTCTCGGTCATCGGCCCGTCGGGCACGAAGAAGTCGAGATCGCAGACGCACCGATGCGGGTCGGTGGGGTGGGGCGCGACCCGCCACGTCTCGATGTGGTCGATCTGCATCACGAGCACCGTCGCCGGAAACAGGACGTACACCAGTGCGCTGTGCGGCACGAGATCCCAGGTCGCCGGCGGCCGATCCGCGAGTTCGGCGAGGCTCCGCCGGGGGAGGACCTCCCGCACGTGCGGACCGGCTCGATCGGCCCAGCAGAGGTTGGGCACGAACAGCGGACCGACCGTGTTCCGGTGCAGCGAGGCGAAGTGATACGGCTCGAGGAACGTGTCGACGACGAGCTTCCAGTTGAGGTCGAGCTCGAAGCGGTGCGACCGCCAGTACCGGTGCCCGGCGACGTCGAGATCGGCGATGTCGCCCGCGAGGTGGCCGAGCCGGGGCTCGACCGGACCGGCGGCGTCGGGATTCGGGACGACCCAGATCAGGCCGTGCTCCTCGAGCGTCGGCAGCGGCCGCAAGCCCGGCCCGGGTACGGACACGTCGGGGAACGCATCGCGATCGGGCACCCCGACGAGCGAACCGGACAGGTCGTACGTCCATGCGTGGTACGGACACGTCAGACGGCGCCCACAGCCGCGATCGCTCGCAACGACCTGGGCGCCGCGATGCGCGCACACGTTGGCGAACGCGTGGACGTGGCCGTGCTCGTCGCGCACGATCGCGATCGGCACGTCGAACATGTCGCGGGTGATGGAGCAGCCCGGTTCGGGCAGATCGGGCGACAGGGCCACGAGGTGCGGCCACCGCGAGAACAGCGTGGCGCGCTCCGCCGCGAGGTGTGCCCTGTCGGTGTAGTGCTCGGCCGGCACCGTGGTCGGCTCGGTCGTCCACGACCGCCGCCGTTCGAGGTGGTCGAGAAGGGTCCGGACGATCGGTTGGGTGACGTCGTTGCGCATCTGGATCGGTCTCCGGTTCGGATGAGCTCGGTCAGGTCGACACCGCGCCACCGTCCACCATCAAGGTCTGGGCGGTCACGAAGCGCGACTGGTCGGACAGGAGGTGGACGACGGTGCCGGCGACATCGGCCGGCTCGAGGTTGCGGCGGAGCGCCTGCTGCTGGGCGATCGCGCCCAGGGCCCGGTCGCGCATGTCGGCCATGAACGACTCGGTGCCTTCGGTGAGCACGGCCGACGGAGCGATGGCGTTGACGCGGATCCAGTACCGGCCCAGCTCGCGGGCCAACCCGCGTGTCAGGCCGAGCACCGCCGCCTTCGAGGTCGTGTAGTGGAGCGCGTTCGGGAGTCCGTAGACCGCCGCCAGCGACGAGATGTTGACGATGCTCGCCGTCTCGCGCTCGCGCATCGGGCCGACCGCCGCCCGGCACATGTGGAAGACCCCGTCGACGTTGACCCGCATGGTCGCGTTCCACTCGTCGAGGTCGATCTCCTCGAACGGTCCGGTCGAGAGCCCGGCGTACAGGGCCGCGTTGTTGACCAGCCCGTCGAGACCGCCGAAACGCTCGACCGCGGTCGTCACCGCCGCCTCGCACGATGCAGGATCGGCGACGTCGAGGCGGAGGCCGATCGCCTCCCCGCCGGCGCCGACGATCTCGCCGACCGTGTCGTCGCACGGGGCCAAGTCGCCGGCCACGACCCGGGCGCCCTCGGCGGCCGCCGCCGAGCAGTAGGCGCGGCCGAGGCCGCGGGCGCCCCCGGTGACGAGCACCACCTTGCCGTCGAGCCGTCCGGTCATGTCGCTTCCTCCGAGGGTGCGGGTCGGCCGATCACCGGCAAGTGCTTCAGGCCGAACAGTCGATTGTTGGGCATCCACGCGTGCTCGCCGGCGATCTCGAACCGGTCGTAGCGGCGGGTCAGCTCCTCGAGCGCGATCCGCAGCTCGAGGCGAGCGAGGCTCGCGCCGAGGCAGTAGTGGATGCCGAACCCGAAACCGACGTGCGGGTTCGGATGCCGCGCGACGTCGAACCGGAACGGCTCGTCGAACACCCGCTCGTCGCGGTTGGCCGACATCTCCCAGACCGTCACCTTGTCGCCGGCCCGGATCACACGGCCGGCGAGCTCGACGTCGCGGCTCGCCGTGCGACGCTTGTACACCGACGGCGTGGTCCACCGCACGATCTCTTCGGCCGCGGCGGGGATCAGGCCGGGGTCGTGTCGCAGGCGCGCATACTCGTCGGGGTGCTCGGCGAAGGCCTTGATGCCGCCGGCGATCGCACTCCGGGTCGTCTCGGCCCCCGCCGGGAACAGCAGCGCGAAGAACGCGGTCAGCTCGCGGTCGGTCAGCTGGCTACCGTCGTCGAGCCGCGCGTGCACGATCGTCGACATGATCCCGCCGTCGGACAGCTCACGCTTGTCCGCGATCAGCCTCGCCGCGTACTCGCGGATGAGGCGGGTCGCGTCGCCCGACACGATCGACGGCGAGTCGGCCTCGATGCCTCGGTCGAGCCAGTCGAGCAGGTCGCGCCGGTCGTCGTCGGGGACGCCGAGCACGATGCAGATCGCCTGCGCCGGGAGCTCGCGTGCGAAGCCGTGCACGGCATCGAACGGCTCGTCGCCCACCGCGTCGAGCAACAGGTTGGTGCGTCGTCGCAGCTCGTCCTCGAGCGAAGCGATCGCCCGCGGCGTGAAGCCGCGGTTGACGAGCGACCGCAGCCGCTCATGCTGCGGTTCGTCCGTCATGTTGAGCATCGTCCCGGCCGAGCGCTCGTCCTTCATCCCGGTGCCGCCGCGCTCACGCAGACCGCCCGCGCGGTCGGAGGAGAACGTCGCCGCGTCCCGGAACACGGACATCACGTCTGCGTGCCGGGAGATCACCCAGAATCCCTCGTCGTCGGGCGTCTTGTCGGTCGGTTCGTGCCAGTGGGCCGGGTCGTTGGCCCGAAGCCACGTGAAGAACTCGTGCGGGAACCCGTGGCGGAAGCTCTCGCCGGTCGACAGGTCGACGGCGCTCGACGGGAGCGCGCTCATCGCCGGTCCGGTCCGTCGGTACGTGACTGCCGCGCGAGCACGTCGAGCTCGATGCCGGCCCGCCGTTCGAGCTCGCGCAGCGTCGCATGGAACACGAGCCCCCCGTCGCCGGCCGCCACCGACGCGTCGTAGACGGCACGTGCGGCTCGGGTGAGGGGCGCGTCGACCCCGGCGGCCGCCGCCGTGTCGACGGCCAGCCCGACGTCCTTGGCGGCGATGTCGAGGCGGAAGATCACGTCGTCGAAGCGCCGTCCGAGCAGCAGGGGAGCGAGCTTGGCGTACGGCCCGGCCGACGAGGCGGCGACGATGCGGTGGAGCTCGGTCGGCGTCATCCCGAGCGCCGCCCCGAGAACGTAGGCCTCCTGGACGAGGACGCCGGCGGCGAGGAACAGCTGGTTGTTGACGATCTTGGCGATCGTGCCCGAGCCCGGCGGCCCGACGTTGATGACGTCGTCACCGATCGCGTCGAGCACGGCCCGGGCGGACTCGAACTCGTCGGGCTCGGCGCCGACCATCACCGCCAGCGTTCCGGACCGGGCCTTGGCCACGCCGCCCGACACCGGGGCGTCGACGAACGCCGTTCCGACGGCCGCGCATCGCTCGCGGAGCACCCGCACCGCCTCGACGGAGTTGGTCGAGAGGTCGATGATCAGCGGCGGTCGCGGTGCGGCGGCCAGGACGCCGTCGGCGTCCAGCACGGCGGCGAGCACCTCGGTCGGCCCCGGGAGCGACAGCAGCACGACGTCAGCTCCCGTCGCCGCGGATGCCGCGGTCGGGTGCGCCGACGCCCCGCCGGCGACGAGCTCGTCGGTCGCCGCCGGAACCGCATCATGGACCCGCAGCTCGTACCCGGCGGCCAGGATCTGCGCCGCCATCGGGCCGCCCATCGTGCCGGTGCCGACGAACGCGATCACCGCCGGGACCGTCGTCCTCGCATTCTGCTCCGTCATGCGCCGCTCCTCTGGATGCGCCGATTCCCCGGCGACCGCATGCCGGGTCAGGGCGCTCCGTCAATGATACAAATCAACGATTCGTATCACCAGTCGCGATCGTGCCGACCGGAGGCAGAACATCGTCGCCGACGAGTCCGGGGAGCACCATCCGTCGCACCCAGGCATCGGTGTCTGCGGCGTCACGCGGGCGGGCCGGCTCGGTCGTCGCCAGGCTGATGATCACGCGCAAGATCCACTCGCCTGCGTCGAGCGGTGTCACCCCGTCGGCCAGGCGGCCCGCCGAGCGTGCCGCAACCTCCTCGACGGCGGCGCCGAAGCGGGCGGCCAGTGGCGGCATCGCCCCGGGGATCGGCGCTCCGGCCGCGCCCCGTTCCTCCGATGCGAACAGGAGGCTGAGGTCGTCGCGCCTGGCGGCACGGACCGTCGACCGCACGAGGACGACGATCGCCTCGCCGAGCGTCGGCTGCGCGAGCAGTCGCGGCCGGAGACGGGTGAGGTACCGGTCGACGATGCGCAGCAGGACCGCGAGCACAATCCGATCGCGGCTGCCGATCCGCCGGTAGACGGTGATCCGTGACACGCCGGCGGCCGTCGCGATGTCCTCGACCGTCGTTCGCCGGACGCCGAACGTGGTGAAGCAGTCCTCGGCGGCGTCGAGGATGATGTCGTCCGTGCTCGGTGCGTCAACCGTGAACGCCACGTCACCACGGTAGTCAGGGCGCGCGCCGGTGACACGGCTCGCCTGTTTTGTTACCGTGCGGAGATGTCGATCGAGAGTCCACCGCCCGACGAGCGATTCGACGCCGGCCGAGCGCTCGCTGCCCGGCTCTTCGAGGGGGCGCCCAGAGCTCGGCCGCTGCCCAGGGAGATGGTGCGCCACACGATGGCGCACCTGTTCGGCGACGTCTGGCAAGGCGACGAGCTCGAGGTCGAGCAGCGCTCCTTGATCACGTGCGCGGTCCTCGCCACCCTCGGCCGCGACGCCGAGCTGCGGCTCCACGTGCGAGGGGCGCGCAACCTCGGCATCGAACGTCGTGCTCTCGAGGCGATGATGATCCACGTGGCGCACTACGCCGGTTGGCCTGCCGGCGTGAGCGCGCTGCGCGTCCTCGACGAGGTCTGGGAGGAGATGGATGCCGTCCAGGGCTGACCGCTCGTCGGCCCGCTCGCGGTGCGGTGGCGGGCAGGTTGCGTCGGTGCGGCCGCACCGCGCCGATGTCAGGAGATGATGCCGACATGATGGCGAGCCGACGTCGCCGGCGAAAGCCATCGTGACTGCGTGGCGTCACTGGCCGTCGTCGACGGGCGATGCCGATGGGTGAGAACGAGCCGCGCACGCACGCCAAAGCCGGCTCCGGCGTCGGGCCGCCGGCCTTCGCGCCACCCGACGTCGTCGTACCGTCGCTCGGGAGCGACCCGACGGGCGCTGAGGTGGTCCGTCACGCGATCGCCGCGTCGGTGTCGCGCCTGTTCGAACATCTCCCCGCCGCGCGCATCGGCGATGATCCCGAGGCCGTGCACCAGGCCAGGGTGGCCACTCGGCGGCTCCGCTCGGACCTGCGTACGTTCGAACCCTTGCTCGACGAGGCGTGGGCACGTCAGCTCCGCGCCGATCTCCGCTCGCTCGCCGGCGCGCTCGGTCGGGTGCGTGACGCTGATGTGCTCGACCGCCGACTGTCCGAGACGTTGACCGGCCATCCCGAGATCGATGAGCAGGAGGGGCGCGTGATCCGAGCCGTCCTGGGCGCCGAGCGCGACACGGCGCGCGGCGACCTGACGAGGCACCTCGATCACGATCGAGCGGCCGGCTTGTTCGAACGTCTCCTCGACGCGACATCGAGCGTGCCGGTCCGTGAGACGGCGAACCACCCGGGTCGCGCGATCCTGCCGCGGCTCGTCGCCAAGTCGTGGAGGCGCCTCGGAGCCGCTGTCGAGGCGCTGGACGAGACCCCCACGGACGCGTCGCTCCATCGGGTACGGATCTTGGCCAAGCGGGTCAGATATGCCAGCGAGACCGTCGCGCCAGGGGTGGGGAAGAAGGCCCGGCGGTTCGCTTCGGCGGCGACCGAGATCCAGGATGCCCTGGGCGACCTCCACGATGCGGTCGTCGGCGCTCGGTGGCTCGAGCAGGTCGCTCGCGCCCGACCCTCGGCCCAGACCTCGTTCGCCGCAGGGCGCCTCGCGCAGCAGTTGCAAGACGACGTGTCCCATCTCGGGGCGGCGTGGCGCGATGCCTTTGAGCGGATGGTGGAGCACGACTCCTGGCTGACCCGGCGGTGACCGCCGACGTCCGCGCCGGCCGGCACCCGCAGGCCGGAGGTCAGCCCCGAACCTTGCCCCGGCGACCACCGCCCGGTCAGCACCATGAACATGAGGGGGAGGTCCGACCAGGTCAACACGGCGGTCGTGACGCAAGGACCCTCGGCCATGGGCGGACCGGGCCGGCTTCGGTACCGTCGAGGGTATGGAGATCGGAATCTTTTCCGGAGCGGCCGGCACCAGCGCGCTCGAGTTGATCGTCGACGACGCCAGGGCCGCTGCCGGCGACGGGTTCCACACCTATTGGTTGCCCCAGATCGTGCAACAGGCCGAGGCGATGAACCTGATCGGCGCCGTGGCCCAGCAGGTCCACCGGATCCGGTTCGGCACCTCCGTGGTGCCGACCTTCCCCCGTCACCCGATGGTCATGGCCGAACAGGCCAAGACGACGAGCATGCTCGCCGGGGGCCGCTTCACGCTCGGGATCGGGCTCTCGCACCAGCCCGTCGTCGAGGGGATGTGGGGTCATTCGTTCGACAAGCCGCTCCGTCACGCCCGCGAGTACCTCGACGCCCTGATGCCACTCCTGCGCGGCGAGTCGGTGAACTACGAGGGCGAGACGATCACCGCTCGCGGCCGGCTCGCCATCCACGCGCCCGAGCCGCCGGTGCTCCTGGCGGCGCTCGGCCCGCAGATGCTCAAGCTGGCCGGCGAGCGCTGCGCCGGCACGATCACCTGGATGACCGGCGCCAAGACCCTGGGGTCGCTGACCGTGCCGACGATCCGGGAAGCGGCGACGGCCGCCGGCCGGCCGGCACCACAGATCGTCGCCGGCGTGCCGATCTGGGTCACCGACGACGTCGACGTCGCCCGTGCCAACGCCGCCAAGACCTTCGAGGTGTACGGCCAGCTGCCCTCGTACCGCGCGATGCTCGACCGGGAGGGCATCGACGGGCCCGCCGACCTCGCCGTCATCGGCGACGAGGCCACCTGCGCCGATCGAATGAAGGAGTTCGCAGCCGCCGGTGTCACCCACCTCGCGGCGTCGGAGTTCGCGAACAAGCCCGACGACCGGGCCCGAACCCGCGCGTTCCTGGCGACCCTGATCTGACGTCTGATCGAGGTGGATGCGGACGGTGAGCGCGAGGTGCTCGACCGGTGTCGCGCGGCGCTGCCGGGTTGGCGTGACCTCACCGTCGATCAGGTCGAGTTCGACCCACCCAAGGGTTTCTCGTCGTTCACGATGGGCGTCCGCCCGACGGTGCCGGTCGACCCGCCCGCCGTCCTGTACCGCCACCTCGTCGGCAAGGACAACGCGATCCTCGACCCCGACGCCGAGCGCGAGGTCTTCCTGTTGCTCGGGCAGCACGACATCGCCGCCCATTGCTGGCACGCCGACGAGACGTGCCGGATCGAGGCGTTCCACCGCGGTCGCACGCTGACTGCAGCCGACCTGCTCGACCCGACCGTGCTGCGTGGCATCGCCGGCGAGCTGCATCGGTTCCATCGGCTCGAACCCGACGGCGTCCCGGACGCCACGTTCTTCGAGCTGCTCCATGCCAAGTGGGGGCCGATGGCGGCGGCGGTCCTCACCGAGCGTCGCGAGGAGTTCCCGGCCGACGAGCGCAGCCTCTGCGACGACCTCCACGCCCTCCACGATGACGCGACCCTGGCCATGGTGATGCGCTGCCTGCCCGACCGCGAACCGGTGTTCTGCCACAACGACACGTACCACGGCAACGTCATGCTGCTCGACGACGGCGCGATCAAGCTCCTCGACTTCGAGTTCTCGTGCCGCAACCATCCGGCGTTCGACTTCGCCAACCTGTTCGCCGAGACCGTGATGGTGCACGGCCTCGTCGAGCCGCCCCACTTCCGCATCGCCGACCCTCCCTACACGGACGCCCACGTGACGGCGCTGATCGGCGCGTACCTCGACCACGAATCCGACCTGTCGCCGGCGACGCGCGACGCCGAGCTCGCCCGACTGCTCGCCGAGACCCGCCGGGCGATCATGCTCTCGGACTACATGTACGCGATGGCGGCGCTCCCGCTGGCCCTGCGGCCGATCCAACGGATTCGCTTCCTCCCGTACGCCCACCAGCGCTTCCAGCGGTTCCTCGCCGCGTGGCGAGCGGAGTTCGGCGCCGAGTGAGCGGCACGTGACCTAGGGCCCTGGCCGCAACTCGCAGCGATCCGTACCGTCGAGGTATGGAGATGACCGAGTTGCAGGTGCGCGCCTCGGCGGTCGTCCGCGACGGCGCGCTCGGCTACGACCAGAAGCTGCGCCGGCTGGCGATGCTGGCCACCGAGTCGCTGCCGTACCCGGAGGTATCGGACGAGTGTCGGGCGGCGCTCGACAAGCGCGTGGTCTGCGACCTGTACGAGGGCCACGCGCCGTACACCGCCCGCTACATCCTCCCGGATTACGAGCGGGCGCTGCGCCAGGGTCTCGCCCACCTCGAGCTCGACCCGCCGACCGACCTCGACGACGCACTGGCGTTCCTCCAGATCATGTACGCCCATGTCCCGAGCGTGACGACGTACCCGGTGTACCTCGGTGACCTGGACACCGTGCTCGCACCGTTCGTCACCGACGACATCGACGACGACGAGCTCGACCGCAAGCTGCGCCGGTTCTGGATCGGCATCGACCGCATGCTGCCCGACGCCTTCGTGCACCTCGACCTCGGGCCGGCCGACAGCCGCGTGTCGCGATCGATCTTCCGGGTCGAGCGCTCCCTGCGCCAGGCGGTCCCGAACATCACCCTCAAGGTCGATCCCGACGTCACGCCCGACGACTTGGTCGAGGACGGTGTACGCACCGTGTTCGAGACCGGCAAGCCGCACTTCGTCAACCACCCGATGATGGTCGGCGACCACGGCGAGCGGTACGCCGCCGTCAGCTGCTACAACTCGCTCAAGATCGGTGGCGGGGCGCACACCCTCGTGCGGCTGAACCTGAAGGAGGTCGCCCTCCATCACGTCGGCCCCGCCGACCGGTTCCTCGCCGAGACCCTGCCCCACTACGTCGAGCTCACCGCCGAGCTGGCCGAGGCGCGCATCCGTTCGCTCGTCGAGGAGCAGCGCTTCTTCGAGACGCACTGGCTCGCGACGGAGGGGCTGATCGACATCGACCGCTTCTCGGCGATGTTCGGCATCTTCGGGTTGGCCGAGTGCGTCGACCTGCTGATGGCGTACGAGGGACGCGACGGCGCCCGCTACGGACACGACGCCGACGCCGACGCGCTCGCCGTGCGGGTCGTCGAGCGGGTGGCCGAGTTGGTCGCCGCCCGTCCGATGCCCTACTGCGAGGGCGGCGGCGGCCGCTGCTACCTGCACAGCCAGGGCGGTATCGATCTCGACGACGCGGTCACCGCCGGCACTCGGATCCCGGTCGGTGAGGAGCCCGGGATGCTCGACCACATCACCACGTGCGCGCCCCATCACCACCTGTTCGCCGCCGGCATCAGCGACATCTTCCACGTCGACGAGACCGTCGTGGGGAACCCGCAAGCGATGGTCGACATCATCCGTGGCGCGTTCGCCAGCGGGATGCGCGACTTCACGTTCAACCTCGACGACAACGAGTTCGTCCGCATCACCGGCTATCTCGTGCGCAAGAGCGACCTCGCCGCGATCGCCGCCCACGAGGGTGCTCGCCACGGCAGCGACTACCTCGCTGCCGGCAGCGAGGACGCCTACCACCTGACCGAGCGAGCGGTGAAGCGCGTCGGCTGCCATGAGCGTGCGCCTCGATAGCGCGGTCACCGGGTTCGTCGCCGACACGATCCCGTTCAGTTCCGTCGACGGGCCGGGGAACCGCTTCGTCGTCTTCCTCCAGGGGTGCAACTTCGACTGCGTCGCCTGTCACAACCCCCAGACCATCCCCGGCACGGGCCCGGTCGACGGTCACCGCCCCGAGCACCACGGCGTCGACGACCTGCTCGCCGAGATCCGCCGCGCTGCGCCGTTCATCACCGGCGTGACCGTCTCCGGCGGCGAGGCGACGCAGCAGCCGGCCTTCCTGGGGGCGCTGTTCGGTGCCATCAAGGCCGATCCCGTTCTCGGGCGCCTCACGTGCCTCGTCGACTCGAACGGTGCCTGCGACGTTGCCGTGTGGGACGCGCTCGCCCCGGTGTTCGACGGGGCGATGATCGACCTCAAGTGCCTCGATCCGGTGCTCCACCGCGAGATGACCGGCCAGCCCAACGATCAGGTGCTCGCCAGCATCGAGCACCTCCAGCGTCTCGACCGGCTACACGAGGTGCGGCTGCTCATCGTCGCGGGCGTCAACGACGACCCGGACCTGCTCGACCGGACCGCCCGCTGGCTCGCGACGATCGATCCGGCGATTCGGGTGAAGCTGATCGGGTTCCGGCGCCACGGTGTGCGCGATCACGACCCGCCGCTCGTCGAGCCGTCCGCCGAGCAGATGGCGGCGATCGCCGATCGACTGCGCGCTGTGGCGGCGTTCGACGTGGCGGTCGTCTGAGTCCGGGAGGCGAACCTGGATCGCTCAGCCGGCGAGTTGCGCCGAGAGCACCTGGCGGTGCGTCTCGACCCATGCGGCGACGGTCTCGCCGATCCGGTCGAGGTCGGAGTCCACCACGAAGAGCCCGGCGGTGGGCATCGTCGCGCCGAGCTCGACGAGCACGGGGCGGAGCTGCGTCTCCACGGCGAGTGCGTGATGCGGTCCGGCGCCGACCATGAGCGGCACCGTGGTCACGCCGGTGAGCGAACCGGCCGGGAACCGGTCGAGGAAGGCCTTCAGGAGGCCGGTGTAGCTCGCCTTGAACGTGGGGGAGGCGACGACGAGCGCGGTCGCCGCCGTGATGCGCTCGACATGCTCGCCGAGCGCGACGGCGTCCCAGTCGAACATCTCGCCCGCATAATCGGCCAGCTCGAGCAGCTCGACCGACAGGTCGTCGCGGAACGCTGTCAGCGCTTCGCCGACGGCGAGCCCGGCCCGGGTCGTGCGGCCACCGGCGCGCGGGTTGCCGATGACGACGTGGACGGTCGGCGCGCGGCGGTCGGACACGGCGAGCCACGGTAGCGGTGCACCGCCGTCGCGTGGGCGCTGAACCGATCGGTGCCGGCGCGACGTATGACTGCGCATCCCGACGACTGGCGCAACTGGAGGAGGACCGGCAATGCGAACCCGGACCGGACGAGTGCTCACTTCACTGGCCGCGCTCGCGCTCGTCGCTGTGGCATGCGGCGACGACGACGCCGCCGACGAGTCCGCCGACACGACCGTCGCGCCCGAGACGACCGAGGTCACCGAGACCACGTCGGCGCCCGAGTCGACCGAAGCTCCCCGGACGACCGCTGCACCCGAACCGGAGACACCGATGGGACCAGCGGCGATCGTCGCCGACGACCAGGAGTCCGACGGCACCTCGATGGTGGTCGCGTCGGTCTCGCTGCCGGCCTCCGGGTTCGTCGCCGTGCACGGTGACGGCGGCGGGTCGCCGGGCGCGGTGATCGGGCACAGCGACCTGCTGCCGGCGGGTGAGTCGGCCGACGTGACGGTCACGTTCGACGAGCCGTTGGCGGCGTCCGGTGTGGTGTTCCCGATGGTGCACATCGACGTCGACGGCGACGGCGTGTACGAGTTCGAACCGCCCGACGAGACGACCGACGGTCCGGGGGTCACCGCCGACGGCGCCGTCGCGGTCGTTCCGGCCACGATCACCGTCGTGGCGGCGGTCGGTCTGCGGCTGGCCGACACCGATCTCGGCTCCGTGATCGTCGACCGCGCCGGCCTCACGGTGTACCTCTTTCTCCCCGACGAGCAGAGCGACAGCACGTGCTACGGGCCGTGCGAGCAAGCGTGGCCCGTCGTCGGCGAGATCACGTCGGTCGGCGACGGGCTCGACGCGGCGCTGCTGGGCTCGATCGAGCGGACCACCGGCGACGTCCAGGCCACCTACAACGGTTGGCCGCTGTACTACTTCATCGACGACGGAGCTCCGGGCGACACGAACGGCCAAGGCGTCAACGACGTCTGGTTCGTGGTCGACGCAGCCGGGAACTCGGTACGAGGCGAGTGATCGCGCCGTGGCCCGGAAGGCGGGCCGGGTCACGGCGTGGTGAGATGTGATGATCGAGCCGAGCGCACAACCCGTGATCGAGTCCATGAGCCGGGACCACTCGGCCGCGCTGCTCGCGTGGGCGCGACAACGGTTCGCCGACCCGCGCGACGCGGAGGAGGTCGTCGTCGACACACTCGTGCGCGCCTGGCGCGGCATCGATCAGTTCGACCCCGCTCGCGGGACCCAACGGGCGTGGTTGTTCGGGATCGCCCGCAACGCGGCGGCCGACCACCACCGTCGATCGCACCGCCACCTCCGTGCGGTGCCGGTCGGTGAGCCCGTCGAGGACGCCCGGCCCGACGCCGAGCTCGAACGGGTGGTCGAGGCGTCGCACGTGCGCGACGCACTCGGTGCCTTGTCGGAGGAGCATCGATCGGCGGTCGTCGAGGCATACTACGACGGCCGCACGACCACGCAGATCGCCGCTCGTCACCAGGTTCCACCGGGAACGGTCAAGTCGCGGCTGTACTACGCCCTGAAGGCGATGCGTGCACACCTGGAGGAACGCGGAGTTCTGCGATGACCGACGACCACGACCTGTACCGCGAGTGGGCCGCCGCCTACGTGCTCGGCGCCCTCGAACCAGCCGAACGGGCGGAGTACGAGCGGCACCTGCGCACATGTTCGACGTGCCAAGAGGACGTGAAGGAGTTCGCCGCGATCCCCGGACTGCTCTCGCAGGTCGACCCGGCGACGAACGGTGCGAGCGAGGACGCGACGCGCCTCGCCGACCTCGCCGTCGCGCGGGCCGGCAACGACGTCGCCGGGCTGCAGCGCTCTGCCCGCCGATGGCGCCGGATCGCGCTCGGCTCGGCCGCAGCGGCCGGGATCGCGATCGTGTCGCTGGTCGCGATCGGCACCGGCGACGATCCGGCGCCCGACCGCGGCACACCGCTCGCCTTCGAGGCCGACGCCGTCGGTTCGGTCCACGTCGACGGTCGGGCGTGGGGCACCTGGATCTGGCTCGACCTCGAGGGCCTGCCCGAGCGCGACGCCTACCAGCTGTGGGCGGTCGATCGCGACGGCGCCTGGTTCGTCGCTGCGACGTGGCGGCCGACGCCGCAGGGGCTGGCTCGGCTGACGGGTGCCGCCGCCGTCGACCTCGAGGCCCTCGATCGCGTCGTGATCACGTCCGCCGATCCCGACGACGTCCTCCTCTCGGCGAGCGCGTAGGGCTCGGTCTCTCAGTACGCGATCGGGTCCATCGATTGCCCGGGCGGGTCGAGGCTCGGCATGTAGATCGGCGCCTCGGGATCGTTGGGCCACGTGACCCACAGCAGGGCGGGTTCGTCGAAGGTGCGCATGGCGTGCGACTCGTGCGAGCGGTGGATGATCACGTTGCCGGGCCGGCGCTCGTGCCACGTGTCGCCGACCTGCCACGCGAGGGTGCCGCTGATGACGCCGTACATCTCGGCCGGGCCGTGATGGTGCGGCGGATAGAGGATCCCGGGCGCCTGGAGGGTGACGGCGACGAGCAGCTCCGGCATTGCGACGGGAGGACGGTGGCCGCGGAAGTCGGGTCCCGCGAGCAGCAGGTAGGCGTAGTGGGCCCGGTATGCCTCGAGCAGTGGGGTCGGCTCGAGGTGTTCGTACGCCCGGATCCACGGCCCGAACGGTGTCGCCGCGCCGACGAGCCCGGCGAGGCGCTGCCACGGGGGCGGCGCCGCCTCGATCGCGTCGTCGAGCCACAGCTCGACGACGGGTTGGGAGCGACCTGGTACCGCCCTCGGCGTCGTGGGTGCGTCGAGTCGCCGGTGGAGATCACCGAACGGAGCCGGATCACCGAGCGCCGTGAGGGCGCCGGTGATCACTCGCCGGATCTCATGCCACAGCTCGACCACCGCCTCCGACATCGCCGTCAGGGCCTGGGCGGTTCGGCGTGCCGGACGCCGTTCGACCACACGTCGCGGATCAACGGCATGCCGGGGCGGTACACGAGGTGGGTGTACGACGGGGCGTCGAGCAGGACGGCGTCGGCCCGCGAGCCCGGCGTCAAGCGGCCGAGCTCGGGGCGCCGGAGGGCGGCGGCGCCGCCGGTCGTGGCGGCTCGGATCGCCTCCTCGATCGTCATGTGCATGTCTCGCACCGCGAGCGCGATGCAGAACGCCATCGACGAGGTGTAGCTGCTGCCCGGGTTGCAGTTCGTCGCCAGCGCAACGGTGGCACCGGCGTCGATGACGCGACGGGCGTCGGGGTACGGCTGGCGGGTCGAGAAGTCGGTAGCCGGCAGCAACGTGGCGACCGTGTCACTGCCGGCGAGCGCCTCGACGTCGGCGTCGGTCAGGTAGGTGCAGTGGTCGACCGACGCGCAGCCGAGCTCGACCGCGAGCCGCACTCCGGGTCCGAAGCCGAGCTGGTTGGCGTGCAGACGACCGCCGAGGTCGTGCGCCTGTCCGGCCGTGATGACGGCGCGGCACTGGTCGGCGTCGAACGCACCCTCCTCGCAGAACGCGTCGACCCAGCGGCAGTGCGGCGCGGCGGCGGGCATCATCTCGTCGCAGACGAGCGCGACGTAGTCGTCGGTGCGCCCGGCGTACTCGGGCGGCACCACGTGGGCGCCGAGCACTGTCGCGTCGTCGGTGACGGCGCCGGCGGCGCGCAGCAACCGGACTTCGTCGTCGACGGTCAGCCCGTACCCCGACTTGATCTCGACCGTCGTGTTGCCGTTGCGCAGCGACTCGCGGCGGCGGGCGTCGAGCAGGGTCGACAGCTCGTCGTCGCCCGCTGCCCGGGTCGCCACGACCGTCGTGTTGATGCCGCCGGCCTGGTACGGCGCGCCGGCCATGCGGGCGACGAACTCGTCGCCGCGGTCGCCGGCGAAGACGAGGTGGGTGTGGCTGTCGACGAAGCCGGGGATGACGCACCGCCCGCCGGCGTCGACGCCTTCGTCGGCGGCGACCCCGGCCGGCTCGACCGCCGCGATCGCGCCGTCCTCGACCACGAGCGCGACGTCGCGCAGCAGACCGAGCGGACCTTCGCCGAGGGCCGGATCGTTGGTGACCAGCAGGCCGATGTGGTCGATCGCGTAGCTCATCCGGCGGCCTCGACGGCGTGCCACAGCTCGCCGATGGTGAGCTCGAGCTCCGTGGCGACGTCGATCGTCCGGTGCTGTCCGGCGGCGACGACGTGCTCGCCGCCGACGAACACGTCGGTCACGTCGGCGGCCGTCGCCGCGAAGACCGCCGCGGCGAGCGCCTTGTCGGCGCCGGCGCCGGCGGTTCGAACCGAGCGCAGGTCGATGGTGGTCACGTCGGCGACGTTGCCGACGGCGATGCGCCCGGCATCGGACCAGCCGAGACAGCGATGTCCGTCGGCGGTGGCCGCCCGCAACAGCGTGGTCACGTCGTGGTTGCCGCGGGTGCCGCCGGCGAGGCGTTCGTCGAGCTCGACGGCACGGGCCTCCTCGAACAGGTCGATCACGGCGTGGGAGTCGGAGCCGACCGTGATCGGGACGCCGGCGGCCCGGAACAGCTCCGTCGGGCCGATGCCGTCGGCGAGGTCGCGCTCGGTCGTCGGGCAGAGGCACACGGTCGCGCCAGCGGCCGCGAGGAGCGCGACGTCGGTGTCGTCGACGTGGGTCGCATGGACGGCGGTGAACTTCGGTCCGAGCGCGCCGGTGCGGTTGAGCACGGCGAGCGGGCTGCCCTCGTGGGCGGCTCGGCACTGGTCGTTCTCCGCAGGCTGCTCCGACACGTGGGCGTGCAGCACCCGATCGTGGTTCGCCGCCCAACGTGCGATGGTCGCCATCGCCGCCGGGTCGACGGCGCGCACCGAGTGGATGGCGGCACCGACAGCGACATGGCCTCCCTCGCTACGGGCCGACACGCGCTCGGCCCACGCGGCCGCCGAGCCGTCACTGAACCGGCGCTGCTCCGGTTGCACCGGCAGCAGTGTGCCGTCGGGAGCGATGCCGGCGCCGAGGTAACAGCAGTCGAGCAGCGTGATGCGCAGCCCGACGCTGCCGGCAGCGGCGGCGATCGCATCGCTCATCGCGTTCGGGTCGTCGTAGGACGTGCCGTCCGGCTGGTGGTGGACGTAGTGGAACTCGCCGACGCAGGTGACGCCGGCCTGCACCATCTCGGCGAAGACGGCCCGGGCGAGCGAGAAGTACGAGTCCGGGTCGAGCACGCCGGCGAGCCGGTACATCCGGTCCCGCCATGTCCAGAACGTGCCGCCGTCGCCGTGGGTGCGGCCGCGCAGCGCGCGGTGGAACGCGTGGCTGTGGGCGTTGGCAAGCCCTGGCAGGGTGAGGCCGCGCAACGCGATCGCGCCCGGCGGCGCTGCCGTACCCGGGGCGACGGCGTCGATGCGGCCCTGCACGACGTCGATGCGGACGTCGTGTGCCGGCTGATCGTCGCCGAGCCACGCGAGCTCGCAGTGGAGCACGCAGTCGAACACCCTGGTCCCTCAGCTCCCCACCCGGGCGACGAAGTCGCTGATGCGCTCGACGAAGGCGTCGCGGTGGAAGCGTTCGAACTGCTCCCACGTGGTGAACGTCGACGGATCGGCGACCCGGTCGAGGAACAGGACGCCGTCGAGGTGGTCGAGCTCGTGCTGGAACGTGCCAGCGGTGAGGCCGCGCTTGACCTCATCGTGCGCGTTGCCGTCGCGGTCGAGGTAGCGGACCCTGATGTTGACGAACCGGTGCACCTCGCCGCGCAGGTTCGGCACCGACAGGCAGCCCTCGTTGATCGCGACCGTCTCGTCGTCGAGCGGCTCGACGACCGGGTTGACGACGACGGTGAGCGGGATGCGCGGCTTGTACGGGTAGCGCGGGTTGTCGTTCACCTCGATGACGGCGATGCGGATCGGTTCCGCGACCTGGTTGGCGGCGAGCCCCGCGCCGTTGGCGTCGCGCATCGTGTCGATCAGGTCGTCGATGAACGTCTGGATCTCGGCCGAGGCGAGCTCGTCGGGCGCGACCTCGCTGGCGCGCTCGCGCAGCACCGGGTGGCCGACGGTGATGATCTCGCGCACGGTCACGACGGGTCGCCCTCTCGCATCGGCACGCGAACGCCGCGCTCGGCGGCCACCTCGACCGCCCTCTCGTACCCGGCGTCGGCGTGGCGGATCACGCCGGTGCCGGGGTCGGCGACCAGCACCCGCGACAGCTTCTCGGCGGCGAGGTCGGTGCCGTCGGCGAGGCACACCATCCCAGCGTGGATCGAACGGCCGATGCCGACGCCGCCGCCGTGGTGGATGCTCACCCACGTCGCACCGCTGGATGTGTTGACCAGCGCGTTGAGCAGCGGCCAGTCGGCGATCGCGTCCGAACCGTCGAGCATCGACTCGGTCTCGCGGTACGGCGAGGCGACCGAGCCCGAGTCGAGGTGATCGCGGCCGATCACGATCGGCGCCGTGATCTCGCCCGAGCGGACCATCTCGTTGAAGCGCAGGCCGAGCCGGTGCCGCTCGCCGTACCCGAGCCAGCAGATCCGCGCCGGGAGGCCCTGGAACGCGACCCGCTCACCGGCCATCGTGATCCAGCGGTGGAGGGCGGTGTCGTCGGGGAACTCCTCGATGACGGCGCGGTCGGTGGCGGCGATGTCGGCCGGATCACCCGACAGCGCGACCCAGCGGAACGGCCCCTTGCCCTCGCAGAACAGCGGGCGGATGTAGGCGGGCAGGAAGCCGGGGTAGTCGAACGCCCGCTCGAAGCCGCCGAGCTTCGCCTCGGCGCGCAGCGAGTTCCCGTAGTCGAAGACCTCGCTCCCGCGGTCGAGGAAGCCGACCATCGCCCGGCAATGGGTGGCCATCGACTCCCGAGAGCGACGGATGAGCTCGTCGGGGTTGCTGCGCGCCATCTCGGCGGTCGCCTCGGGCGTCAGGTCGGCGGGCACGTAGGTGAGCGGGTCGTGAGCGCTCGTCTGGTCGGTGACGATGTCGGCGGGGAAGTCGAGCTCGAGCAGCTTCGGCACGAGCACGGCGGCGTTGCCGATCAGGCCGACCGACATCGAACGCTTCGCGTCCCGGGCCTCGACGCAGCGGGCGATCGCGTCGTCGACCGAGTCCGCGATCACGTCGAGGTAGCGGGTCTCGACACGTCGCTCGGCGCGCCACGGGTCGACCTCGATGCACAGTGCGACGCCGTCGTTCATCGTGACCGCGAGCGGTTGGGCGCCGCCCATGCCGCCGAGCCCGGCGGTGAGCGTGATCGTGCCGGCGAGCGAGCCGTCGAACTTGCGGCGGGCGATCTCGGCGAAGCACTCGTAGGTGCCCTGGAGAATCCCCTGGGTGCCGATGTAGATCCACGAGCCGGCCGTCATCTGTCCGTACATCGTCAGGCCGAGCGCCTCCAGGCGGCGGAACTCGTCCCAGTTGCCCCACTCGGGGACGAGGTTGGAGTTGGCGATCAGGACGCGCGGCGCCCACTCGTGGGTGCGGAACACGCCCACCGGCTTGCCCGACTGGACGAGCATCGTCTCGTCGTCGGCGAGAGTCGTCAGGGTGCGCGTCATCGCGTCGAAGGCGTCCCAGCTGCGAGCGGCCCGGCCGGTACCGCCGTACACGACGAGGTCGTCCGGGCGCTCGGCGACGTCGGGGTCGAGGTTGTTCTGCAGCATCCGGTACGCGGCCTCCTGCGGCCAGCCGCGGCACGTGAGGGCGGTGCCGCGCGGGGCGTGGACGGGTCGTGCGGCGCTCATGCGATCTCCTCCAGAGGTCCGATGGACGATTCGACAGCGCGCAGCAGCGAGCCATCGGCGAGCAGCGCCTCGACGGCTCGCAGGTCGAGCGAGAGGCGACGGTCGGGGCCGGGGGGCGGCACGACGGTTCGGACGGCGTCGCGCGCGGCGCCGGTGCCGGCGGCGGGGGAGAGCGGTGCCCGCAGGTCGATCGCCGCGGCAGCGCACGTGGCCTCGACGGCGAGGATGCGTCGGAGGTTGTCGACGGCGCGGCGCAGCTTGCGGGCGGCCGCCCAGCCGTTCGAGACGTGATCCTCCTGCATGGCGCTCGTCGGGAGCGACTGGGTGCCGGCGGGCACGGCGTGGCGCTGGTTGTCCATCGCCATCGCCGCCTGGGTGTAGTGGGCGATCATGTAGCCGCTGTTGACCCCGGGGTCGGTGGTGAGGAACGGCGGCAGACCGTGGGAGCGGGCGACGTCGAGCATCCGGTCGGTGCGCCGCTCGGCGATTGCTGACAGCTCGGCGACGGCGAGCGCCAGCACGTCGCCCGCCATCGCCACGGGCGCGCCGTGGAAGTTGCCGCAGCTCTCGACGCGTCCGTCGGGGAGGATCATCGGATTGTCGATCGCGGCGTCGAGCTCGCGCTCGGCGAGTGTGCGGGTGAACACGATCGCGTCGCGCGCCGCGCCATGCACCTGCGGTGTGCAGCGCAGCGAATAGGCATCCTGCACGCGGCTGTCGCCCTCGCGGTGGCTGGCGACGATCGGGCTGCCGTCGAGCAGGCGGCGCAGGTTGGCGGCGCTGGCCGCCTGGCCGACCTGGGGACGCAACGACTGGAGGTCGGCGGCGAAGGCACGGTCGGTGGCGAGCAGCCCCTCGACCGTCATCGCCGCCGCCACGTCGACCAAGCCGACGAGGGCGGTGAGGTCGTGAAGGGCGAGGCAGAGCATGCCGAGGATGCCGTCGGTGCCGTTGATGAGGGCGAGGCCCTCCTTGGCGCGCAGCTCGAGCGGTTCGAGTCCGGCGGTCGCGAGCGCGTCGGCGGCATCGACCGTGTCGCCGCCGGCCGTGGTGACCTCGCCCTCGCCGATGAGGGCGAGTGCGCAGTGGGCGAGGGGAGCGAGATCGCCGCTCGCCCCGAGTGAGCCGTGTTCCCGGACGATTGGTGTGATGGTGTGGCGGAGGAGGTCGAGCTGCAGGTCGACCAGCTCGGGCCGCGCACCCGAGTACGCCATCGCCAGGCTCCGGGCCCGCAGCAGCAGCATCGCCCGAACCACCTCGACCTCGACCGGATCGCCCATCCCCGCGGCGTGCGACCGCACGAGCGCGAGCTGGAGCTCGGCGGTGCGGTCGGGCGGGATCGCAGTGTCGGCGAGCGACCCGAACCCGGTCGTGACGCCGTACACGGGCGTGTCGGACGCGATGAACTCGTCGATCAGCGCCGCCGAACGCTCCATCGCTGCTCGAGCGGTCTCAGCGAGTCGGGCGGGAGCACCGTGCCGTGCGACGGCGACGACGTCGTCGATCCGCAGCCCAGCCCCCGCCACCTCGATGACATCACCCATCGCGCCCCAGCGTACGTAACCCGCCGAGCGCGTGAAGACCGGACCGGCTCTCG
>JBFHJC010000035.1:0-21648 GCA_041596155.1 Ilumatobacter sp. | reverse complement strand
CGGAACATGTCGGTGAGAAGTGGGAACCTTCTGGCCGCTGCGGCGGCCGTCATCGTGCTCCCCGCGTGCGCGAGCACGGTGTCGTCAGCGCCACCGCGGCCCACCGAGCCCGCGCCGGTGCAGGCCGCGCCGACCACCGACGCATCCACGGAGCGACCCACGTCGACCACCCAACCGCCGGTGACGACGGTCGTGCCGGTCACGACCACGACGACCGTGGCTCCGACCACGACCACGACGACGATCGCCACCGTGCCCGCCGCTGATCCACCCGTGGTGGCGGTCGGCACGTCCGACGGCGCCGACACGATGCGCGCCCAGCAGCGGTTGCTCGAGCTCGGCTTCTGGGTCGAGGAGGCCGACGGCGACTACGACCTCACCACCAGCCAGGCGGTGATGGCGTTCCAGAAGTACTACGGGCTCGACACCGACGGGCGCCTCGGTCCCGAGACGGCGTTCTGGATGTCGGCGATCACCGAGCGTCCGACCGCTCGCGCCGACGCCGGCACCCTCGTCGAGATCGACAAGGGCAAGCAGGTGCTGTTCTTCCTGATCGACGGCCGCGTCGAGTGGATCCTCAACGTGTCGACCGGGAGCGAGATCCCCTACCGCGAGCCCGACCAGAACACCCCCGGCGAGTGGCTCGAGGGCGACTCCGTGACGCGCAACGGCCTCCACAACGTGTACCGCCAGCGCGCCGAGGGCTGGTGGGAGGGCGACCTCGGGCGGATCTACCGGCCGAAGTACATCAGCGGTGGCATCGCCGTGCACGGTTCGAACCATGTGCCCGACTACCCGGCGTCGCACGGCTGCATCCGCGTGAGCGTGCCGGCGATGGACTGGATCTGGGCGTCCGGGATCATGCCGATGGAGATCCCCGTCTGGGTGCACGAGGGCGTCTGAGTCACCGCTGAGCCAGCGCGACGGCGCGCCTCAGCGCGCCTCGAGCAGCCGCTTCAGGTTCGCGACGTCCTCGGACATCGCCCGTCGCATCGCCGGGCGCATGAACGGCGCCGCCAACCTCGAGAAGCCCGCCGGCTGACCGCGGTTCCGCAGCGTCATGTGGGTCACGCGCTCGCCGACGGGTCTCCAGGTGTACGACGTCTCCATCGGGAACGGGCCCTCCGACGTGCGCATCGTGAGCTGCTCGCCGGGCGACCACTCGACGATCTCGTAGGTGTACACGAGCCGGCGGCCGAGGAAGCGGGCATGGAACGTGATGCGCGATCCGAGGGTCATCGGCGGCTCGGTCTGCCACTCGGCGCTCTGGATCCGCCGATACCACCGCGGCGCGTTGGACGGATCGCCGGCGTACTCGGCGACGGTCGCCACCGGTTGCTCGATGACTGTGGTGACCGCGACGTCCACACCCATGGGTGCAGGCTGTCGCGTCAGGCGGGCGCGCACAAGTGGCGGGTGCGACGACGCAGCGTCCGTGCCACACTGACGGCGCAGCTCGGAGGTGTGCATGAAACAGCTCAGCGGACTCGACGCGTCGTTCCTCTACATGGAGACGCCGTGCACGTACGGTCACGTCAACGGACTCGGCATCTACCAGCGGCCGTCGCCCGACTTCGACCCGTACGAGGAGGTCTACGCACGTTTCGGGTCGTTGGTCGGCCACATCGAGCCGCTGCGCCGCCGGGTCGTCGAGGTGCCGTTCGGCCTCGACCACCCGTACTGGATCGACGACCCCCACTTCGATCTCGACTTCCACGTGCGCGAGATCGGGCTCGCCCCGCCGGGCGCCGCCGACCAGCTCGCCGAGCAGGTCGCTCGGATCATCGGCCGGCCGATGGATCGGCGTCACCCCCTGTGGGAGGTGTACGTGATCGAGGGCCTCGGCGACGGTCGATGGGCGCTGCTCACCAAGTTCCATCACGCGACGATCGACGGCGCAGCCGGGGTGATCATGCTGCAGCTGATGACCGACCTCAGTCCCGACGCCGAGTGGAAGTTCGAGCCCAAGGACTGGGAGCCCGAGCAGCCGCCCTCCGAGAGCGAACTGCTGCGCCTCACGGCGGCGCGCCTCGTGTCGAACCCGGTGAAGGCGGCACGACTCGCGCTGCGGACGGTGCGCAACGTCGCGGAGTCGGTCGGCGCTCCGGTCGTCGGCGAGGTCGCGACGCGGACCCGCCAGCTCATCACCGACACCGCCGGACGATCCGAACAGGCGACCGCGGTCGCCGACCAGGTGCGGCGCGTCACGATGCCGATCACGCCCGCGCCGCCCACCCCGTGGAACCGCAGCGTCGGGCCGCATCGTCGCTTCGCGATGCGCTCGACCGATCTCGCCAACATCAAACGGCTCAAGGACGCCACGGGTGGCACCGTGAACGACGTCGTGATGGCGGTGTGCGCCGGCGCGCTGCGCGAGTACCTGCTGCGCCACGACGCGCTGCCCGACGCTCCGCTGCGATCGATGGTGCCGGTGTCGATCCGGACCGGTGACGAGGACGATCCGTGGACCAACCGGGTGTCGAGCATCGTCGCCGAGCTCCCGACCGACTGCGACGACCCGATCGAGCGGGTGGCGCGGTGCCGTGAGGCGATGGCCGACGCGAAGCGACAGCTCGACCTGGTCCCGGCCGACACGCTGGTGCAGGCGACCGACACGATGTCGCCGGTCGTCGCAACCGCTGCCGTCCGCCTGATGGCGCGCCTGTCCGACCGCGTCAACCTCCCGATCAACGTGGTGATCTCCAACGTGCCGGGGCCGCGCCACGCGCTCTACTTCGCCGGCGCCAAGCTCGACCACTACATCCCGGTGTCGACGATCTCGAACGGGGTCGGCCTGAACATCACGGTGCACAGCTACGAGGACAAGCTCGACTTCGGACTCGTGGCCGACCGCGACCTCGTGCCCGACCTGTGGGAGCTCGTCGATCTGCACGTCGATGAGATCGACCGCCTCTTCGAGGCCACGGGCGCCGAGTGGGCGGTGCCGCCGCGCCCCGCTGCGGGCCGCCGCGGCGCGCCGGGTTCGAGGACGACGGCGAAGAAGTCGACGGCGAAGAAGTCGACGGCGAAGAAGTCGGTGGCGAAGAGGTCGGTGGCGAGGAGACCGGCGGCGAAGAAGTCGACGGCGAAGAAGTCGGCTGCCAAGACGCGCGCCGGCGCCTCGCGTGTGCAGGTGTCGTGATCGGAGCGACTCAGTCGGTCGCGACCGGTCGATCGGGGTCCGACGACCATTCGCTCCACGAACCCGGGTAGAGCCGGCCACCGGTGATGCCGACGAGCGTCATCGCCAGGAGGTCGTGGCACGCGGTGACGCCGCTGCCGCAGTAGACGATGGGGCTCTCGCCGACGCCGGCGAAGCGCTCGCTCAGCTCGGGCACCGGCCGGTGGAATCCATCCGGGCCGACGTTGTCGCCGTGGAACAGGTTGACGGCGCCGGGGATGTGACCCGCCCTCGGGTCGATGGGCTCGTGGTCGCCGCGGTAGCGCTCCGGGGAGCGGGCGTCGATCACCGTCGCGCCGAGCTCGACGCCCTGGGCGACGGCGTCGGCGTCGACGATGCCCGTCCAGCCCGGCACCGCCGGATACTCGGTCGTCGGGCGGTCCGGCAGGTCGGTCGTGGTCGGGTGACCGGCGGCGAGCCACGCCGGGAAGCCGCCGTCGAGCACTGCGACCCGACCGTGCCCGATCGATCGCAGCATCCACCAGAGGCGCGCTGCGATCGCCCCGCCGGCGTCGTCGTAGGCCACGACGAGCGTTCCGGGCTCGACGCCGAGCCGACCGAGGAGGGCGAGGAAGTCGTCGACGTCGGGCAGCGGGTGGCGTCCGCCGCCCGGGCCACCGGCTAGTTCGGTGTGGAGGTCGACGAACGCCGCACTGGAGATGTGACCGGCGTCGTAGTCGCGCCGACCCTGTTCGTGATCGACGAGCTCGAACCGGACGTCGCAGACGACGACGTCGTCGTCGGGGTCCTCGATTGCCGCCGCGAGCTCGTCCACGGAGATCAACGCCATGTCGCGACCGTAGCCAAACCGTCGCGTCCGCGCCGGAAGGACCCTCGGCCCTGGACAACGGGGCCGGGCCGCGGCACCATCAAGACATGAGCACGTCGCCGCAGGAGCAGCCGGACGCGCCCCGTCCGCACGTCGAGATCGACCGTGATCCGACGCCGGAGACCGCCGCCGACCCGGCCGACGAGGCGACCGAGCATCTGCCGGGTCATCTCGATCTCCCGATCGAGGACCCGGAGGCCGACTCGGTCGACCAGCTGCGCGACGTCCCCCTCGACGACGACGATCGTTGAGGCTTCGCCGACCGGCGGAGCCGGATCGGCGGCGCCGGTGAGTTGACTGACGTGTCGCGTTGGCTACCTTGCCGCACATGCCGAACGACGACGCGTTGTACGAGCCGATCCTCGGGCTGCGCCGCGGCGGCGGTGCCGTGGTGCTCCTGACGTACCGCGGCGACTGGTGACCATACTGCTGTGCCCAGCTCGTGCGGCTGGGCGCCGAAGCCGAACGGCTTCACGCTGCCGGCGGCGAGGTGATCGCCGTCAGCACCGACGACGAAGCGCGCCAAGCCGGCATGTTCGCGCGGTGGCCGACGCCGCACGTCCGCTACGTGGCCGATCCCGGTGGCGACACGTACCTCGGGTCGCTCGGCCTGTTCGATCCCGAAGAGCGCGGCGGGATCGCGCGCCCGGCACTGATCGTCGTCGCCCCCGACGGCTCGGTCGCGTACCGGTACGTCGGTCGCGACTTCGCCGACCGCACCACGGACGCCGAGATGTTCGGAGCTCTCGAGGCGCTCGGTCTCGACGCCATCGAGCCGCCCGCTGGCGGCCCGGCCGGGGGCGAAGCCGACGGGCATCGCGGCGCGTTCCGGCCGGAGCACCTCCCCGTGTACTTCCGGGGCAACCGGATGGCCGCCGTCGCGATCGGTGGTCGCAGCGAGGATCGCGGTTTCCGGGCGATCGCCCGCGAACACCGGTTGATGTGCGAGGCCACGATCGCAGCGTGGGACCGGCTGAACGGCGCCTGATGCACCGGTAGCGTGCGCGCCGTGCCGGTCGTCTTCTTCCACGCTCATCCCGACGACGAGGCGATCTTCACCGGCGGCACGAACGCCCGCCTCGCCGCCGCCGGCGAGCGGGTCGTGGTCGTGATCGCCACGGCGGGCGAACACGGGAGCGGGCACGACGGCCTCACCCCGCTCGCCGAGCGCCGGCGCGGCGAGACCCGACGTGCGTGCGACCTGCTCGGCGTCGTTCGCGTCGAGTTCCTCGGCTACACCGACTCGGGGCTCGCCGCGCCCGGCGAACCACCACCCGAGGGAGCGTTCGCGTTCGTCGACGTCGACGAGGCGGCGGCCGCACTCGCCGGCATCATCGTCGACGAGGGGGCGACCGAGCTCGTCTACTACGACGAGGGCGGCATCTACGGCCACGCCGACCACCTCGCGGTGCATCGCGTCGGGCGGCGAGCAGCCGAGATCGCCGGCGTCGCGACCGTGTACGAGTCGACGGTCGACCACGAGTACCTGCACTTCGTCGAGACGCACCTGGTCGGCCTCGCTGCCCTCGCGATGCACGAGGCGGTCCCGACCGGCGTGCCGACCGTCCTGCTGACCACGACGATCGACGTGACCGCCGCGATCCGGGAGAAGCGCGCCGCCATGGCCGCGCACGCCAGCCAGATCCCGGCCGACTCGGCGGCGCTGACGCTCGATGACGACACGTTCGCCGGTGTCTACGGGTACGAGTGGTACGTGCGCTCGGGGCCGCCCGGCTCGCTCGACCGGATCGCGATGTGAGCCCGTCCGCCGGCGATCCTGTCGCGGCCTAACCTGAGAGCGCCCGACCGGCCCCCGACACACCGACATGAGCGACGCCCCTGCCAACATCGTGCTCACCGGCTTCATGGGGAGCGGCAAGTCGACGATCGGCCGGATGCTCGCCGACCGCCTCGACGCCACCTTCGTCGACACCGATGTGCTGATCGAGGACCGGTGGGGTCCGATCCCGCAGATCTTCGCCGAGCAGGGCGAGGACGCGTTTCGGGCCTATGAGCGCGAGGTGGCGATCGAGCTCGCCGGGCGGCGGGGGCTCGTGGTGGCGACCGGGGGCCGGATGATGCTCGACCAGGGCAATGCCGATGCGCTCGGCGCGACCGGGCGGATCCTCTGCCTGCGAGTCACGCCGGAGACGGTGATCGTCCGCATCGGGTCGTCGGCCCACACGCGACCCCTCCTCGCGGACGACCCCGAACGGCGCGTGCGCGAGTTGCTCGCCGAACGGTCCCGGTCGTACGACCGGTTCGAGCAGGTCGACACCGACGGCCGCGCGCCGTCCGAGGTGGTCGACGAGATCGTCGCCCGGATCACAGCAGGCTGACGCATGCCCGAGGGACGCTACGGTCGCTCCATGACGATCACCGGCGTTCACGGCCTGCTGTACACGTCCGAGCCAGAGGAGCTGCGCCGTGTGCTCGCCGACGTCTTCGGGTTCGATCACGTCGATGACGGGCAGGATCAGGGGTGGCTGATCTTCAGGCTGCCACCCGCCGAGCTGGGTGTGCATCCGGGCGACGCCGCCCGCCACGAACTGTCGTTCATGTGCGACGACCTCGCGGCCACGATCGAGCAGTTGCAGTCGAGCGGCGTCGAGTTTCGCGGCCAACCGGCCGACGAGGGGTGGGGTCTGGTCATCACGATGGTCCTGCCGGGCGGCGTCGACGTCCTCCTCTACGAGCCTCGTCACCGCACGGCCATCTGAGCAGGCGATACTCACCGAGGGGCGGTCACCGTCGCGGAGTGTCCGATCGGGGGAATCACGAGCACGGGGCAGTGAGCTCGCTCGATCACCTGGTGGGCGGTGCTGCCGAGACGGAGCTCCGGTCGCCCGCCGACGCCGCGACGCCCGACCACCACCACGCTCGCTCCCACGCGGTCGGCGACGCGCAGCAGGACGTCGACGGGCGGGCCGTCCTGGATGTCGACGTGGTAGCAGTGCCGCCCCTCCTCGCGCAGCGTCTCGCACCACGCCTCGACGCTCGTCGCGATCTCCTCGTCGTGGTCGAACGCCGGCACGCGCCTGCCGCCGATCTCCTCGGTGAGCCCGACGGCGTGCACGATCCGTAGCGGCGCGTCGATCCGGTCGGCGACGTGGGCCGCCATGCGCATCGCCCGCTGCGAGTTGGGCGAGCCGTCGACGCCGACGACGACCGGGCCGATGGCATCCATCGCGATCCTTCCTGTCGAGGTCGGACGGCGCGACCTCGCGCGATCCGACGAGATCCATGCAAGCGGCGTCGACCGGACGCGACCAGGGGCCAACGACCCGATCGGCGGCCCAGATTGGCACGTACAAGGTGACGACGGTGGCGCTGCTACGGTGCGTGTCAACCGCACCATCCCAAGGGGGGGAGATGACAGACGAAGCCCGTCAACACGAAGAGCTGGAGCGCGTCGAGCTGGTCGAGGGAGGACTCCGGTCCGGATTCTCACGCCGCGCGTTCGTCGGAGCGCTCGGCGCCGTCGCCGCCGGCGGCGTGCTCGCCGCCTGCTCCGGTGACGACGACGACAGCACTGCCGAGGAGGAGGACACCGCCCCGGACGCACCCGCGACCACCGGCGACCCCGATCTCGACGATGCGCTCCAGGCGAGCGATCTGCCCGAGATCGAGTGGGATCTGGCGACGAGCTGGCCGCTCGTGCTCGACACGATCTACGGGGGCGCCGAGTTCTTCGCGCAGCAGGTCGGCAAGATGACCGGCGGCCGGTTCAAGATCACCGCGGCGCCCGGCGGCGAGCTCGTTCCGGCGCTCGAGATCCTGCAGAGCATCCAGACCGGTGCCATCAAGGCCGGTCACTCGGCGTCGTACTACTACGTCGGCGTCGACCCGATCACCCAGCTCAGCACGGCCGTGCCGTTCGGCATGACCGCCCGCGGCCACATCTCGTGGATGTACGAGGGCGGTGGCCTCGAGCTGATCCAGAACATCTACCGCGAGCGGTTCGGGGTCGTGAACTTCCCGGCCGGCAACACGGGCTGCCAGATGGGCGGCTGGTTCAACAAGGAGATCCGCAACGTCGGCGACCTCGGCGGTCTCCGGATGCGCATCCCCGGCATGGGCGGCCAGGCGCTCGAGAAGCTCGGCGTGTCCGTGCAGGTCATCCCGGGTGGCGAGATCTACCAGTCGCTCGAGACCGGCGCCATCGACGCCGCCGAGTGGGTCGGCCCGTACGACGACCTGAACCAGGAGTTCAACAAGGTCACGCAGTTCTACTACTACCCGGGCTGGTGGGAGCCGGGCCCGTCGCTCGACGTGATGTTCCCGGCGAGCGAGTTCGACGCCCTGCCCGAGGAGTACAAGGCAGTGCTCGAGTCGGCGGCGGCGCACGCGTACAACCAGATGCTGGCCAAGTACGACGCGCTCAACCCGCCCGCATTGGCCACCATCAAGGAGGGCGACATCACGATCCTCCCGTTCCCCGACGACGTCATGGACGCCGCCGCTACCTCGGTGCAGGAGATCCTCGACGAGAACGCGTCCGCCGACGAGGGGTACGCCGAGGTGTTGAACAGCTACCGGGCGTTCGCCGACGGGCTCGGACCGTGGCACGGCCTGGCCGAGAAGGCGATGCTCGACTTCCTGTCCGAGTAGTCCGAGAGGAACGACGCACGACCGATCGGTGGGCGCACCCGCTCGGGGGGCGCCCACCGATCTGATCTTGGGGGCACCGACACAGGTGGATCACGACGACGACCCAGCCGACTGGGACGAGATCGACGAGGGCATCGCCGGGGACGATCCGCGTCGGACCGCGTTCGACCCGAGCGAACCCACCGGCCTGCGCGACCGCGACCGGCCCCACGCCGGCGACGGCGACGAACCCCCGTCCGAGCTGCGGCCCCGCGGCCCGATCATGACCGTGCTGCACGGCTACCGCATCGCCGCCGACAAGTTGGCCGGAGTCCTCGGCGTGCTCAGCGCCGTCCTGATCTTCCCGACCGTCGTCATCTCGGTCGTCAACCTGATCCTGCGCCGGGTGGGTGCCGCCCAGGGTCGCAATCTGACGACGAACGCGCTCATCGAGGCCCAGTGGTACCTCTACACCCTGATCTTCGTGTTCGGCCTCGCCTACATCCTGCGTGACGGCATCAACGTCCGGGTCGACTTCTGGTTCGGCAACCGCTCGAGCAAGACCCAGTCGTGGATCGACCTCGTCGGCCATCTGATCGGCCTCATCCCGTTCGCCTACATCGGCATCAAGTACAGCTGGCCGGCGGTCAAGCTCTCGTGGGACGCCCGCGAGGGTTCACCCGACGCCGGCGGGCTGGCGCGCTACCCGATCAAGACCGCCCTGCTCGGCGCGTTCGTGTTCCTGATGATTCAGGGCATCGCCGAGCTGATCCGCACGATCGAGTTCCTCCGCGGGCACGAGTACCGGCACGCGAGCGACGACCCGGCACTGTCGGGCGGCCAGCGCTACGCCGTGGACGACTTCGACGTCAAGAGCGCGACGACGAGCGGAGCGGAGCGGTCGTGATCAACTCCGAGATCCTCGCCCTGATCATGCTCGGGCTGTTCATGCTCCTGATCATGGTCGGCTACCCGGTCGCCTTCACGTTCGCCGGCACGGCGACGGTGTTCTTCCTGATCGGCTGGGCGCAGGGCGACATGGAGCCCGCCCAGCTCAACGGCCTGTTCAACCGATGGTTCGCGGACAGCGCCGCCAACTTCACCTTCCTGGCGATCCCGTTCTTCGTGTTCATGGGCGCCGTCTTCGAGAAATCGGGTCTGGCTGAGCGCCTGCTCACCACGATCGGTCTGATCCTCGGCCCGGTGCGCGGCGGCATGGCGGTCGCGGTGGTGTTCGTCGGCACGCTGCTCGCCGCCGCCACCGGGGTGGTCGCGGCGACCGTGATCGTGATGGGCGTGCTGTCGCTGCCCGTGATGGTCAAGTACAAGTACGACCACGAGCTGGCCGCCGGAGCGATCGTCGCGTCGGGAACGCTCGCCCAGCTCATGCCGCCGAGCCTGGTCCTGATCGTGCTGGCCCAGTTCATCCCGGTGTCGGTCGGCCAGCTGTTCGCCGGCGCGCTGATCCCGGGGATCATGCTCTCGGCGATGTTCGCCATGTACGTGCTGATGGTGGCGTACTCGAAGCCGGGGAGCGCCCCGGCGATCCCGCGGGCCGAGCGGACCCTGTCGGCCTCCGATCTGGCCAAGCAGTTCGTGCTCGCCGTGGTGCCGCCGCTCGGTCTCATCCTCGCCGTGCTCGGCTCGATCTTCCGCGGCTACGCCACCGCGTCCGAAGCCGGCGCCGTGGGCGCCGTGGGGGCGATCGTCCTCGCCATCGTCTACGGCCGCCTGACGCCGAACGTCCTGTGGTCGGCGGCGCGGGCGACGTCGAACATCACGAGCCTGGTGCTGCAGATCCTGCTGGCGTCGACGTTCTTCGCCCTCGTGTTCGACCGGCTCGGTGGACAGGACCGCATCACTACGTGGCTCGAGAGCGTGCCGGGCGGCCTGTGGGGCTTCATCATCGCCTCGCACATCATCGTGTTCCTGCTCGGCATCAACCTCGAGTTCCTCGAGATCTCGTTCATCGTGATGCCACTGTTCATCCCGGCCGCGATCGCGCTCGACGTCAATCTCGTGTGGTTCGCCGTCCTGATGGCGGTCAACCTGAACCTCGCCTTCATCTCACCACCCGTCGGGTTCTCGCTCTTCTACTTGCAGTCGGTCGCGCCACCGGAGGTGTCGACGGCGTCGATCCACAAGGGCGCCATCCCCTTCATGGGCGTGCAGTGCATCGCGCTCGCCGTGCTCACGATGCTGCCCGAGTCGGTGGTGTTCCTGGTCAAGGCGTCGGGTCTCGGTAACGACTCCACCAACAGCACCGACTTCATGCCCGGCTCGTTCGGCGTCCGGCTCGTCATCTGCATCGTCGGCGTCGCGCTGATCGGTCTGTTCTGGTCGTATCGGATCCGCCGCAAGTACGGGCGCGGGGTCGGCGGGTCCGACAGCGACGTCGACGCTCCCGAGGTCGCGCTGGCCTGACGCGACGATGGCGTGGTGCCGCCTTCGCGCCGTGGCCCTCCGGTGTGCGCTGTCGGCACTCGCGGCCGGCGGCTGCTCGGCCGACGGGGTGACCGCCGAGCTGGTCGTGCCCCAAGACGTCCCGGCGGACGTCCGTCGCGAGCTCGACGTGACGTGGGAGCGCTTCATCGAGCGCTTCGCCGGCCGGCTCGACTGCATCGGTGATGTCACGGTGGTGCTGGTGCGGGCGGTCGAGGGGGGCGATGCCCGCTACGTGCCGACCCGCTCGCTGATCGAGATCCAGATCCCGACGACGCCCGCTCGATTCCGCGAGTCGGTCGCCCACGAGCTCGCCCATCACGTCGAGCACTCCTGCGACGAGTTCGCCGAGCTCAAGGACGTGCTGCACGCGCGCCTCGGTGGTCCGGAGGTTGCGTGGTTCGGCGACGGACTCTGGCACGAACAGCCGGCCGAGCGGTGG
Organism: Ilumatobacter sp.; assembly: GCA_041596155.1. Lineage (GTDB taxonomy): Bacteria > Actinomycetota > Acidimicrobiia > Acidimicrobiales > Ilumatobacteraceae > Ilumatobacter. The sequence goes on along the minus strand of JBFHJC010000035.1, from coordinate 10,164 downwards.
GCCGAGAGCGTCGTCGAGCTGGTGAACGGCGAGCGGGTCCGCCACGCCGACGAGTTGATCGTCGATCCCATCGATGTCGCGCTCATCGAGGAGTGGGGCCGCGACAGCGTCGGGTGACAGCGCCGCGGCCCGGGGTGGGTAGACAATCGGCATGGGTGTGTACGAACGCGACGGTGTGTCGATCCACTTCGACGACGTGGGACAGGCCGACGGCTTCCCGGTGCTCCTCATCGCCCCGGGCGGGATGCGCTCGGCGAGCCAGCTGTGGGACGGCACGCCGTGGAACCCCCGTGCCGCCCTCGCCGACGACCACCGGATCATCGCGATGGATCAGCGCAACGCCGGGCGCTCGGAGGCGCCGATCAGCGGCGACGACGGCTGGGCCGACTACACGGCCGACCAGCTCGGACTGCTCGACCACCTCGGCATCGAGCGCTGCCACGTGGTCGGGATGTGCATCGGCGGGCCGTACATCATGGGACTGCTGACCGCGGCGCCCGATCGGTTCGCGGCCGCCGTCATGCTGCAACCGGTCGGCATCGAGCACAATCGTCAGGCGCTGATGGACATGTTCGACCAGTGGTCGGCCAACCTGGCCGACCGACACCCGAACGTGACCGACGACGAGTGGGCCTCGTTCCGGTCGAACATGTGGGACGGCGAGTTCGTGCTCACGGCGACGCCCGAGGAGGCGGCGGCGGTGGCGACGCCCTCCCTGATCGCGATGGGCGACGACCTCTACCACCCGCAGTCGACGTCGCGTGCGCTCGCCGAGGTGATGCCGAACGCGACGCTCGTCGAGCGGTGGAAGACCGACGACGCCGTCGACGAGTTCGATCGCACGGCGCGCGGGTTCCTGGCCATCCACACCCCCCGTTGACGGCGCGCGGCCGTCAGCCGTGGGGGAGCTCGTGCACCTCGATCGAGGCGACCACGCCGGCGTGATCCGGGTGGTCGTGGAGGATGTGATCCTTCACTTCCTCGTGGTAGGTGAACACGAGGTCGCAGTACGGGCAGGCCCGGGTGTCGTCGCGACTGCGCATGTCGCCCTCCAGTCGTGTGCGTCCAAGGTACCAATCGCCCCCGGCGAAGGGAAGGCGTCCCGATCTGCCGGGGGGCGGGCTCAGGCGACGACGGCGACGGTGAGGAACTCGCGCAGCGCGGCGGCCATCTGCTCGCGCGCGTCGCGGCTCGAGAGCATCAGGTCGACGGCCGTCAGCGACGTGTGGATCTGCCCCCGGCAGGCGAGGTGCTCGACGTCGTTCCCGGCCTCCGCCAGTGCGTCGGCGTAGGCCGCTCCCTCGTCGCGGAGCGGATCGAACTCGGCCGTGACGATCATCGCCGCGGGGAGGCCGGTGAGGTCGTCGGCGCGCAGCACGGACAGCCGCGGATCGCTTCGGTCGTCCGGGTCGGCGTAGTGGTCGAGGAACCAGCGCATCAGGTCGAGCGTGAGCACGTAGCCGTCGGCGTTCTCCGAGTACGACGGGCGCATCAGGTCGCAGTCGGTCACCGGGGTGACCAGCAGCTGGCCGGCGATCTCCGGACCGCCGGTGTCGCGGGCGTGCCGGCTCACCCAGGCCGCCAGGTTGGCACCGGCGCTCCACCCGGCGACGGCGAACGGGCCGGGACGTCCGCCCAGCTCGGTGACGTGTTCGGCGAGCCAGCTCGCAGCGGCGACGGCATCTGCGTGGGCGGCAGGAAAGCGGTGTTCGGGGGCGTGGCGGTAGTCGGCCGACATGACCATCGCCCCGGTGCGGTCGCACAAGTAGCGACAGAACGGGTCGTCGGACGACGCGTGGCCGAGGACCCAACCGCCGCCGTGGAAGTACAGGACCACCGGGTGCGGACCCGTACCGTCGGGTACGTAGAGGCGGTAGGAGAGGTTGCCGACGGCGCCCGGATAGACGCCGTCGACGATCGTCGCGACGTCCGGGCCGGGCGGGCGTTGGGCGGCGATCATCTCGTTGAACGCCCTGGCGTCGGCGACCGGCAGCGTGTCGAGCGGTGGCAGACCGAGCTGCGCCATCGTGTCGAGCATGAGGGCGACGTCGGGCTGGAGGCGGTTCACCACGCCGTCGTTGCACTCCTCGCCCGCGGGTCCGGACCGGCGGAACCCGAGGTAGGCGTCGTCGGCGACGCGGTCGCAGGTGGCGCGGTACACGTCGACGCCGCCGACGTAGGGCAGGAAGACCCGTGGCTTGCCGGGCACGTTGGCGCCCATGTACCACGAGTTGGCGGTCGGGAAGAGCGTGATGTCGGCGCAGTCGTTGACGTGCCGGACCCAGCCCGCCTGGGCCGTCGGCGTCGGTTCGATCGCGGTGTGGCCGTCCGCCCGCATCGCCGCGATGGCGTCGGTCACCCACTCGACGTGCTGCTCGATCGAGACCGCCATGTTCGACAGCACCGACGGGCTGCCCGGCCCCGTGATCATGAACAGGTTCGGGAACCCGACGGTCATGAGCCCGAGGTAGGTGACCGGGCCGTGGTCCCACGTGTCGCGCAGGGTGATGCCGTCGCGGCCGGTGATGTCGACGTTCACGAGAGCGCCCGTCATGGCGTCGAAGCCGGTCGCGAACACGATGGCATCGAACTCGTACGACGAAGCGACGGTGTCGATGCCGCGCTCGGTGATGGCGCTGATCGGCTCGCGCCGAAGGTCGACGACGCGAACGTGCGGAAGGTTGAACGTCTCGTAGTAGCGGGTGTCGAGGCAGGGGCGCTTCGTGCCGTACGGGTGGTCGGTCGGGCAGAGCGTCTCGGCGGTCTCGGGGTCGTCGACGATGGCGCGGATCTTGTCGCGCACGAATTCGGCGAACGTCGCGTTGGCGTCGGGGCTCAGGAGGAGATCGGTGCAGGTGGTGGCGGGGGCCAGCAGTTCACCGGCGGCCCAGGCCCGCTCGAACCTGGCGAGCCGCTCGTCGTCGGACAGCGAGAGCGCGCCTTCGAGCGGCGGGTCGCCCATGTCGACGCCGGCGCGCGTGTGGCGAGCGGCGTCTCGGTACGCCGCCGGGTCGGCGCGGAACGCCGCCAGCTTCGTCTCGGGGATCGGTCCGTTGCCGGCCGGCATCGAGTAGTTCGGGGTGCGCTGGAACACGACCAGCTCGGCCGCCTCCTCGGCGATCAATGGGATCGACTGGATGCCCGACGAGCCGGTGCCGATCACGGCGACCCGCTTGCCGGAGAAGTCGACGCCGTCGTGCGGCCAGCGTCCGGTCACGTACACATCGCCGTCAAAGCGGTCGACACCGTCGATGTCGGCGCTCTTGGGCACCGACAAGCACCCGGTGGCCATCACGTAGAAGCGCGCTGCGACCGTCTCGTCGCCGCTGGTGCGCAGCCGCCACACGTCGGCGCCATCGTCCCATTCGGCGGCGTCGACACGGGTGCCGAAGGTGATGTCTCGCCGGAGGTCGTGGCGGTCCGCGACGTGCTGCAGGTATCGCAGGATCTCGGGTTGGGTGGCGTATTTCTCGGTCCACTGCCACTCGGCCTCGAGGTCCGGATCCCAGCTGTAGGAGTAGTCGACGCTCTGGATGTCGCAGCGGGCACCCGGGTAGCGGTTCCAGTACCACGTGCCCCCGACGTCGTCCGCGGTGTCGAACGCCCGGACCGACAGCCCGAGCTCGCGGCACCGGTGGATCAAGTACAGCCCGGCCATCCCGGCGCCGACAACGGCCACGTCGATGTCGGGCTTCGTCTCGTTCCCCATCAGAACCTCCCGGCGCATTGTCACACCGCGTCGGTGCCGAGCGGGTACCGGGCGGGAGTCAGGCCTCGTCGCGGACGACCGCCAGACCACTGGGGTCCACGAGGCTGTCGTACAGGCGCAGGTTGTGGTTGTGGCCGACGTGGTGGAGACCGAATGCCGATTGGATCGCGGTGTACATCCCCATCGCGTCGAGGGCGTTGTTGACGCTCTGCTTGGCGAGGGTGAGCCCGATCGACGGCCGGCGGGCGATGTGCTCGGCGAGTGCCAGCGTGGCGGATTCGAGCTCGTTCCGCGGCACCACCCGGTTCACCATGCCGGCGCGCAAGGCCTCCTCGGCGGTGATCGCCCGCCCGGTGAACAACATCTCCTTGGCCAGACGGGCCCCGGCTTCGAAGGGATGGGTGAAGTACTCGTGGCCGTTCATCCCGAACGCGACGACCGGGTCGGAGAACGTGGCCTCCTCGGAGCAGACCACGAGGTCCATCGGCCACACCAGCATCAGCCCACCGGCGATCACCTTCCCCTGCACCTGGGCGATCGTCGGCTTCGGGATGTTGCGCCACCGCCAGCACAGGCCGACGTACATCTCGGCCTCGGTCGCCATGTAGCCCTCGGCGCCGGGGGCGTCGAAGCAGCACCACGTGCCGATCGGGTCGACGTCGGTCATGTCGGTTCCGGCGCGCAGGTCGTGACCGGACGAGAAGTGGTCGCCGTCGGCGGCGAGCACGATCACGCGCACCGAATCGTCGCGAGCGGCGACGTCGAACGCCTCGTTCAGCTCGCCCAGCATCCGGTAGTCCTGGGCGTTGGCCATCTCGCTGCGGGCCAGGACGATCCGGGCGACCCGGTCGGCGGGCCGCTCCACGCGGATGTGCTGCCATCGTGACTCGGTCATGGCCGCGAGTCTCGCGGACGTACGGTGCGGTGCGAGGCACGAGACGTCACGGTCCTCCGACTCTGTCGTGACCGGCTCGCGCATTCCATGCTGGGGTGGATCACCATGAACCTCCCGAGCAACGACCCACCGGAGGGCTCCGCCGTCATCCGCTGCGACGACGTCGTCAAGCGGTTCGGTGAGGTCACCGCCCTCGATCACCTCGACCTGGTGGTCGAGCCCGGGACGGTCGTCGGGTACCTCGGCCCCAACGGTGCGGGCAAGTCGACCACGATCCGACTCCTCCTCGATCTGGCCCGTCCCGACAGCGGCCGGATCGAGGTGCTGGGGCAGGATCCGCGGCGCGCCGGCCCGCTGCTGCGACGCCGGATCGGCTACCTCCCGGGCGAGCTCCGGCTCGACGACCGCCTGGGCGTCGGTGAGACGTTGCAGTCGTGGGCAGCGCTGCGCGGTGGGCAGGTCGACGCGCGGTACGTGGACGAGCTGTGCGAGCGGCTCGATCTCGATCCGACCCGTCGCAACCGCACGCTGTCGAGCGGCAACCGGCGCAAGGTCGGCCTCGTCGGGGCGTTCATGTCGCGTCCCGAGCTGCTCGTGCTCGACGAGCCGACCGCGGGCATCGATCCGCTCGTGCAGGCCGAGTTCCTGGCGCTCGTCTCCGAGGCGCGCGGCGAGGGTCGCACCGTGTTCCTGTCGTCGCACGTGCTCAGCGAGGTCCAGCGGCTCGCCGATCGTGTCACGGTGATCCGCCAGGGGGTTGCGGTGTGGTCGGGCGATCTCGACGAGCTGCGCCAGCAGGCCAAGCAGCCGTTCACGGTCTGGTTCGCGGGCGCCGCTCCGGTCGACGAGCTGCGCCGCGTCGCCGGTGTGAGCGACGTCCAGGTCGTCCACGGCACCGAGGTCAACGGCCTCGTCGAGGGACCGCCCTCGGCGCTGCTCGCCCTGCTCGCACGACACGAGGTCGTCCACGTGCTGTTCCCGGAGCCGGACCTCGAGCAGGCGTTCCTCGACTACTACGACGAGCCCGATGCGATCGGAGCGGCGTCGTGAGCCCTGCGAACGTCGAGCTGGTCGTGCGGGGCCTGCGTACGGTCCGCCGATCGGCGCTGTGGTGGACGGTGGGGGTGGTCGCCTTCATCGTGATCAACCTGGCGTTCTGGCCGAGCCTGGAGGGCACCGAGGCGCTCGAGTCATTCGGCGACATGGAAGCACTGCTCGAGGCATTCGGCGCCCAGAACATCGCCACGCCGGCCGGGTACGTCGACGGGCAGGTCTTCGCGCTGCTGGTCCCGTTGCTGTTCTCGGCGATGGCGATCACGGTGGTGACCGGGCTGACCGCCGGCGACGAGAGCGCCGGGCGCCTCGAGCTCGTCCACGCGCTGCCGGTGGCACGGCGCACCGTGTGGCTCGGACGTTGGACGTCGTCGCTGCTGATGCTCGCCGGCGTCGCCGCGGTCAGCGGCCTGGCGACGATCGCCTGCCTCCCGTTGTTCTCGTTGACCGAGGTCGGCGCCGGACCGATCGTCGGCGCGACCTTCGGGTGCGCCCTGCTGGCCGCGTTCCACGGCGCCGTCGGCTACGCCGCCGCGGGGCTCGGAGCCTCGCGCGCCCTGGCGGCCGGCGCGGGCATCGTCGTGCTGGTCGCGGGCTACCTCGCCAGCTTCGTCCTCCCGATCTCCGCGTCCTTCGACTGGGCCCGCAGCTGGTCGCCGTGGTTCTGGGCGCTCGGGGAGCAGCCGGTCAGCGATGGTGTCGACCCGGCGGGGATGACCCTCGTCGCCGCGCTCACCGTCGTGCTCGTCGCCCTCGGCACGGTCGCGATCGATCGCCGCGACATCCGCACGGCCTGAGCTCAGGCCGCGTCGAGCACCAGGTGACCGACGGCGGTGTTGCTGGCCGGCACGTGGTAGAAGCGGTGCCGCACGATGGGAGGCTGGCCGCCGGCCACGTCGGCCATCGCGCCGCGGGCGATCAGCCACATCACGAGCTCGATGCCCTCCGAGCCGGCCTCGCGGACGTAGTCGATGTGGGGCATCGTCGCCAGGTCGGCCGGATCGGCGATCAGCCGGTCGAGGAACGCATTGTCGAACTCGCGGTTGATCAGTCCGGCGCGCGGACCCTGCAGCTGGTGGCTCATCCCGCCGGTGCCCCAGATCTGGACGTCGAGCGGCTCGTCGTACGATTCGACCGCCCGCCGGATCGCCTGGCCCAGCTGGAAGCAACGCCGCCCGGACGGCACCGGGTACTGCACCACGTTCACCGCGAACGGGATGACCCGGCAGGGCCACGCGTCGGGTTGGCCGAACAGCAGCGACAGCGGCACGGTGAGACCGTGGTCGACGGCCATCTTGTTGACGATCGTGAGGTCGAAGTCCTGCTGGATCACCGATTGGGCGATGTGGGAGGCGAGCTCGGGGTGGCCGATCACGGGCGGGACCGGACGCGGTCCCAATCCCTCGTCGGCGATCTCGAACCGACCTGCCGTGCCGATCGCGAACGTCGGGATCAGGTCGAGGCTGAACGCGGTGGCGTGGTCGTTGTAGACGAGGAAGATCACGTCGGGCGTGTGCTCCGCCATCCACGACCTCGACGGCTCGTACCCGGCGAACAGCGGCTGCCAGTAGGGCTCGTCGGTCCTGCCGAGGTCGAGCGCCGCTCCGATTGCCGGCACGTGCGACGTGTACACGGAGGCGGTGATGCGGGCCATCAGCGGGCCTCCCACTCGTGCTGGTAGCGGTTGCCGTCGGGCGACCGGCCACCACCGACCATCATCGCCCGGTACTCGTCCTCGGTCATGCCGGTCATCGAGCCGGCCATCTGCTGGAAGCTCTTGCCGTCGGTGGCGCCGATCTTGGCCAGGAAGTAGATGTTGCCGCCGAGGGCGATCATCCGGTTCATGTCGCGGTCGAGCACGGCCTGCTTCTGCTCCTCGGTCATGTCCCATTCGTCGAGGTACGCCCGCTCGTCGGCGAGGAAGCGTTCGCGGTGCTCGGCGTTCATCAGCGACATGCAGAACTGGTTGAGCCAGTAGCCCTTGCGCGACTGGTCCATGTCGAAGATCGTCGTGCCGGGCACGTCGAGGTACGGCTTGTCGAGGCCCATCGAGCTCCATCATCGGTGGGGAACCGGTCGGGCGGCAAGCCGGGGGGTAGCGTCGATCGGCGATGCGCATCTCCGAGCGGGTCGACAACGCGGTGCGGGCGATGGGGGAGCTCGCCGTCGGCGGCGACGGTCCGGTGAAGGCCGAGTCGATCGCCCAGCACCAGGACATCTCGCTGAAGTACCTGCTCGACATCCTGCGCGACCTGAAGCGCGCCGAGCTGGTGCGCTCCAAGCGCGGACCCGACGGCGGCTTCGTGCTGTCACGCCCCGCGACGGAGATCTCGCTCGCCGACGTGTTCCGAGCCGTCGACGGACCGCTCGCCGACGTCCACGACGAGAGCGTGCGCGGGCTGTCGTACCCCCATCCGGCCGAGTCCCTCCCGCAGGTCTGGATGGCGATCCGCGCGAGCCTGCGCCGGGTGCTCGAGACCGTCTCGGTCGACGAGCTGGTACGCGGCGATCTGCCATCGTCCGTCACCGAGTTGGCCGACGAGTACCGGGCGACGACCGAGGCGCGCTTTGGTCGCTGAGGTCGAGCGCGTCGCGGCTCTCGACGCCGTCCGGGCCGCGGCATCGATGACCGCCGACGTCCAGGGGCGTCTGGGCACGGGTGGCACGATCTTCAAGGGTGACGCCAGCCCGGTGACCGTCGCTGACTTCGCGGCCCAGGCGATCGTCGCAGCAGTGCTGACCGAGCGGCTCGGCGCGATCGAGCTCGTCGGCGAGGAGTCGCCCGCCGATCTCGTCGAGGACGCCGCGCTGTTCGCCGCGGTCGGCGCGCTCGTGCGAACGCACGGCCGCGCGGGCGCGACCGACGACGACGTCGTCGGGTTGATCGGTGCCGGCGACGGCGATGGCACGACGTCACGCTTCTGGACGCTCGACCCGATCGACGGCACCAAGGGGTTCCTCCGCGGCGACCAGTACGCGATCGCGCTCGCCCTCATCGACGGCGGCGAGGTCGTGCTCGGTGTGCTCGGCTGCCCCAACCTCCCGAACGCGGACGGCACCCGTGGGGCGATCTTCGTCGCCCACCCCGGCGGCTGCGACGCCTGGTTCGGCGGCGCCGCCGGCCCGGTGCCGGTGCGGGTCGCCCATCCCGCCGCGCTGTCGGCGGCTCGCTTCTGCGAGTCGGTCGAGGCCGCCCACTCCAGCCACGACGATGCGGCGGCGGTCGCCGACCGCCTGGGGATCACGGCGCCGCCGTTCCGGATCGACAGCCAGTGCAAGTACGGGGCCGTCGCCCGCGGCGACGCGTCGATCTACCTGCGGCTCCCGACGCGGCCCGGGTACCGCGAGCAGATCTGGGACCATGCCGCCGGCAAGCTGGTGGTCGAACGGGCCGGGGGGACGGTCACCGACGTCGACGGTCGTGCGCTCACGTTCGGGTCGGGTCGACGGCTCGAGCAGAACCGGGGCGTGGTCGCGACCGACGGACGGTTCCACGCAGACGTGCTGTCGGCGGTCGCCGACGTGTTGGGCGGGACGTGAAGCACGGCGATCACCGCTCAAGTGGTGGACGCGCTCCGCCGAAGTCTGTATTGTCCGGAGACTTACCGGAGAATATGCGAACGCTCGAGGACCAGATGACCGTGACCGCCGGTTCCCCGCCCACCAGCCCCCACGCCGATCCGGCGCCCCTCGCCACGGGTCGGCTCACCCACCTCCAACGGTTGGAGGCCGAGGCGATCCACATCATGCGCGAGGCGGTCGCAGAGAGCGAGCGACCCGCGATGCTGTACTCGATCGGCAAGGACAGCTCGGTCATGCTGCACCTCGCTCGCAAGGCGTTCTTCCCATCGCCGCCCCCGTTCCCGCTCGTGCACGTCGACACCACCTGGAAGTTCAGCGCCATGTACGACTTCCGCGACCGGACGGCGGCCGAGGTCGGCATGGACCTCGTCGTCCACCGGAACCCCGAGTGCGTCGAGCGGGGGATCAACCCGTTCGACCACGGTTCCGCGCTCCACACCGACATGTGGAAGACGCAGGGACTCAAGCAGGTCATCGATCTGCACCGCTTCGACCTGTGCTTCGGCGGCGCTCGTCGCGACGAGGAGAAGTCGCGCGCCAAGGAGCGCGTCTTCTCGGTCCGCTCGCCGCAGCACCAGTGGGACCCCAAGCGTCAACGACCCGAGCTGTGGTCGGTGTACAACGTCCGGCGCAGCCCAGGTGAGACGCTGCGCGTGTTCCCGCTGTCGAACTGGACCGAGCTCGACGTGTGGCAGTACGTCCACCTCGAGCAGATCCCGATCGTGCCCCTGTACTTCGCGGAACCACGCCCGGTCGTCGATCGTGGCGGGGTGCTGATCATGGTCGACGACGACCGGATGCGGCTCGACGACGGGGAGCAGCCGATGATCAAGAGCGTGCGGTTCCGCACCCTCGGCTGCTACCCGCTGTCGGGAGCGATCGAGAGCGGCGCCGACACCCTCACCGGCATCATCCAGGAGATGCT
>JBFHJC010000034.1:0-21970 GCA_041596155.1 Ilumatobacter sp. | reverse complement strand
CTCGGAGCAGGTGTTACGGTGCCGAGCAGGCGGTTGTCAGTTGCGGGCCAGCGCGGCCCGCGTTGCACGGGAGGGGTGCCACATGAAGGGGAACTCGATTCGACGGCGATTCGGCGCGGGTCTGGCGGCGATGGGGCTGGTGGTCGCACTGCTCCCGACCACGACCGAACGGGCGGCGGCTGCCGGCCCGCCGGTGTTCATCAACGAGTTCCACTACGACAACGCCGGCACCGACGCCGGCGAGTTCATCGAGGTCGCCGGCCCGGCCGGCACCGATCTCACCGGCTGGACGATCGTCCTCTACAACGGAGCCAACGGACTCTCGTACAACACCACGCCGCTCCCGACGCCGATCCCCGACCTCGGTGGCGGCTTCGGCGTCGTCGTCATCGACTATCCGACGAACGGCATCCAGAACGGTTCGCCCGACGGGATCGCCCTCGTCGACAACGGCACCGTCGTCCAGTTCCTGAGCTACGAGGGTTCGTTCACCGCCGGCGACGGTCCGGCCAACGGCCTGACGAGCGCCGACATCGGGGTGGCCGAGGAGAGCGGAACCGCGGTCGGTGACTCGCTCCAGCTCACCGGCACGGGTTCGATGGCCGGCGACTTCACGTGGAGCGGTCCGACGCCCGCCACGAGCGGCGCCTTCAACACCGGCCAGACGTTCGTGGGCGCCGGCACACCACCGACGCTGGTCATCAACGAGATCAACGCCGACCCGGCGACGACGATGGTCGGCGACGCCAACGGCGACGGCACGCCCCATTTCGGCGATGACGAGTTCGTCGAGATCTACAACGACAGCGGCTTCACGGTCGACCTCGCCGGCTGGACGCTGCGCGACGGTTTCGGCCCGCGACACACGTTCCCAACCGGTTCGACGATCCCGGCCGACTGCTCGATCGTCGTCTTCGGCGGTGGCACGCCGACCGGACTGTTCGGCTCGTCGACGGTCCAGACCGCCAGCTCGGGTGCCCTCGGCCTGAACAACGGCGGCGACTCGGTGACGCTCAACGACGGGACGACCGATGTCGTCTCGGCGTCCTACGGCTCGGAGGGCGGTGCCGACCAGTCGCTGACCCGCTCGCCCGACGTGACGGGTCCGTTCGTCCAGCACTCGACCGTCACCCCGGGTTTGCTCTACTCGCCCGGCACGAAGCTCGACGGCACGGCGTTCGGCGGATGCCCCGTACCCCAGCTGATCGGCTCCGGATCGGCGGACCCGGCGGCGGTCACCCCGGGCGGCAACACGCTGCTCACGGTCGCGATCGCACCGGCTTCTCCGCCGAGCACCGGGCTCGCAGTCACCGCCGACCTCACGGCGATCGGCGGATCGGCCACCCAGGCCCTCGTCGACGACGGCACCGGAGGTGACGCGACCGCCGGCGATCTCGTGTTCTCGTACGAGGCCACCGTCGGCGGCGCCACGGTGCCCGGCAACGTCACCCTGCCCGCCTCGTTCACCGACGCCCAAGGCCGGTCGGGCAGCACCGACATCGCGTTGACGATCGCCGACCTCGTCGAGATCTGGGAGATCCAGGGATCCGGGCAGTTCTCGCCGCTGCTCGGCGACACCGTGCTGACGCGGGGCATCGTCACGCTGATCGACGACTCCGGCACCGACGCCTGGATCCAGACCCCGGCGTCGCTGACCGACGGTGACCCGGCGACGTCCGACGGCATCTTCGTCGACGACTTCAACCGGTTCGCCGGTCCGCCGGCGATCGGTGACCTGATCGTCGTGAGCGGCGAGGTCGAGGAGCAGCAGTTCGGCAATGCGCTGCCGCGCACGCGCCTCGACGACGTCGTCCTGCTCGAGAACCTCGGCGCCGCGGAGCCGCTGCCTCCCGCCGTCCCGCTCGTCGACCTTCCGAACGAGTCGGTGCCCGACGGCATCGCGTTCTGGGAGGCGCTCGAGGGCATGCGCGTCTCGGTCGCGAACGGCACCGTCGTCGCCGGCACCTCCAGGTTCGGCGAGTTCGGCATGCTCACGCCCGCCGACGCCGTGCCGGGCTCCGGCTTCGAGCCGAGCGTCAACCAGATCCTGTTGCGCAGCACCGGCCCGAACCAGGTCGACTACAACCCCGAGCGGATCCTCGTCGACGACGACGCGGCCCCGACGCCGCAGGTGCAGCCCGGCGACACGGTCCACTCGTTGGTGGGCGTCGTCGACTACACGTTCGGCGCCTACAAGCTCCAGATCGCCGACATCGACGTCACCGCGGCACCGCTCCCGGCGTCACCGGCATCGACCCGCGACCTGACCCAGCAGAACAGCAACGGCAAGGAGAACTTCAACACGGTCATCACGACCTTCAACGTCGAGAACCTGTTCGACCTGTTCGACGACCCGACGAAGGACGACCAGGGTTCGACGCCGTCGCCCGCCGCGCTCGAACAGCAGATGTCGAAGCTGGCACTGGCGATCGAAACCGAGCTGCTCCTGCCCGAGATCATCGTGGCCCAGGAGGTCGAGAACACCTGGATCGCCCAACAGCTGGCCGACCGGGTCAACGACGCGACCGGCACCGACTATGTGGCGACCTCGTTCGAGACGTCCGATGCCCGCGGCATCGAGGTCGCGTTCCTGTGGGACGCGAACCGCGTCGACCTGCTCGAGGCGTTCCAGCTCTCGGGCCCGGACGTCGAGGCGGCGTTCGGCCCCGGCAGCGCCAGCCCAGGTCGCGAGCCGCTGTACGGCAAGTTCCGCATCGGCAACCACGTGATCCACGTCGTCGGCAACCACTTCAAGTCGAAGGGCGGCGACGACCCGATCTTCGGCGTCTCGTTCAACCGGATCACCGAGGTCCAGCGCAAGATGCAGGCCCAGGTCGTGCGCGGCTTCGTCGACGGCCTGCTCGCCGCCGACCGCAAGGCCGAGATCATCGTCGCCGGTGACCTCAACGACTTCCAGTTCGGCGAGCCGGGCGAAGGCCCCGACCACCCGGTCGCCATCCTCGAAGGCGTCGGCGGTGGTGCACCGTTCACCAACCTGGTGCAGTGGGAGGACCCGGCCGAGCGCTGGTCGTTCGTGTTCGACGGCAACACCCAGGTGCTCGACCACGCGCTCGTCAACGCGACGCTCCTGAAGCGGGTGACCGGCGTCGACTTCTTGCACTTCAACGCCGAGTTCCCGGCCGGCGCCGACCAGCCGGGCACGACCCTGCGCTCCTCCGACCACGACCCGCTCGAGGTACGGCTGCGACTGCGTGGCGTCCGCGGCAACGACGCGGCCGGTACGCAGCGTACGGTGCCCGCCGGCCCGACCCGGTTCGCGACGTTCAACGCCTCGCTCAACCGCTTCAACCAGGGCGGCCTGATCACCTCGTTGACCTCCCCGAACGACGGCCAAGCCAAGAACGTCGCCGAGACGCTGCAGCGGGTGCGGCCCGACGTCGTCTTGATCAACGAGTTCGACTTCGACGCCGGCGGCGTCGCCGCAGGTCTCTTCCAGGACAACTACCTGTCGGTCAGCCAGCGCGGTGCGCTCCCGATCCACTATTCGTACGTGTACGTCGCGCCGTCCAACACCGGCATCCCCTCTGGGTTCGACCTCGACAACAACGGGTTCGTCGGCGGCGGAAACGACGCGTTCGGGTTCGGGTTCTTCCCGGGCAACTTCGCGTACGTCGTGTACTCGATGCACCCGATCGACACGGCCAACCTGCGGACGTTCCAACACTTCCTCTGGAAGGACATGCCCGGCGCCCTCTTGCCCGACGACCCGAACACGCCGGCTCCGGCCGACTGGTACTCGCCGGCCGAGCTCGACGTGTTCCGCCTGTCGTCGAAGAACCACGTCGACGTCCCGATCGTGGTTGGTGGCGAGACGATCCACTTCCTGGTCAGCCACCCCACGCCGCCCGTGTTCGACGGGCCGGAGGACCGCAACGGCACTCGCAACCACGATGAGATCCGCTTCTGGGCCGACTACGTCGACGGGGCCGGCTACATCTACGACGACGACGGTGGCAGGGGCGGGCTCCCCGGCGGCGCCAAGTTCGTGATCGCCGGCGACCTGAACGCCGACCCGTTCGACGGCGACAGCGTCCCGGGTGCCGCACAGCAGCTCCTCGACCACCCGCTGGTCAACACGAGCCTCACGCCATCGAGCGCGGGGGCCGTCGAGCAGGCGGCGCTGCAGGGCGGCGCGAACGCAGTCCACGTCGGCAACCCGGCGTTCGACACCGCCGACTTCGCCGACGGCGCGCCGGGCAACCTGCGCGTCGACTACGTGCTCCCGTCGTCGAACCTCGACCTCGTCGCCGGCGCGGTGTTCTGGCCGCTGAGCACCGATCCGCTGTTCCGCCTCGTCGGGACGTTCCCGTTCCCGACCTCCGACCATCGCCTGGTGTGGGTCACCGTCGACTGATGGTCGACGGAGGATCGTTGAACGCGCGTCGGCGCGAGCGTAGATTCGGCGCGGAGTCGCGGGGGTCGCGACCGACCACTGCTCCGTTGGAGTGACATGACCGGAGTGACATGACCGACGACGTCGTGCACCGGCTCGCGCCGGACGAGTTCGCACACGCTCATCCCTGCACCGATCCGGCGCTGTACACCCCGGACATGGACCTGTTGGCCTACCTGCTGCAAGACCTGCGGACGCTCCTGCGCGCCCACGACGCCGGCAAGGCCGACGTCGTCGCCCACCAGCCGAAGCTGTGGAACGTCCACGGGCTGCGGCGGCGCATCGTCGTGTGCGACCCGGTCGAGATCCGGCGTCGGCAGGAGGTGTGCGTGGTGGGGTTCTTCGCCGAGCGGCGCGACGACATCGATTACGCCCGCCTCGACGACCTCGAGCTCGACCTGATGCTCGACTTCCGGCGCTTCCCGGGCATCTTGAGCTACAGCTCGATGGAGCTCGCCAACGAGTACTGGGCGAACCTCGTCGTCCACCAAGTGCCCGACGACACCGAGGCGTGGCGGACGAGCGACGCCCACACCAAGGCGGTCGACCGGTCGCCGCGCCTGTATGCCAGCGTCCGCATCCACAACGGCCACCTCGCCGGCGGCGTCATGAGCAGCGGCGCCATCGCCGTCGACCGCACCAAGTACTGGGACTACGACCACGAGCCGGCGTGGCGGGCGACGCGCGAGTTCGACCCGCCGTTGACGCGAGTCCGCCGCCAGGCGAGCTGACGGCCGCGGCCGTCAGGAGCTCACGCGCGGCGTCACGCGCCCCAGCGCGACTGGCCGAAGCGGTAGCCCACCGAGCGGACGGTGGCGATCAGGCCGGCGTGCTCCTCGCCGAGCTTGGCGCGCAGCCGCCGGATGTGGACGTCGACCGTGCGGGCACCGCCGTAGTACTCGTAGCCCCACACCCGCGACAGCAGGATCTCGCGCGTGAACACCTTGCCCGGATTCTGGGCGAGGAACTTGAGCAGCTCGTACTCCATGTACGTGAGATCGAGCGGCCGGCCGGCGATCGTCGCCTGGTACGTCTCGAGGTTGAGCGACAGCTCCCCGTACTCGACCAGCTCGGCGAGCGGCGTGGCCTCCCCGGCGCTCCAGAGCACGTGACGCAGGCGGGCCTCGAGCTCGACCGGGTGGAACGGCGACAGGCAGAAGTCGTCGAACAGCTCGTCGCGCAGGTCGAGCTGATCGAGCTGCGCACCGGTCAGCAGCATCAGCACGCGAGTGCCAGGTCCCTCGGTCTTGCGGATCGCCCGGGTGAACGCCCACGCCCCGTCGGGATCGGCGGTGCAGTCGACGATCGCCGCCGTCCAGCCGCCGCTCGGCTCGGCGTCGGCCGCGTCCTCGATCGAAGCGACGCCCTTCCAGGCGTAGCCGGCGAGGTCGAGGGCGCGGGCGAGCTCGGGCGCGCCCACCGGTGCGAACACCGCGATCACCGTCTCCTTGCTCCCGGCCATCAGATCGACCCCAGGTAGCGATCGATCTCGAACTGGCTGACGTGGGTCTTGTAATCGCGCCACTCGCGCCGCTTGTTGCGCAGGAACCACTCGAAGATGTGCTCGCCGAGCGCTTCGTGCACGAGCTCGGATCGCTCCATCTGGCGCAGCGCGTCCGACAGCGACTGGGGGAGCTGGGTGATGCCGAGCTTGGCGAGCGCAGCGTCGTCCATCTCGAACAGGTTGGCGTCGGCCTCGTCGGGCAGTTCGTAGCCCGCCTCGATGCCGCGCATGCCGGCTGCCAGCAGCAGGCTGAACGTGAGGTACGGGTTGCACGCGGGGTCGGGCGAGCGGTACTCGATGCGGGTCGCCAGCGGGTTGCCCTTCTTCGCGATCGGCACCCGGATGAGGCCGCTGCGGTTGTTGCGCGCCCAGCTGACGTGCACCGGTGCCTCGAAGCCGGGCACCAGTCGCTTGTAGCTGTTCACGGTCTGGTTCGTGACCGCGGTGATCTCGGCGGCGTGGACGAGCAGCCCGGCCATGAACGACTTGGCGAGCGCCGACAGCTGGTGCGGGTCGTCGGCGTCGTGGAACGCGTTGTCGTCGCCCCGGAACAGCGACATGTGGACGTGCATGCCCGATCCCTGCACGCCCTCGAGCGGCTTGGGCATGAACGTCGCATGCACGCCCTGGCTCGCGGCGACCTCCTTCACCACCAGCCGGAACGTCATCACGCTGTCGGCCATCGTGAGCGCGTCGGTGTGGCGCAGGTCGATCTCCTGCTGGCTGGGCGAGTCCTCGTGGAAGCTGTACTCGACCGGGATGCTCATCTGCTCGAGCTTGCGGATCGTCTCCTTGCGGAGATCTCCGGCCGCGTCACGGGTGGTCAGGTCGAAGTAGCTGCCCTCGTCGAGCGGCCGTGGCCGTTGGCCGGCGACGGGCGGCTCGAAGTAGAAGAACTCGATGTCGGGCGCGACGTAGAACGTCAAGCCGCGGTCGTGAGCGGCGCGCATGTGACGTCGCAGCACCTGGCGCGGGTCGCCCTCGAACGGTGCGCCGTCGAGCGAGTGGATGTCGCAGAACACGCGCGCCTCGGCGGCGCCCGGCTCGCTCCACGGGATCAGCTCGAACGTGTCGGGGTCGGGGACCGCCAGCACGTCGGACTCCTGGATGCGCGAGAACCCGTCGATCGACGAGCCGTCGAAGGTCATGCCGTCCTCGAGCGCGTTCTCGAGCTCGGCCGGGCTGATCGCGAAGCTCTTCAGGTTGCCGAGCACGTCGGTGAACCAGAGGCGCACCAGGCGGACCCCGCGCTCCTCGACGGTGCGCAGCACGTAGTCACGGTGTTGATCGAGCATCCCGCTCACCTCGTCAAGTCTTGCCGGTCCGCGGACCGGATGGGAAACGGCGAGCGGGGCCCGTCGCCGGGCCCCGCTCGAGTCGTACGCGTTCGCATGTGTCGGTCGACGACCGTCACTTCTTCTTGGCGG
This sequence comes from Ilumatobacter sp., assembly GCA_041596155.1. Classification (GTDB taxonomy): domain Bacteria; phylum Actinomycetota; class Acidimicrobiia; order Acidimicrobiales; family Ilumatobacteraceae; genus Ilumatobacter. The sequence goes on along the minus strand of JBFHJC010000034.1, from coordinate 14,625 downwards.
CCGCCTTCTTGGCCGGCGGTTTGGCGGCGGCCTTGCGACCGGCGCCCTTCTTCGGGCTGTTGATCGTCTCGGTGATCAGGCGCGCCACGGTGTACGGGTCGCAGTTGGCGTTCGGACGGCGGTCCTCGGCGTAGCCGCGACCGTCCTTTTCGACCTGCCACGGGATGCGAATCGACGCACCGCGGTCGGACACGCCGTAGCTGAACTTGTTCCACGGAGCGGTCTCGTGGAGGCCGGTCAGGCGCTCCTCGATGCCGGCGCCGTAGTTGTGCACCAGCTCCATGTAGTTGGCGGCGATCTTGTCGACGGCCTCGGTGATCGCCTTGTAGCTCTCGCGCATCGCGAGGTTCGAGAAGTTGGTGTGGCAGCCGGCGCCGTTCCAGTCGCCCTTCTGGGGCTTGGCGGCGAAGCTGATCACCACGTCGTAGTCCTCGGCGATCCGGTGCAACAGCCAGCGTGCAACATGGAGCTGGTCGCCGACAGCGGTCGGGCCGAGCGGGCCGATCTGGAACTCCCACTGGCCGGGCATGACCTCGGGATTGGTGCCCGAGATCGACAGGCCGGCGTCGATGCACGCCTGGGTGTGTTCCTCGACGATGTCGCGGCCCATGATCCGGTTCGTGCCGATGCCGCAGTAGTACGGACCCTGCGGCGCGGGCTGACCGCCACCCTCGGGGAAGCCGAGCGGGGTGCCGTCGGGGCGGAGCATCGTGTACTCCTGCTCGAGGCCGAACCACATCTGGGCCGCAGCGTGCTTCTTCTCGGCCCGAGCACAGGCGGCACGGGTGTTCGAGGGGTGCGGGCGGCCGCTGACGTGCATGACCTCGCACATCACGAGCCGGTTGTGCCCGCCTCGGAGCGGGTCGGGGCAGTGGAACACCGGGCGCAGCACGCAGTCCGACTTGTCGCCGGTCGCCTGCTCGGTCGAGGACCCGTCGAAGCCCCAGATCGGGGGCTCGGTGACCTCGTCGTGCAAGATCTTCGTCTTGCTGCGGAGCAGAGGGGTCGGCTGGTAGCCGTCCAGCCAGATGTATTCAGCTTGGTACGCCACGGGGGTCCTTCCAGACGCGGTTGTTGGGCCAGCGGCGAACGATGCCAGCGGGCGATTACCCGGCCGTGTTCGGAATGTGAACGGCGTGTTACAGGTCGGCCAGGGTGGGCGGTCGCAGCCGATCGCCGATCGCCTCGGTGATCCGGTCGAGCAGCATCGCCATCAGCACGAGCGCGAGACCGACCTCGAACCCGGAGCCGAACAGGCTGCGCTTGAGCGCCTCGACCGTCAGGAAGCCGAGCGCCCCACCGCCGACGAGGCCGACGATGATCACCATCGCCAGCACCATCATGATCACCTGGTTGACGCCGGCCATGATCGTCGGCGCGGCCAGCGGGATCCGGACGCCGAACAGCGTCTGGCGCGGCGTGGCGCCGAACGTGCGCGACGCCTCGACGCTTTCCTCGGGCACCTCCCGGATGCCGAGCGCGGTGATGCGGACCCCGGGAACCATCGCGTACACGACGGTCGCGATGATCCCGGGGACCGGCCCGAGGGTGAAGAGCACGACGGCGGGGATGATGTACACGAGGGACGGCATCGTCTGGAACGCGTCGAGGATCGGCCCGAGCAGCGCCTCGACGCGACGGTTGCGGCCGGCCCAGACGCCGAGCGGGATCGCGATCGCGAGCGCGATCGCCGTCGAGATCAGGACCTGCACGAGGGTGTCGATCGACGCCGCCCACAAGCCCATCGCGCCGATCATCAGCAGGGCGGCGGTCGCGAACACCGCCAACCCGACGCCGCGCACCCGCCAGCAGAGCCACGCGGTCGCGAGGACCAGCACGGGCCAGGCGACGGTGTCGGTGAGGAAGTCCCGGATCGGCAGGTACAGCCAGGTGACGATGACGTCGTTGATCCACCTCGTCAGCCACCGGAACTCGTCACGGATCCACGCCACCGCGTCGTCGACCGGATCGAACGCGGTCCACGTCCAGATCGACGGGAACTCGGTCCATCCGCCGGCCCGACCGACGACGACGCCGGCGCCGATCGCGGCCAGAACAGCGACGATCCACCGGCGGCCGATGCGGCGCAAGGGGTCGCGTTCGGCGACGGCGCGAGCGATGCGGTCGAGCACGAGCGCCAGGGCGACGATCGCGAACCCGGCGACGAAGCCGCGCCCGACGCGCCGCTGGTTCAGGCTCTGGAGGATCGGGCTGCCGAGGCCGCCGGCTCCGATCAGCGCTGCGAGCACGACGATGCCGAGCGCCATCATCACGGTCTGGGACATGCCGGTCACGATCGTGCGGATCGCCATCGGGATCTGCACCTTGCGCAGCGTCTGCAGACGGCTCGCTCCGAACATCTCGGATGCCTCGACCGCGTCGCTCGGCACCTGCCGGATGCCCAGCGTCGTCAACCGCACGAGCGGCGGCAGTGCGTAGATCACCGTCGCCACCGCGGCCGGGACGTTGCCGATGCCGAAGAGCATGAAGAGGGGCAGGAAGTAGATGAACGCCGGGATCGTCTGCATCGCATCGAGGACCGGACGGAGTGCTCGTTCGAACCGCGAGGAGAATGCCGCCACGACGCCGAGCGGAACGCCGATCAGCGCAGCCAGGAGCACCGACGCCGACATCAGGGCGAGCGTGACCATGCTCGGCTCCCACAGCTCGAACACGCCGATGTAGGTCAGCGCGCCGACGACGACCGCGGCCTCCGCCCACATCTTGCGGGTCAGCGGCAGCAGCGCCGCGAGAGCGATGACGGCGTACCAGGGCGCCCACAGCAGGAAGTCGGCGATCCGCCCGATCACCCCGCCGACGAAGCGGCTGAGCGGCGTGAAGAACCCGGTGAACAGGGGGTGGTCGAGGCGGTTCGAACGCAGCCACGCTCCGGCGCGATCGATCGGGTCGGAGATGGTCGTGTCGAGCTCGGCCGGGAACGTCCGGCCGACGAAGGCGAGCTGGAGGACCACGACCCCGGCGACGAGGCCCGCGACGCCGGCCCACCGGCGGACGTCGACCCGCTGGGCGCGGGCGTCGAGCGGCAGCGTCGTCATGGCGACTCGACGAGCATCGCCGAGATCGCGCCGCGCTCGACGGCGCCGACGACGGTGCCGTGGTCGTCGACGACCGAGAGCGCTTCGGGGTCGTCGAGCAGGCGCGGGATGACGGTCTCGATGACGTCGCCGACGTGGATGGTCCGAGCGCCGCCCGGGCCCTGGCGCATCAGGTCGCCCGCGGTCAGCACCTTCGCCTTGGGGATGTCACGGACGAACTCGCGCACGTAATCGGTGGCCGGGGCGGTGATCAGCTGAGCGGCGGTGCCGATCTGGTCGACGGCGCCGTCCTTCATGATCGCGATGCGGTCGCCGAGCTTGATCGCCTCGGCGAAGTCGTGGGTGATGAACACCAGCGTGCGCTGCAGCCGCTCCTGCAGCTTGATCAGCTCGTCCTGCATGTCGCGGCGGATCAGCGGGTCGAGCGCCGAGAACGGCTCGTCGAAGAACAGGACCTCGGGGTCGACGGTGAGCGCGCGGGCCAGTCCGACGCGCTGCTGCATGCCCCCCGACAGCTGCTGCGGGTAGTGCCGCTCGTAGCCGGAGAGGCCGACCATCTCCAGCACGCCGCCGGCCCGCTCGTGGCGCTCTCGCTTGGCGATGCCCTGGACCTCGAGGCCGTAGGCGGCGTTGTCGAGCACGGTGCGGTGCGGGAACAACCCGAAGTGCTGGAAGACCATCGACAGCTTGCGGCGGCGCACCTCGCGGAGCTCGGCGTCGCCCATCGCCGCCAGGTCCTCGCCGTCGAGCACCACCTGACCTTGCGTGAGGTCGGTGAGCCGAGCCAGGCAGCGCACGAGCGTCGACTTCCCCGAGCCCGACAGGCCCATGACCACGAACGTCTCACCCGGCGCGACGCTGAACGACACGTCGCGCACCGCGATCGTCGCACCGGTCTCCGCGAGCACGTCGGCCCGGCTGGCCCCGCCGACCGAGAGCTCGACCGCGCGGCCGGCGCGCGATCCGAAGACCTTCCAGACGCCATTCGCCCGGAGTCGTTGCAGGTCCGCAGGGCCGGTCACGTGATTAATGTACGCGAGTACGGAGATCGGCATCCCGCCGAACGAAGGGGGAGACATGAAGCGACGTTTCGGAGCCCTGCTGGTGCTGACCGCGCTCGTTGCGAGCGCCTGCGGCGACGACGAGGCGGCCGAGCCCGCCGCCGAGCCGGCCGAGGAGCCGGCGGCCGAGCCCGTCGAGGAGCCGGCCGACAGCGGAGAGAAGGTGACGATCAACCTCGTCGTCAACCCGTGGTCGGCGTCACGGCTGAACGTCGAGGTGGCGAAGCACATCATCGAGAACGAGCTCGGCCACACCGTCGAGATCGTCGAGGTCGACGAGAACGATGCGATGTTCACCGGACTGTCCGACGGCAGCCTCGACGCCGTGCTCGAGATCTGGCCGTCGGGCATCACCGACGCCGAGCAGGCGTTCTTCGACGGCGGCACCGTCGAGAACATCGGCGAGCTGGGCGCGGTCGGCAAGATCGGCTGGTTCGTCCCGCAGTACGTCGTCGACGAGAACCCCGAGCTCGCCACGTGGGAGGGCTACTCGTCGCCCGACGCGGCGGCGTTGTTCGCCACCGCCGAGACCGGCGACAACGGTCGGTTCCTCGGCACCGACCCGTCGTACTCGCAGTACGACGAGCAGATCATCACCAACCTCGGTCTGCCGTTCCAGGTCATCTTCTCGGGCTCCGAACCGGCGACCGTCGCCGAGGTCGACGCTCGTGTCGCGGCCGGTGAACCCGTGCTCCTGTACTGGTGGACGCCGACGGCTGCGGTCGCGAAGTACGACCTGGTCAACGTCGCCCTGCCCGAGTACACCGACGAGTGCGGCGCATCGGCTGCCGCGGGTGACGGCGGCGTCGACTGCGACTACCCGGAGGACGTGATCATCAAGGCGGCGTCGGCGCAGCTCGCGACGAAGGCACCCGACGTCTACGAGTTCCTCAAGAAGTTCACGATCACCACCGAGGACCAGCTCGAGATGCTGCCCCCGATGGAGATCGACGGCGAGGACCCCGCCAAGGTGGCCGCCGACTGGGTTGCCGCCCACGAGGACGTCTGGCGCGCCTGGCTCAGCTAGGGATTCCGGGTCTCGCCCGGATACGTCATGGGTCCGCGCGGACGCCGGCGGCCGACCGCCGCCGTCCGCGCGACGACAGCCTTGACGCCGTTCGTCTCGCGTGCGCTCGATGGCGCTACGGCGATGGCGGCCCTCGATCCCCTCTGAGGAGGTGCGGGATGACGACGGAGCTGGTCTGGATGACGGCGGGCGACGCGCGGCTCGTGGCGGACGCCGGTCGCTTGTTCGACGCGCCGCCCCAGGAGGAGTGGACCGAGCGGTTCCTCCGCCAGCCCAACCATCACCTCTGCATCGCCTACGTCGACGGGGCGCCGGCCGGATTCGTCACCGGTGTCGAGGTCACGCATCCCGACAAGGGCACCGAGATGTTGCTGTACGAGCTCGGTGTCGACGAAGGTTTCCGGCGCCGCGGCCTCGGTCACGACCTCACGGTGGCGTTGCGCACGCTCGCTCACGAGCGGGGGTGCACCGGCATGTGGGTCCCCGTCGACGACGACAACGAGGCGGCGCTCGCCACGTACCGGGGCCTCGCCCCCGACGAGGAGGCTCGCAGCTACATCGTGTGGTGGGACACGTCGGAGGGCTGACGGGCCCCACGACGATGACGACGTCATCGTTGTCACACCCCATCGTCAGCATGGCTGTTGATCGGACCACGGGGTCCCCACACGTCCAACCAGGGAGCCGCCATGCTCGTTCTCATCGCCACCGACCAACCCGCCGACCGCCTGCCGTCCGACCGTCACCACGCCGTCGACGGCGAGCTGGTGTCCCCCGTCGTGCTCGAGTGCCCCGACGACCGCTGCGAGGCGTGCGCTCGCGGCTGGTTCGGCCTGATCAGCCACGGGGGCACCACCACGGCGATGATCGTCGACCGTCCCGGCGTCACCGAGGCCGCCCTGCGACGCCGCGTCCACGAATGGCTCGACTGCGGCGGCACGATCGATCGGGTCGTGCAGGCGTCCGAGGCCGGTGAGTACGAGGTCGACGGTGTCCCGTGCTCCGACCCGGTCGCCGCCGTCGACGAGCTGGTGTCGGCGCACGTCGAGGAGATCCGGGCGATCTGCGCGACCTTCCCGGTCGGCACCATCGTCAGCCGCATGGGCCAACTCGTCTCGCCCCGCCACGCCGCAGTCGCCGCCTGATCCCGAGCGGCAGCCGGCGAGCTCGGCAGGCGCAGCCCGTCATGTCGAAATGGTCGATCGCGCTCCGCTGGACGGGGCGTCGAGGAGCCCAGCTCCGGTGCGGGCGCTCCGTCAGCGCCGCCACGCGCGAAGCACCGTCAACGCGTCATCGGCAGGGTGGCGCGCCACTCGCCGTCGGCGTCGTGGAGCGCGGCCGCCACCGCGGGCGCGGTCGGCACCAGGCCGATCTCGCCGACGCCCTTGATGCCGAACGGCGAGCGCGGCTGGGGCACCTCGACGATGCGCACCTCGATGTCGGGGACGTCCTTGGCGCGCAGGATCCCGAGCGAGCGCAGCGTCATGTTGGTCGGGAAGCCGGTCGCCGGGTCGGTGGGGAAGTCCTCGCTGAGCGCATAGCCGAGGCCCATGTGGACGCTGCCCTCGACCTGGCCTTCCACGAGCATCGGGTTGACCGCCCGGCCGACGTCGTGGACGGCGACGACGCGCTCGATGTCGCCCGTCTCGCGGTCGGCCACCACCAGCTGGGCCGCGTAGCTGAAGCACGAGTGGATCGTCGGGTTCGTGACGCCGGGCGCGCCGAGCTTGTCGGTCCAGTCGACGACGTACTCACCGTGGTGGTCGACGTCGGGCGCGCATCCGGCCTCGACCGCGGCCGCGCACGCCCGCTGCACCGATCCGGCGGCCATCAGCGTGCCGCGCGAGCCGGTGGTCTGGCCGAAGCCGAGCGCCCGCGTGGTGTCGACGATGACGTCGATCCGGGCGGGGTCGACGCCGAGCTCCTGGGCGGCTATCTGGAGCGCCACCGTGTGCACGCCCTGTCCCATCTCGGTCCACCCGTGGCGCACCTCGATGCGCCCGTCGTCCGACCGGAACCGCACGACGGCGCCGCACACCTCACGGAAGCCGTTGCCGAGGCCCGAATTCTTCAATCCGAGACCGAGGCCGACCGCCTTGCCGGCGGCACGCGCCGCGTCGTAGGCATCCCGGATCTCGTCGAGGCAGGCATCGGCGCCGGCGGCGCCGTCGTCCATGATCTGCCCGGGCCCCCACTCCTGGCCGGGGTGGATCACGTTACGTTTGCGCATCTCCCAGCCGCTGATGCCGACCTGCTCGGCGAGGCGGTCGATCACGCCCTCCATCGCGAACTGCGCCTGGTTGGCACCGAAGCCCCGGAACGCGCCGCACACCAGGTTGTTGGTGCGCACGGCGGTCGTCTCGACGTCGATCGCCTGCCAGCGGTACGGGCCGCACGCATGGCCGGCCGCTCGCTCGAGCACCTTCATGCCGACGCTCGCGTAGGCGCCCGAGTCGCCGATGCCGCGCACGCGCAGGGCGGTGAGGCGGCCGTCGGCGTCGCACCCGGCCGCGTACTCGAGCGTGATCGGGTGCCGCTTGGCGTGCATCCGGAAGCTCTCCTCGCGCGAGAGGGTGCACTTCACCGGCCGTCCGAGCAGCCACGCCGCGAGCGCCGCGTGGGCCTGGTTCGACATGTCCTCCTTGCCGCCGAAAGCGCCACCGTTCGACACGAGCTCGCACGTGATCCGGTCGTTGTCGACGCCGAGCACGCGAGCGATGTCGTCGCGGTCGTCCCACACGCCCTGACCACCCGAGTAGACGTGCATCGTCCGGTCGTCGCCGTCGCCCGACGGCACCGCCAGCGTCGACTCCGGTTCGAGGAAGGCGTGCTCGATGCGCTGGGTCCGGAACGTCTCGCGCACGGTGAAGGCGCTCGCGGCCAGCAGTTCGTCGACATCGCCGCCGCGCTGGTAGGCGCTCACCGAGAGCGTGTTGCCGTCGGTGCCCCACACCGACAACGGAGCGTCCGTCGCCAGCGCGGCCACCGGGTCGGTGACCGGCTCGAGGACGTCGTAGTCGACCGTGACGAGGTCGGCGGCGGCCCTCGCCTGCTCGCGGGTCTCGGCCACCACGACGGCCAGGACGTCGCCGGCGCACGACGTGCGACCACCGATCGGGATCATCACCGGCCAGTCCTTGTGGATCAGACCGACCCGCAGCTCACCGGCGATGTCGGCGGCCGTGAACACCCCGACGACGCCGTCGGCCGCGGCGGCAGCCGCCGTGTCGATCGCGGCGACGTCGGCCCGGGCGTGGTCGGTGAGCCGGAGCGCGGCGTGCAGCATGCCCGGCACCCGTAGGTCGTCGATGTAGCCCCGATCGCCGAGCGTGAGCTCGGCCGCCTCGTACTTCGCGCCCGCGCCCCCGATCTGGCCCGAGAGCGCGGGCGCGCACGTCGTGCCCTGCGCGACGGCCTCGATCGCGTCGAGGATCTTCACGTAGCCGGTGCACCGGCACAGGTGGGCGCCGAGGTGCGGCTTCATCGCATCGCGGGTGAGACCGGCGCCCTTCTTGTCGATCTGGGCCTTGGCCCGCATGACGATGCCCGGGATGCAGAACCCGCACTGGAGCCCGCCGCACGCCGCGAACGCGTCGGCGAACCGCTGCCGCTCGGCGGCGTCGATCCCCTCGAGCGTCACGACCTCGCTCCCGGCGATCTTGTCGAGCGGTTGCTGGCACGACCCGACCGCCGTGCCGTCGATCATCACTGTGCAGCACCCGCACTGGCCCGACGGCGAGCAGCCGTCCTTGGGCGAGGTGACGTCCAGCTCCTCGCGCAGCGCGGCGAGCAGGTGGGGGTGCCGCCGGCGCACCGTCACCGGCTCGCCGTTGAGGGTGAACGAGGTCGCGCCCGGGTCGTCGGATGCGCGTACGGCCGGCTCGTCGAGCGAGGTCACGTTTGACAGTTTGTCAAACGTGCGCCCGGTCGGAAAGGGCGGCGGTCGAACATGGGCGCGAGACTCGGCCGATGGCTGCCTACCTGATCGCCGACACGAAGGTCACCGACCCCGAGGGGTACGAGCGCTACAAGGCGCTCGCCCGTCCGATCGCCGAACGTTACGGAGGCGAGTACCTCGCCCGCGGCGGCGAGCTGCACGTCGACGACAGCGATCTGTGGTCGCCCGCCCGCCTGGTCATCATCCGCTTCCCCGACCTGGCGACGGCCAGGGAATTCCTCGGCAGCGACGAGTACGCGCCGGTCAAGGCGATGCGACACGAGTTCGCGGACTCGACCGTCGTCGTGGTCGACGGGGACTGATCGACCGGCCCGTCAGCGGGCGGCGACCAGCTCGTCGAGCGGGCGCGGCTTGCTGAACAGGTAGCCCTGGGCCGCTTCGACGCCGAGGCTCGTCAGGGCGTCGAGGTCCTCGGGCTGCTCCACGCCGACGGCGATCACGAACGCACCGTGTTGCTGGCAGCTGAGGAGGGTGCGGCGCGCCAACTCGCGACGGTCCTCGGAGCGCAGCAGCAGCCTCGTGAATTCTGGATCGAGCTTGATGAGGTCCGGGTCGAGTCGGATGAGGTAGTCGAGCTGGCTGACCGGATCGCACTCGACCGAGTTGACGGCGATCCGCACGCCGAGCTCGCGGGCACGGTCGAGACGGGCCCGCAGGGTCGGGTAGTCGGCGCGACCCGAACGGTCCGTCAGCTCGAGCACCACGTGGCGGCCGAGGTGCGGGGCGAGCGTCTGGGTGAACGCCGGGTCGCTCAGCGTGCTGGGCGACACGTTGACGCTGATGACCTCCCAGCCGATCTCGCGACGGCGGGCATCGTCGAGCGGCGCGAGCGCGTTGCGGGCGGCGATCGTCTCGAGCTCGGCGCCGCGACCGACCGAGGCCGCGAAGTCGAACCACTGCCCCGGGTTCATGCCCGCAGGGAAGCGCGAGAGCGCCTCGACCCCGATGATGCGATCGGTGCCGATCAGCACGACGGGCTGGTACACGATCGCGGGACCCCCGGACGCGAGGAGCTCGTCGAGCCGACGCCCGAAGTCGTCGCGGTCGGGTTCTTGCTCGCCGCCGCGGGGGAGGTCAGGTCGCTTGCTCATCTTGCAAGAGGGATCGGTTCGGAGTCGGTACGGCTTGAGGGTACGTCGCGTTATAACCAGCGTGCTCGGGCGCGGGTCGGCCGGGACGCTCGGTCGGCAGCTCGATCGCCGCCGTCTCGCCGGGGGCAGGCCGTTCGAGGGAGTGCGCCGTGACCTGGTACGTCGCGCCGTACGCGAGCACCGAGTCGACCTGGACGATCCGGTCGTCGGCGCTGACGTACGTGGCGAACGTCACCGGGTCCGTCGGACCCGGCGGCGGGGCATCGGTGGGCCCGAACTGGTAGCGCGCCCACTCCGGCACGTCGGCGGCGGTGAGGGTGACGTCGTAGCGGCGGGCGATCATCGATCGCGGACCGATCAGCACGAAACCGCCCGGGACGACGTCCGCCCGCTCGATCGTGTCCGGCCGGACCGGGCCCACGAGGAGGTGCGATGCGAACGTCGGCGCATCCTGGCCGCCGAACAACTCGTCGTCGTTCGGCACCGACACGACGAGGGTGCCGTCGGCACTCACGTAGGTCGTGCCACCCGCGGCGTCGACCACCAGCTCGGTCGCGGGGGCCGACGTCCCGGTGATCGACACGCGGTACCGGTCGGTCTGGGGGTCGTACGCGACCGCGACCTCGAGGCGGTAGCCACCACGTCCGACCTCGAGCGTGGTCGTGGCGCGCCGGGGCAGGGCGAGTGCCAACTCGTCCACCGCAGTCGCGAGGTCGAACGTGCCGATCGGGTTGACCGGGTCGGCGAAGAAGGCCGGGTACTCGGGCAGGCGGTTCTCGACCGTGGTGACGGTGAACGAACTCGGTTCGGTGGGGGGCGGTGTCGGCGGTGCGGTCTCCGGCGCCGGGATGAGTGCCCCGGTGGACACCGGCGCCGGCGCGGTCGTGGTGGTCTGCGCGTCGTCGGGGTCGCCGGCGTCGTCGCCAGACAGCGCCACCCCGATCGCCAGTGCGATGCCGAGCGCCACGCCCCCGGCCGTGCCGATCGCGATCACGCGACGCCAGTCGGTCGGCGGTGGCGGCTCCCCGACGACGTCGGGCGGGCCGGCCGGCCCGGTGAGGGGCACCTCGAACGTCGGCGGTCCGGGCTCGCCGCCCGCGGGTCGCCAGGCGTCGCTCACCGTTCGGGGCCGCGCAGGCGCGTGAGGCGGGTGTACACCTCGGGTCGCCGGTAGCGGTGCATGTCGAACAGGGTGCCCGTGTACTGGCGGCACCAGTCGAGGTCGCAGTCGGCCACGATCAGCTCGTCGGCCTCGGTGCCGGCGCGGGCGAGGATCTCGCCGGACGGCGCGACGATCATCGAGTCGCAGAGAGACGGGACGCCCTCTTCGGTCCCGCCCTTGGCCACGCCGACGACGAACGTGCCGTTCTGGTAGGCGCCCGACTGCATCACGAGGGCGTTGTGGAACACCTGCAGCCGGTCTTGCGAGGGATCGGGCGCGTAGTGGAGCGGGGTGTTGTAGCCGCAGAGGATCAGCTCGACGCCCTGGAGGCCCATCTCGCGATACGACTCCGGCCACCGCCGGTCGTTGCAGATCATCATCCCGACGCGGCCGTCGAACGCGTCCCAGACACCGAAGCCGTCGGGCGACGGCTCGAAGTAGTAGCGCTCGGCGTGCTGGAAGGGGCGGTCGGGCTCGTGTTCCTCGTGGCCGGGGATGTGGACCTTCTTGAAGGTGGCGACGATCGACCCGTCGCGCTCGACGAGCGTTTGCACGTTCCAGCGGTGTTGGCTGCCGTCGGCGCCGGCCTCGAGTAGCGCGTACCCGAGGCAGAACCCGATGCGACGGCGTGCCGCCTCGTCGAACAGCGGCTGTGTCGCCTCGTTCGGCATCGCGGTCTCGTAGAAGTGGTCCGCGGTCGTGATGTCGTCGACGAACCAGCGCGGGAAGAACGTGGTGAGCGCCAGCTCGGGGAAGGCGATCAGGTCGCACCCGTCGTCGGCGGCGGCGCAGAGCAGACCGAGCAACCGCTCGACGACGTCGGCCCGCGTGTCGTCACGCCCGATCGGGCCGAGCTGACCTGCTCCGACGCGGACCGTCCTCGTCATCGGGCACAGTCTGGTCGCGCCGATCGCCGCGTACCATCGCGGGCGTGCCGGAGTTGCCCGACGACCTCCACGAGCTCGAGCGGTCGCTGCTCGGAGCGATCGCTGCGATCGGCCGGTCGGACGACCGCCCACCGGCCACCGCGATGCCGGGCGAGGCGCCGATGCGGACGATCTTCACGGCCCAGGTGCGGAGCCGCGTGCTCGACCACACCGCCCGCTGGTTGCGCGGTCGGGGCCTCGGGTTCTACACCATCGGCTCGGCGGGCCACGAGAGCAACGCGGCGGTCGCCGCCGCGCTCCGGCCCACCGATCCGGCGCTGCTCCACTACCGGTCCGGCGGCTTCTACTGCATGCGGGCCGCTCAGGTCGACGGACACGATCCGGTCGACGACGTGCTCGCCGGGCTGCTGGCGCTCGCCGAGGAACCGATCGCCGGTGGGCGCCACAAGGTGTTCGGCCATCAGGACCTGGCCGTGATCCCCCAGACGTCGACGATCGCGTCCCACCTGCCTCGCGCCCTGGGCGTGGCGATGGCGATCGGCCGTGTCCGTCGACTCGGCGTGACCGGCATCTGGCCGACCGACGCGCTCGCCGTCTGCTCGTTCGGCGACGCCAGCGCCAACCACTCGACAGCGCAGGGCGCCGTCAACGCCGCCTGCTACTCCGCTCACGGCGGGCTCCCGGTGCCGTTGCTGTTCGTCTGTGAGGACAACGGTTTGGGCATCAGCGTGCCGACTCCCACGTCGTGGATCGAGGCGACGTTCGGGGCGCGACCGGGTCTGCGGTACGCGCAGGTCGACGGCACCGACCCGTCGGCGGTGTTCGCCACGACCGCTGAGCTCGCCGATCACGTCCGTACGGCCCGGCGGCCGGCGCTGCTGCACCTGCGTACGGTCCGGTACCTCGGCCACGCCGGCACCGACGTCGAGGCCGCCTACCGCCCGGCGTCATCGATCCGGACCGACCACGAGCGCGACCCGATCGCCGCCACGGCCCGGGCGCTGGTTGCCGCCGGCTCGGCGACCGCCGACGACCTCGCGGACGAGTACCTCCGCACCCGGGCCGAGGTGCGCGCCCGCGCGCTCGAGCTGGCCGGCCGACCCCGCCTCACCAGCGCGACCGATGTCGTCGCGCCCCTGGCACCTCGCCGACCCGACCGGGTGGCGCGGGCGGCCGCGCACGCCGCCGGAGACGACGCCCGCGCTCGCGCGTTCGGCGGTGCGCTGCCGGAGGGCGAGGGCTCGCTCACCCTCGCCGAGTCGATCAACCGGGCGCTCGGCGATGTGCTCGCGGCGGTGCCCGGTGCGATGGTGTTCGGCGAGGACGTCGGCCTCAAGGGTGGCGTGTACGGCGTGACGCGCGGGCTGCAGAAGCGATTCGGCGCCGCCCGCGTGTTCGACTCGCTGCTCGACGAGCAGTCGATCCTCGGGTTGGCGCTCGGGGCCGGCGTGTCGGGGCTCCTGCCGATCCCGGAGATCCAGTACCTCGCTTACCTGCACAACGCGGAGGACCAGCTGCGCGGCGAGGCGGCGAGCCTCTCGTTCTTCTCGAACGGTCAGTACCGCAACCCGATGGTCGTCCGCATCGCCGGCTACGCCTACCAGCGCGGCTTCGGCGGCCACTTCCACAACGACCACGCGGTCGCCGTGCTGCGCGACATCCCCGGGCTCGTGATCGCATCGCCGGCCCATCCGTCGGACGCAGCACCGATGCTGCGCACGTGTGCGACCGCGGCGGCGGTCGACGGCACGGTCAGCGTCTTCCTCGAGCCGATCGCGCTGTACCACACGCGCGACCTCCTCGACGACGGCGACGGGGTGTGGACCGCGCCGTACGCGCCGCCCGCCGACTGGGCCGATCACCACGTTCCGATCGGGTCGGGACGCCTCGTGCGCGACGGCGACGACGTCTTGATCGTGACGTGGGCGAACGGCTTGTTCCGCTCGCTGCGCGCCGCCCGCCGCCTCGCTGCCGACGGTGTGTCGTGCCGTGTGTTCGACCTGCGGTGGCTGGCGCCGCTCCCGATCGACGAGGTCGTCGCCCACGCGCGCGCGGTCGGCCGGGTCCTCGTCGTCGACGAGACGCGCCACTCGGGTGGCGTCGGCGAGGGCGTGCTCGCCGGGCTCGTCGAAGCGGGCTTCTCCGGTGCGATGGCGCGGGTGGCTGCGCTCGACACGTTCGTCCCGCTCGGCGACGCTGCCGACCTGGTGCTCGTCGACGAGCACGACGTGGTGCGTGCCGCCGCCGATCTGGCGAAACGACCGGCGCAGCCCGCGCTGCCGTGGGCCCCGCCCTCGGGCCGTCCCACCGCCACGCCGTACACCACCTCCGACCCACCATCGCCCCCCGACCCCTCGTTCATGTCGCGCTGAGCCCCTGTGTG
>JBFHJC010000033.1:0-22137 GCA_041596155.1 Ilumatobacter sp. | reverse complement strand
GTGCGCGTGACCAGGTACTCGACGCTCGGGGCGGTCGCGATCAGGGCGAGGCCGAACTCGCGCTCGAGTCGCTCCTTCACGATCTCCATGTGGAGCAGCCCGAGGAAACCGCACCGGAACCCGAAGCCGAGCGCGCCGGACGACTCGGGCGTGTAGCTAATCGAAGCATCGTTGAGCTTCAGCTTGGCGAACGAGTCGCGCAGGTCCTCGAAGTCGTCGCCGTCGATCGGGAAGATGCCCGAGAACACCATCGGCTTGGGGTCCTGGTAGCCCGGCAGCGGATGCGCCGCACCCTTGTGGGTGGTCGTCACCGTCTCGCCCGACCGGGCGTCGCCGACGTCCTTGATGCCGGCGATCAGGTAGCCGACCTCGCCGGGGCCGAGCTCGCTGACCGGCGTCGGCACCGGTCGGCGCACGCCGATCTCGAGCGCGTCGTGGTCGGCGCCGGTCTGCATGAAGCGCAGCCGCGAACCCGACGTCAGGTGACCGTTCACGACGCGCACCGACGACACGACACCGCGATACTGGTCGAACTGGGAGTCGAAGATCAGCGCCTGCAGCGGCGCATCGGGGTCGCCTTGTGGCGCCGGGATCTTGGCGGCGATCTCGTCGAGCAGCTCCGGAACCCCTTCGCCGGTCTTGGCCGAGATCTTCAAGATCTCCTCGGCCGGGATGCCGAGCACGTTCTCGAGCTCCATGGCGTAGCGGTCGGGGTCGGCGGCGGGCAGGTCGATCTTGTTGAGGCAGGCCACGATCTCGAGGTCGTGCTCGAGCGCGAGGTAGCAGTTGGCCAGCGTCTGCGCCTCGATGCCCTGGGCCGCGTCGACCACCAGCACGACGCCCTCGCACGCGGCGAGCGAACGGCTCACCTCGTAGCCGAAGTCGACGTGGCCCGGTGTGTCGATGAGGTGGTAGACGAAGTCCTTCCACTCGACCCGCACGTTCTGGGCCTTGATCGTGATGCCGCGCTCGCGCTCGAGGTCCATCGAGTCGAGATACTGCGCCTTCATGTCGCGCGCCTGCACCGCGCCGGTGATCTCCAGGATGCGATCGGACAGCGTCGACTTGCCGTGGTCGATGTGCGCGATGATCGAGAAGTTGCGGATGCGGGAGAGCTCCATGGCGTAGCTGAACGCTACCGGCCTCACTCCCCCGCTTCGATGAGCCCCGGAACGTCGTGCCGGTACACGCCGGTGTCGAGATAAGCACGCAGCTTGGTGACAGTGTTGGCCACGTACCGCGGTGCCATCGCCCGCACGTCGGCGGTCGTGATCGTGAGCACGTCGTTGACGAGGACGAGGTTGCGCGCCGCGACGATCGCCTCGAACTGCTCGGTCGTGAACTCCGGCAACGGACGCACCTCGGCGTAGCCGTCGAGCAGCGCGGCCTCGAGCTCGGGCGCGTCACGCAGGTAGTAGGCGGAGATCGCGAGGTCGTGCACCGGCGCACCGAGGCACGAGTCGTCGAAGTCGAACACCGCCAGCTGGCCGCGGAGCCACTTGAGGTTGCCACCGTGCAGGTCGGCGTGCAGGGCGTGGAACCGTCGAGTCGAAGCGACGTCGCGCATGTGTCGGCCGACCTGCTCCAGGGCGGCGGCGAGCAGTTCGCGCTGCCCGTCGCCGATCAGCGGGTGGTCGTCGAGCAGCCGGTTCTCGGCGTCGATCAGCGGGTCGTCGAGCGGCGGGAACGCGGCGTCGGGCGGCGGCGTCCAACGCTCGGCGTGCTCGTGGAGCCCGGCGGTGAGGCGCCCGAGCGCCCGGAACGACGTCGGCGAGCCGTCGTCCATGTCGCGCCCGGGCAACCACGACATCAGCAGCACGGGGAGATCCCGTCCGATCGGCTCGAACCCGACCGAGGTGCGCAGTGCACCGGTTCGGGTCGGCTGTGGCGCGGGTACGTCGATGTCGGTGTCGTGCGCGAGCGCGTCCAGCCACGCCGCCTCGCCGGTGAGGTTCGCCTCGGTCCGTGGGCTGTTGACGTTGATGCGCAGTGCGAACCGGCGGCCGTCGGCTGTGTCGACGCGGAACGTCGTGTTGTAGGCGTGGTCGAGCAGCCGGAGCCGCACCGGCTCGATCGGGTAGTCGGCGAGCGCCGCCCGGGCGACCTGCCGCATGCGGTGCACCTGGGCCTGCTCGGGCAGGTCGACGTACGCCGTGTTCACGATCGGGCACCGTACCGGTCGAGGCGTCAGCGCCGGGCCACGACGACGACGAACGAGTCGTCGGCCGTCGCCGGGCGGCGCTGGTGCTCGCCGTGGATCTCGACATCGCGGAACCCGGCCCGTTCGATCATGGCCGCCAGCTCGAGCGGAAAGTAGTAGGCGATGTCGAGGCGACGGTCTTCCGACGCCTGCACGGCGCCGTCGCGCCAGCGCTCGGCGTGCATCTCGAGCACGACTCGCTGCTCGAACGGGTCGACGTCGACGATGCGCGACGCCAGCGAGTACTCGGTGCCGTCGGACGCCCTGCGCCGACGATCGGTCCGAGCCGGCGGCTCCGGCAGGTCGTCCCGCGCCGACGCCGCCCAGTAGCGCGTCAGACGAGGATCGGCGTACGGCGCCTCCGTGTCGACGAGCAGGGTGCCGCCCGGCTCCAGATGGTCGTGGAACCGTCGCAGCGCCTCGGCGTCACGTCGTCGATCGCTGCCGACCCCGAAGCTGCCGCACACGAAGATCGTCCGGTAGCACCGCGGCATGTCGAGCTCGTGCAGCGCCTGGACCGCGAGCTGCGGTGCGAGCCCCTCCGCCTCGGCCGTCCGCCGGCAGGCCGCGATCATGTCGGGCGAGACATCGACGCCGTCGACGTCGAAGCCGGCGCGCAGGAGCGGCACGAGCAGACGGCCGCTCCCACACCCGGCATCGAGCGCCGGCTGCCCGCCTGCGACGAACTCCCTGAAGTACGCCAGCTCGTGCGGTCGGAAGTCGTCGTTGAACTCTTCCCACCACTCGGCGACCAGCCCGTGGTGCCAGGTCTGCGGTTCGTCGCCCACCGCGACATCATCCCGCATCCGGCCCAGCGTTGGGGATGGTTCGGGCGCGCCGGTAGCATCGGTGCGCTGCTCGATGGTCGTCACTCGATGGTCGTCATCGGGCGTCGAGACCTCACCGAAGCACGCGAGAAGCAACGAGGAAGCACCCCGTGGCCAACATCAAGAGCCAGAAGAAGCGCAACATCACCAACGCCAAGGCGCACGATCGCAACAAGGCTGTCCGCAGCGAGCTGAAGCGCCGCGTCAAGAGCGCGGTCGCAACGGGCGACGACGAGGCCGTCCGGATGGCGATCAAGAAGCTCGACACGGCCGCTCAGAAGGGCGTTATCCACAAGAACGCCGCGGCTCGCAAGAAGAGCCGCCTGATGAAGAAGGTCAACGCCGGCAGCTGACGCCGCTCGACCACCGAGAACTGCACGGAGCCCGGGTTCTTCCCGGGCTCCGTCGCGTCCGGGGTCAGTGGCGTCCCGCGTCAGCGCCGGGCGCCCAGGCGGCTGAGGCGCGCGACGAGCACCTCCATGACCGTCTCGGCGTCGAGGTCGGTGTCACCTCGCAGATCGAGATCGGCCCGCGCCAGGAGCTGGACGGCGCGTTGGATGCCGCCTCCCCCGAGCCGGCGGTAGTTGCCGAGCGCCTTCTTGGCCGGGAAGCCGGGCTTGATGCCCATCGCAGCCGCCGCCGCCGTCTCGCTGCTCGCGTCGACCCCGTCGAGGCGGGCGAGCCGCCCGTAGTGGTTGTGCAGGATCGCCATGATCTGCAACGGGTGTCGGTCGCCTCCGTGCATCATTCGCGCCAGCAGGATGAGCGCCTTGGCGGTGTCGCCGCCGTCGATGGCGTCGGTGAAGTCCCACGGCGGCACCCCTCCGGCCTCGCCGAGGAACGGCTCCACGTCGGCGGCGGTGACCCGCACGCCCTCGCCGTACGTCGATCGCAGGACGGCGACGATGCCGTCGAGCCGGCCGACGCCCTCCCCCAGCTGGTCGGCGATGCGCGCGGCGGCCGCGCCGTCGAGGCGTACGCCGTGCTCCTCGGCCTCGGCCCGCACCCAGGTCTGGCGTTCCTTGGCGCGATTCGGCGGGCTGGTGTCGATCGCATGACCGCCGGCACGTTTCACGGCGTCGGTGAGCGCCTTCGGGAGCCGGCCGCCACCGCCGACGAGCACGAGCTCGGTCGTGTCGAGCGGATCGTCGAGGTAGCCGATCAGCGGGGCCGCCTCCTCCGTTGTGAACCGACCGACGCCGCGTGCGACCACGACGCGTACGTCGGTGAGGAACGGCATCGTCTGTGCAGCGTCGACGACGTGGCGGATCTCGTACTCGTCGCCGTCGAACTCGTCGACCATCAGGCTGCGATCACCGTCGCCGACGAGGCGATGGACCAGGTCGTACGCCTTGGAGCGCAGGATCGACTCGTCGTCACCGGTCAGCAGATGGATGCCCATGCCGGGTTCGATTCATAGCAGCGATCGCGGCGACCGCGGCAACGAGCACCGCCCAGCCGACCCACGTGACCGCCCCGCCCGGCTCGAGCCGCTCGCCGATCACCGCCACGGTGTCGACCCAGCGCACCCCGATGCGGCAGGGGAACATGGCGATCGGCGCGAGCGGCGGCACCGAGCCGGCGACGAGCCCGGCCGGGAGCCCGTAGAGCATCACGAACCCGGCGACCGGAACCGCGAGCAGGTTGGCCGGGATGCTCACCAGCGGTAGCCGCCCGAACACGAGCACCGCCGGCGCGACCACGCCGGCCTGGGCGCCGAGCGTCACGCCGACCGGCATCGCCAGGAACCCGAGCGGGCGCAGCCGCTCGCCCAACCACGGCCCGACGGTGGTGACGCCTGCGGTGGCACCGACCGACAGCCAGAAGCCGACCGACCCCACGATCAGCGGATCGACGAGCACGAGGCCGGTGACGGCGAGCGCCAGCAGCCGCGCCGGCGACCGCTCGCGGCCGAGCACGAACGCCGTCGCCGACAGCATCGCCATCGCGCCCGCCCGAACGATCGACGGCTCGAACCGGGTCAGGCTCACGAACCAGCCGATGAGCGCCAACGTCACCGCCCACCGCCACCAGGGCCGCACCGCCCGCAGCAGCGGCCCGGCCGCCGCCAACACGAACGACACATTCTGCCCGGACACGGCAGTCAGGTGGGACAGCCCGCTGGCGCGGAAGCGACCGATCATCGACCGAGGCTGGTGCCGGTCGTCGCCGACCACCAGGCCTCGGAACAGGGCGCCGTCGTCGCCCGGCAGCGCGGCGCCGCCGCGCTCGATCGCGGCTCGCACCCGATTGGACGCCCGATCGATCGGGCCGCCGGCCCGCGTGTCGGCCACCCAGTCGATGCGGAGCTCGCCGACGACGTGCTGCCACGCCACCCGCTCGCGCCGCTCGGCGTCGAGCTCGATCAGGTCGCCGGACAGCCGGACCAGATCGCCGCCACGCCACCGATCGACCCGCAACCGGGCGGCGCGGCCGCGCACCCACACCTCGAACCGCTGCCCGTCGACCGCCATGAGCACTCTCGTCGACGCCGGGTAGGGCTGGGGATCGTCGACGAGGCGCACCCACCCCTCGTACGGCCCGAGCGCGCCGGGGGCGAGGGCGTCCCACGCACCGGCCGCCCGCCACCCTGCTCCGGCACCGACGACCACGAGCAGCACGACGGGCAGGGCGCCGCGTGCTCGGGTCCGTCCCGCCGGGACCGCGGCGACCAGGCCGATCGCCGCGCCGGCCCGCCAATCGGCGGCCGCGGCCCCCAGCGCAGTCACCGCCGCGACGCTGGCGACGGTTGCCGTGGGCAGCGGCGCGCGCCCGTCGGCGGGCCGGAGGCCGTAGGCTCGTCGGATCGCCACGATGACCCGCCACGACCAGCTCGGCCCGGGGCCCGGCGCGCCCCTCACCGCCGGACCTCGCTGGTACCGCACCCGCATCCGCGTGTTCGGACCGTTCCTCGACCTCCTGCCGATGGCCCTGTTCGGCGCGGCGTCGATGATCGCCCTGCAGGTCGGAGACGGTCGCAACAGCGGGTTGCTCGGCCTGACCGCCGGTGTGTCGGCTGCCCCTGGCCTGTTGGCCGTCGGTGCTCCGTTCGCGGGCGACGACATGTACCCGGCAGCGATCGCGGGCAGCGCCGTCCTCTGGCTCGCGCTCGGCTGGCTGGCCTCGCGACGGGCGACCGGACGGGCGATGGCATCGTGGCGCGACTACTGGCTCGAGCTGTTCTGGCTGGCGATCGCGGTCGTGATCGGCTCGGTGATCGCGCTGGGCGTCGCGGCGTCGGTGCTCGGCGAGTCCCTGCTGTTCTGACCGGTTCGGCCGGGCGCGCCGTCACACCGCCACCAGGTCGCGGATCGCGGCCAGCTTCGCCGGACCGATGCCGGGCACCCGTTCGAGGTCGTCCACGGTCGCGAAGGGCCCGTTCCGGGCTCGATCGTCGACGATCGCGGAGGCGGTCGCCGGTCCGATGCCCGGCAGATCGTCGAGCGCAGGGGCGGTCGCCGTGTTCAGGTCGAGGGGACCCGCCCGCTCCGCGGCCTCGGCGGCGGCGCCCGAGGGCGCGGGCGGCAGCACCTCGGCCGGAACCTGCTCACCGACGACCGGGACGTAGATCCGCTGGCCGTCGACCACGGGTGCCGCCAGGTTGAGGAGGTCGGGATCGGCGTCGACCGTCGTGCCGCCGGCGCGCTCGATCGCCGCGTTCACGCGCGCCGTCGCGTCGAGCTCGTACACGCCGGGGCTGGCCACGGCTCCGGCGACGTGCACGACCACCCGCGACGAGCGCGCCGCGCCTGCGACGGTGGTCGGCGGAGGCAGGGTCGCCGCCGGTACCGTGGCGGCGGATGCGACCGGCAGGTCGGCTTCGGCTGGCGGCACCGGTGACCGGACGAGCAGATAGCCGCCGGCCACGACGGCCACGATCGCGACGATGGTGACCACCAGCCGAGCAATGCCGAACCAGGCCAACCACGCGGCGACGGCGTCTGCGGGCCGGCGCGGCGGCAACGGTCGGGGCGGGAGCTGACCGGCGTCGGACATTCGACGACCTCCGTGAGCACGGCGCGAACGCGCCACATCGAACAGGAGGAAGCCGGAGCGAGGAACGCTACCGCCGAACCGCCCCGGCGACGCAGCGCCGCCGCGTGCGAGCACGAGACCGCGTCACGCGACTCAGGCGGGCGAGCGGCGAAGCGAAGCGGCGCCGCCGAGCTCAGGGGGCGCAGCCAGTCGTGTCACCGAGACGGTCAGAACAGCCGCGACGTCAGCAGCTTGCGGTACGTGGCCGTGCGCGGGTCGTGCGGGCCCATCAGCTCGAGGATGTCGACGAACTGCTGGCGGGCGTCGTCGTCGTCCTTGACGCGCTCGAGCAGCTCGGTAAGCGTCGCGTCGTGATCGTCGTCGGGCACGACGCCGACCCTGGCGCGGGCAGCGACCTGACGGGTGCGGTCGGACTCGGGGATGCGTTCGAGCAGGGCGAGCGCCTCGTCCGTGTCACCGCGGTCGACGAGCAGCGCGGCGAGCGCCACGATTGCGTCCTCGTTGCCCGGGTCCATCTGGAGAGCCAGGCGCAGCGACGTCTCGTCGCCAGCGGCGATCAGATCCCGCAGCTGCGACTCCTCCGCGGTCGGCAACAGACGTTCGACGAAGGCGCGCACCTCGTGCTCGCCCTGCGCCCCCATGAAGGCGTCGACCGGCTGACCGCCCTGGAACGCCACGACCATCGGGATCGACTGGACGCGGAACGCCTGTGAGATCGCCGGGTTCTGGTCGATGTCGACCTTCACGAGCTCGACCTGACCGTTGGTCTCGCCGACGACCTTCTCGAGGATCGGCGTCAGCGTGCGGCACGGCCCGCACCACTCGGCCCACAGGTCGACGACGACGGGAGTCGTCATCGACCGCTCGACGACATCGGTCTGGAACGTTGCGTCGGTGACATCGATCGCCATGAAGAGCACCCTACCGGCGCCTTCGCGGCTGGCTCCCCGAACCGCCGCGGTGGCTCGCAGGGCGGCGTGTACCGTGCATCGTGTGACCGATGACAGCCTGCGGTGGCTCGCGCCGAAGCCTGCGACGAGCGAGCCGGTGCTGATCGCGATGCTGACCGGCTGGATCGACGCCGGCGGTGCAGGTCGTTCGGCGCTGGAGGTCATCGAGCAGGAGTCGAGCGCCACGCCGATCGCCGAGTTCGACGACGATGTGTACGTCGACTACCGCGCCCGGCGGCCGGTGATGGAGCTGCGAGAGGGCCTCAACTCGGTGCTCACGTGGGAGCGGATCCAGCTGCTGCACGGCACCGACCGCACCGGGCGCGACCTGCTCCTCCTCGCCGGACCCGAGCCCGACACCGCCTGGCACCGCTTCAGCGGCCTGATGGGAGCCCTGGCGACCGACCTGGGCGTCCGCCACTTCGTGCACTTCGGCGCCTACCCCTTCGCAGTGCCCCACACGCGCACCCCCCGCCTCTCGGTCAGCAGCCCGTCGCACGACGTCCTGGCCACGGTGCCGTTCCTGCGCAGCTCGATCGACGTGCCCGCCGGCATCGCGGCGGCGCTCGAACACGAGATGCACGGGCGCGGCGTGCCCGCTCTCGGGATCTGGGCGCAGGTGCCCCACTACATCGCGTCGCTGTCGTATCCGGCCGCGAGCATCGCGCTGCTCGACGGGCTCCGAGAGACGACCGGCGTGGTCGTCGACGCCGCCGAGCTCCGCAACGACGTGATCGCCCAGGGACGCCGCATCGACGCAATGGTCACCAACAACGACGAACACGTCGAGATGATCGAGCAGCTCGAACGCATCTACGACGCGACGGCCGAGGAGCGCACGATCGGCACCTCGTCACTCGAGATGACGTCCGGCGACGAGCTGGCGGCCGAGCTCGAGCAGTTCCTCCGCGACCAGGACTGACGCCACGCCGCACCCGGTTGGGTCACGACTGCGGGAACGTCGCGACACCGCGGGCCGCACTGGTGACGTCGACCGCCAGGAGCGCCGACGGGTCGCCGCCCGACCCGTCGATGATCGCTGCGAGGTTGTCGCGCATCAGCGCGAGCCACGAATGCTCCTGGTCGCCGGGGCGCCCCGGTAGGTCGTCGTCGCGCAGATCGGTGTCGTAACGGGCGCCCGTCTCGGCCGCGATCTGCTCCAGGACCGGCGACGGGAACACCTCGCTGCCGAACACGACGCCGACGCCGGTGGCGCGAACCTGTTCGACGAGAGCCGCCACCTCCCGCGGGGTCGGCTCGTCGAACGACGCCGGCTGGATCGCGCCGAGCAGACGCCAGCCGTACTCCCGAGCCGTGTACGCGTAGGCGTCGTGGTACGTGAGCAGCACGCGTCGCGGCGCCGGCACCGTCGCGGTGGCGACCCTCATGGCGGCGTCGAGATCGGCCACTTGCGACGAGAACCGTTGGGCATTCGCCTCGTAGTCGGCGCGATGCGCCGGGTCGCGCGCCACCAGCACGTCGCGCACGAGCGCGATGTACGCCGCCACCATCGGCGGATTCGTCCACAGGTGGGGATTCGGGTCACCGGCCCGCTCGGGGAACGAGTCGTCGAACAGATAGTCGTCCGGCGCCAGGACGGTCGTGCCGAGCTCGCACAGCTCGGCACCGGGCCGCGCGTTCGCACGGGTGAGGTCGCCGACGGCGGATTCGAGTCCGAGCCCGTTGACGAAGACGACGTCGGCGTCGGCGATGGCGGCGACGTCGCTGGGAGCGGGCTCGTACGTGTGGCTGTCGACACCTTCGGGGACGATGCCGACGATCTCCGTCGGCGTGCCGGCGGTGATCTGGGCGACGATGTCGGTGAGCGGCGACACGGTGGTGACGACACGCAGTGGCCGACCTTCCACGACGGCACCGTCGCCACACCCCGCCGACGTCGACGTCTCGGCGCCGCAGGCGCCGGTCGCCACGGCGACCGTCACCACCGCAGCGCGCCAACGTCGTCCGACCATCGGCGTCAGTCTGCGGACCGGCGGGCTGCGGGGCAAGCGCGGCCGCTCGCTACGGTCGCCGAGATGAAGATCGATGCGACGCTCATGGGGCCGATCCGCGACGCGGGCGAACGGGCCGCCCGACTGGAGGCCGAGGGCTACTCGGGCGCCTGGACCGCCGAGACCGCCCACGACCCGTTCCTCCCGCTGGCGACGGCGGCCGCGACGACGTCCGAGATCGAGCTCGGCACCTCGATCGCCGTCGCGTTCGCACGCAACCCGATGCTGCTCGCCAACATCGGCTGGGACCTCCAGACGCTCACGCAAGGTCGCTTCGTGCTCGGCCTCGGCAGCCAGATCAAGCCACACATCACGAAGCGGTTCTCGATGGAGTGGAGCCGGCCGGCCGCCCGGATGCGCGAGATGATCCAGGCGATCCGGGCGATCTGGGACACCTGGCAGCACGGCACCCCGCTCCAGTTCCGCGGCGAGTTCTACCGCCACACGCTGATGACCCCGTTCTTCACGCCGGACGCGTCCGACCTGGCCGGCTTCGGCCCGCCGAAGATCTTCCTCGCTGGCGTCGGCGAGCTGATGACGGAGGTCGCCGGCGAGGTCTGCGACGGTTTCCTGTGCCACGGCTTCACCACCGAGCGCTATCTCCGCGAGGTGACGTTGCCGGCGCTCGAACGAGGCCGAGCCAAAGCCGGCCAGACGCTCGACGACTTCCAGATCGTCGGCCCGTCCTTCGTCGTCACCGGGACGACCGAGGAGGAGATCGAGGCCGCCAAGCAGGGCACTCGGCAGCAGATCGCGTTCTACGGCTCGACGCCGGCCTACCGCGGCGTGCTCGACATCCACGGCTGGGGCGGCCTGCAGGACGAGCTCAACGCGCTCTCGAAGCAGGGCAAGTGGGCCGAGATGGGGCAGCTCATCGACGACGAGATCCTCGAGACGTTCGCCGTCGTCGGCGCGCCGGAGGAGATCGCCCCCGAGCTCGGCAAGCGCTACGGCGACGTGATCAGCCGGATCTCGTTCTACGCCCCCTACCGCAGCGACCCCGAGCGCTGGCGGTCCGTGATCGAGGGCATCAAGGAGCTGTAGTCGCGTTCACGCCGAGCAACCAGCGGCGGGCGTTCTCGCCGAGGTCGTCGGTCGCGTACCCGCCCTCCTGCAGCACGACGGTCGGCACCCCGAGCTCACGGACCAGCTTGCCGCACGCCTCGAAGCCGTCCGCGGTGAGGTCGAGGTCGCAGATCGGATCGTCGAAGTAGGTGTCGAGACCGAGCGACACGACGAGGAACTCGGGTTCGAAGGACGCGATCTCGGAGCACGCGGCGGCGAGCGCGTCGGCGTAGTCGTCGTCGCCCGTGTCGGCGGCGAGCGGGAAATTCGATGTCGTGCCGGTGCCATCGCCGGCTCCGGTCTCGTCACGGAAGCCCGTGAGGTACGGGTAGGCACGCTGAGGGTCGCCGTGCAGCGACACGAACTGCACGTCGGCTCGGTCGTAGAAGATCTGCTGCGTGCCGTTGCCGTGGTGGTAGTCGACATCGAGCACGGTCACCTTCCCGCCGGTCCGGGCGGCGGCGTGCTGGGCGACGATGGCCGCGTTGTTGAAGAAGCAGTAGCCGCCGTACACCGACCTGGCCGCATGGTGACCGGGCGGGCGGCAGAGCCCGTAGGCGACGGGGTCGCCGGCGAGCACCAACTCTGCGGCCGTCAGGGCGACGTCGACCGAGGACCGGGCGGCGTCGTAGGTGCCGTGGGTGAGCGGCGTCGTGGTCTCGTAGCACCACCAGCCGAGGCGCATGGCGACGTTGGTCGGCTCGGTCGCCGGACCCATTCCCTCGCGGAGGCCACCGAGTGCGAACACGTCCGGCACGACGTCGTGGGTGAACGGATGGAGCTCCTGGTACTCCTCCCACGCCGTGGCCAGGAAGGCGACGAGCGCTGGATCGTGCACCGCCTCGATCGAGGCGGTGTCCCACTCGTCGGGGGCCACGAATTCGAACGTCTCGTCCCCTGCCAGGGCGGCCTGGATGATCTCAGCCCGTTCCGGTCGCTCGTACGGCTCCTGGAACGCCGACGACTCGAGCTCGCGCTCGGGATGGTGCATCCGATGACGCAGCGTGTACACGACCCTCACATGGCCATCCTCGCATCCCGCCACCAGCGCTGCAGCACGCCCCGAACAGGCGACTCGACACGGAATCAAAAATGTTACAGAATGATGACAGCGGGCAACGCGACTGCAGGAGGTTCACGAACGTGACCACCCCACTCCCCCACTCGGACGATCGTCCCCGCCCGACCTACACCGGCCACGACGTGCTCGACGAGCACGGCGCCCCGATCGGCTCGGTCACCGACGTCGTCTACGACCTGCGCGGCAACGATCCGGAGTATCTCGTCGTCGATCCCGGGCTGTTCCGCGCCGCGCACTACGTACCGGTCGACGGCGCCTACCTCACCAGCGACGACCGGCTCGTCGTCCCGTGGGACAAGCATTGGGTCAAGACCGCGCCGAAGGCGTCGGGCGACCATGTGCTCTCGTCGGTCGAGCGCCGCACCCTCGAGGTCCACTACGCCGCCACCCGCTGATCGCCGCACGCCCACACCGATCGTGTCGCGCTGCCGACCGCTGGTCAGCGCCACACGGACACAGCGCGACCTGAACGACGGACGGGACGCGCGAGGGGTCAGGAAATGAGCGCGAGGTCCTCGGCGAGGTAGAGCTCGCGACACTTGGCGCGCTGGAGCTTGCCCGAGCTGGTCTTGGGCAGGCTGCCCGGCTGGACGAGCATCACGTCGCGCGGCGGCAGTCCACTGACCTCGAGCGTCCGGTGGTGAATCGCGTCGCGCACGTCGTCGGGATCGTCGGCGCGCACCTCGGCTACCACCACCACCGACTCCTTGCCCTTGTAGCCCTCCATCCCGAACGCGATCACGTTGCCGGCGCGGACCCCCTCGAGCAGGCCGACGGCGCGCTCGATGTCTTCGGGGAAGACGTTGCGGCCGCCGACGATGATGACGTCCTTGATCCGGCCGCACAGCACGAGTTGGCCGTCGAGCAGGTACGCAAGGTCGCCCGTGCACAGCCATCCGTCGTGGAACAGGGCCGCCGTCGCCGCCTCGCGCTTGTAGTACCCGGGCGTGACCGATGTGCCCCGCAGTAGCAGCTCGCCGACGTGGCGCTCCGGGAGCTCTTCGAAGGTGGCCGGATCGACGACCTTCATCTCCATGCCGGGCACCGCGGTGCCGAGGAGCGGGAGGCGCCGCGCCCGCACGGCGAGGTCATCGGGATCGACGATCTCGATGGGCTTGGCGACCCGCTGGGACTCGAGCTCGCGCCGATCGACGGTGTCGCACATCAGACCGGCGCCGCGCCTCGGGAACGACGCTCCGATGGCGGTCTCGGCCATGCCGAACGCCGGGAACACCGCGCCGGGCCGGAACCCGAACGGCTCGGCGGCCGCCACGAACGCCTCGACCGCTTTGGGATCGACCGGTTCCGCCCCGCTCAGCGCGAGCGTCAGGGTCGACAGATCGAGCTGGGCATGCGTCGCCGTCGCCCGTTGGAGGGCGCGCGTGGCGAGCACCCACGAGAAGTTCGGCCCGGCGGTCGCCGTTCCGCCCCAGTCGGAGATCCACTGCATCCAGTTCCCCGGCTTGGCCATGAAGTCCTGCGGCGCCGCCTGCACGAGCTCGACGCCCGACGTCATCGGGATCGCCAGGAAACCGACGAGCCCCATGTCGTGGTAGAGCGGCAGCCACGACACCATCACCTCGTCCGGGGTGAGCGTCGCGGCCTCGGCGCAGGCGTCGATGTTGGCGGTGAGCACGCGGTCGGGGATCATGACCCCCTTCGGCTCGCTCGTCGATCCGCTCGTGTACTGCAGGATGACGAGCCGTTCGGGATCGGGCGGAGGGAGCTCGAGACGGTCGCCGCTGGGGACGTTGGGAGCGCCGGGGAGCATCGACCTGATCGGTTCGATCGGCGGATCGCCGTCGGCCGCCTCGTAGAACGGCGCGAGCTGGTCGTCGATCAGCACGAGCTTGGCGTCGCCGTGCCGGATGCGGGCCCGCGTCGAGTTGACGAACTCGTCGAGGCTGCCCATCCGCATCGGCAGGGGCAACACCATCGACGCGATGCCGGCCAGCCAGCAGCCGCGCACGACGGTCATCAACTCGCGGCTGGTCGGGCCGAGCACGGCGACGTGGTCGCCGGGGAGCAGTCCTCTGGCCTGCAGCGCGGCGCCGACGGCGCGCGCTTCGTCGTGGATCTGGCGCCATGGCACGTGCACCGGGCCGTCGGGTGCCACCGAGTGCCCGACGAAACGAACGCCGGTCGGCACGTCGGCGGCGCGTTCGAGCCGTTGGATGGTCGACGGTGCAGACCCCACGACGTCGACGCTATCGAACCGGCTGCGCAACCCGCATCTTCACTGGCTGCCCGGGAGCCGGGGCGGTAGGTGCCCGTCGCGCTTGCGTGCCAGCTCGTCGGCGTCGCACGTCCGGCACAGGAACTCGCGCTGCACACCCTGGATCGACATCTGGGTGCCGCGCGAGCGTTCGACGATCACCTTCGGCGCCGCCTCCAGGTCGTGTCCGCCACACTCCGGGCACACCGGGCGCGGGTCGCGCACCCAGCTGATGCCACATCGGTCACATGTCAGCTCGATCAGGTCGCCGTCGATCGGGCGGCCACGCAGATGGTCGTCGTTGCCGCACTCGGGGCAGACGATCTCGGTCGACATCGCGTCGAGGGTAGCGGTGGGTCGCTGACCGCACCGTCGCCTACCGTTGCCGGCGATGTCCGATCTGACCCGCGGTTACGACCCGTCGACCTGGCTGATCTACGGCGGCCGGCCCGGCGGCGCGGGCGACCCCCTCAACGTGCCGCCCGTGCTGGCGTCGAACTTCCGTCTGCCGGGCGACCGCTACTACAGCCGGACCGAGGGCACGCCGACGCAGGTCGCGTTCGAGACGCTGATGGGCGGATTGGAAGGCGGCCGCTCGCTCGCGTTCTCGTCGGGGATGGCGGCCGTCGCCTGCCTGTTCCACGGGTTGCCGGTCGGGTCGCTGCTCGTGATCCCGAACGATCCGTACCACGCCGTGTCGGGCCTCGCCGTCGAGGGCGAGCAGCAGGGCCGCTGGACCGTGCGCCGGCTCGACCTCGCCGACACCGGCGCCTGGATCGCTGCCGCCCAGGAGGCCGACCTGCTCTGGCTGGAGTCGCCCGCCAACCCGCTCATGACCGTCGCCGATCTGCCGGCGATCTGCGGGGCGCCCCGCCGCGACGGCTGCCTCGTCGCCGTCGATTCGACGTTCGCCACCCCCCTGGTGCAGCGACCGCTCGAGTTCGGCGCCGACACGGTGATGCACTCGGCGACGAAGTTCATCGGCGGCCACTCAGATCTGCTCGCCGGGGTGCTGTCCGTGACCGACGACGACCTGTACGACGATCTCTACCACCGGCGCGTCCGCAACGGCGGCACGATCGGCGCGATGGAGGCGTTCTTGGCGATACGCGGCGCGCGTTCGCTCGCACTGCGGATGGAGAAGGCGATGGCGAACGCCGAGGTCCTGGCGGTCCGCCTGGAGGCGCACCCCGAGATCGAGCGAGTCCGCTACCCCGGCCTCCCGTCGCACGAGAACCACGCGGTCGCGGCGTCGTTCATGGCCGGGTTCGGGGCGATGATGAGCTTCGACGTGACAGGTTCCGGCGAGCGTGCGAGCGCGTTCGTCGAGGCAGCCGAGCTGATCAACAACGCGACGAGCCTCGGCGGCATCGAGTCGACGATGGAGCGCCGCGCCCTCGTCGCCGGCCAAGAGTCGATGCCCCCGACCTTGATCCGCCTCAGCGTCGGCTGCGAGCACGTCGATGACATCTGGCGCGATCTCGACCACGCTCTCACCGCCACGGCGACCTGACCGGACGAGGTGTGCCTGACACACCTCGTACGTCAGGAGACGTTGACCTTGTCGGGCGTGAACTCCAGACGGGCGTGGTCGATGTTCGGGAGGACGTACCGCGCGAACAGGTCGCATTCGGCGGCGTGGGGGTAGCCGGAGAGGATGAACGCCTCGATGCCGGCCTCGGTCAGTTCGTCGATCTTGGCGAGCACCTGGTCGGGGTCGCCGACGATGGCGGCGCCGGCGCCCGAGCGGGCGCGGCCGACGCCGGTCCAGAGGTGGCGCTCGGCGTACCCCTCGTCGTCGGCACCCTCGCGCAGCGCCGCCTGGCGTGCGACTCCGGCCGACGTCGAGTCGAGCGAGCGCTTGCGGATCGCTTCGCCCGTCTGGGCGTCGAGCTTCGAGAGCAAACGACGGGCCGCGGCGCGCGCCTCGTCCTCGGTCTCGCGCACGATCACGTGCGACCGCCAGCCGTAGCGCAGCGAGCGTCCCTTCGCGGCGGCCCGCTGATCCATGTCGGCTTTGACCTCGAGCACCTTGTCGGTCGTGTCGGGCCACATCAGGAACACGTCGGCGCCCGCCGCCGCGCACTCGCGCGCCGCGGGCGAGAGGCCGCCGAAGTAGAACAGCGGGCTCGCGCCCGACACCGTGCGGATGCGCGGCGGGTCGATCGTGAGGTCGACGAAGTCGCCGTGGAAGTCGACCGCGCGACCGTCGAGCAGCTCGCGCAGGGCGTACATGATCTCCGTCGAGCGGCGGTAGCGCGGGTCGCTGTCGAGCGACTCGCCGGGCATCTCGGAGCTGATGATGTTGATCGCCAGGCGCCCACCCATCATCTGGTCCAGGGTCGCCAGCTGGCGCGCGAGCTGGGGCACCACCAGCTCCCCGCAGCGCACGGCGAGCAACATGCGCAGCGTGGTCATCGGCGCCATCCCGGCGGCGAACACGGTGTTGTCGATGCCGAGCGCGTACCCCGACGGCAGCAACACGTTGTCGAAGCCGTATCGGTCCGCGGTGAGCACGATGTTCCGGCAGTGCTCCCAGCTGCTCAGCAGCGCCGGGTCGGGAACGCCGAGGAACTCGTAGTCGTCGTCGCACAGGGCGCTGAACCACGCCATCTCCACCGTCATCGTCGACTCCCTCCCGCGAATGCCGCGTCCATCATCTCGGCGAGCTCGACCGGGCGGCCGAGCTCGATGCTGCGGTGGGCGGCGACGCCCATCGCGACGGCCCAGTAGCCGTCGTCGAGCGTCACCGCCGGCGTACCGCCCGTCCGGATCGCGTGCAGGAACTCGACGTGCTCGATGTAGCTCGAGCCGTGATGGAGCCCCTCGTGCGCGATCCGGTCGTCCTTGGCCGTGTACTGCTCGACGCCGCCGATCCAGTGCTCACCGCGCCGCCCGACGTGGACGGTGTTGGACGGCAGCTTGGCCTCCACCTTGCCGCGCTCGCCGACGACCGACATCTCCTCCTGCTCGGCGGTCGCCTCGGCGAACATGCACAGGTCGAGCAGCGCCCTCGCCCCGCTCGGGTAGTCGACGATCACGAAGGCGTTGTCCAGGACGTCGGGCACGCGGCCGTCGTACTCCTCGTCGAGATGGTTGACGTCCTGTGCACCCGACGCCATCACCCGGTGCGGCCGTTCACGGAGCACGAGGTTCATCAGGTCGAAGAAGTGGCACGTCTTCTCGACGAGCGTGCCACCGGTGTTCTCGGTGAACCGGTTCCAGTGGCCGATCTTGTCGAGGAACGGGAACCGGTGCTCGCGGATCGCGACCATGCGCGGCCGCCCCACCGCGCCGTCGTGGACGAGCCGGATCAGCTCGGCCGCGGCAGGCATGTACCGGTACTCCATCGCCATCCACGTGATCGCCCCGGCCGGCCGCTCGGCCTCGAGCGCCACGAGTCGCTCGCAGTCGGCCACCGTGGTGCACAGCGGCTTCTCGATCATCACGTGCAGGTCGGTGGCCAGCAGTTCGGGCACGACCTCGACGTGGGTGTGGTTGGGCGACACGACCACGACGGCGTCGCACCGGTCGGCGGCGATCAGGGCGCGATGATCCTCGAACACGGCGACGTCGTCGAAGCCGGCCGACCCGGCTGCCTCGACGCCTCGGTCGCGAGAACCTGGATCGGGATCGGCGATCGCCGCAACGACCGCACCGTCGAGCGCGCCGATGTTCTCGATGTGCTCAACACCCATCATCCCGGTGCCGATGACTCCGTACCGGATGGGATCACCGTTGCCTCCGGCCGGTTCCATGACCACAGATCATCACACCGGAACCGATCGGCACCAGTCCGTGTGGTCGCCGCAGCTCGTGCACCCAACGTCCCGTCGCGGGGGTTCATGACCTGTTCGTGGCGTCCTCTTCAACTGATTGACATCGATCTGACATCGGTCGTCAAGAGTCGATCAGGGTCGATCAAGCGGCTTCAGCGGCCCGACGATGACCTGGCATCCGTCGGCGGGCGGAAGCAGGGAAAGGAAGAGGAGATGAACCAAGTGTGGGGAGTCAAGGTCAGATCGAGGGTGGTCGAGCGGACGACGTTCGTCTGCCCTCGTTGCGGCGTCGACCGTGACGGGTCGGAGCTGGTTCGGCAACGGTGGTTCACGGTGCTCTACGTGCCGCTGGTGCCGCTGGCGATGCTCGAGCCGGTGATCGAGTGCGGTGCGTGCGGGCACCAGTGCGATCTCGGCGTGCTCGACATCCCGACGTCGGATCAGCTGAGCCGGTACCTGGAGGACGCCATGCGGCGTGCGGTCGCGACGGTCGTGCGGGCCGCCGGCGCCGACGACGTGGCGACCCGCACGGCTGCGGTCGCGGCGATGCGCTCGGCCGGCCACGACTACGACGACGTGACGCTGAACGACGACGTGCGGATGCTCGCGGGCGACGGCGCGGCGCTCAGCCTGCGCCGGCTGGTCGACGAGCTCACGCCGCACGGCAAGCAGAGCTTCCTCCACCGCATGGCCGCGGTGGCGCAGGCCGACGGCTCGCTGTCGGCCGACGAGCGCCGGGCCCTCGTCGAGATCGGCGTCGCCCTGGGCATGCCGGCGCCGCACATCAACGGTGTGCTGGCGGTGGCGACGCTCGAGCTCGAAGCCGCCTGACACGAGCTGGGTCCCGAGGGCGTCCGCCAGCGCCTTCGGGCCCGCCTCGACCGAGGCGGTGGTGGGCCCGGTCGAACGGCGATGCTCCCGTCGGTCAGACTGACCGACGATGGTGGTGCGCCGACGAGCGCGTGAGCGCGGTGCGTTGTGGTCAGCCCCGACTCACGCTCTACGAAGCTGGGGGCGGCGGATCCTCGTGGTCGGGTTCGTCGCCGCTCAGCTCACCTTCGTGGTGCGGGCCTATTGGGCGCCACACCGTGAGTTCGGCTACCAGATGTTCCCGGAGGCGAGCACCTGGCAGGCCGACATCGTCCGGGTGACGCACGATGGTGCACGGGTCCCGATCACCGAGCGCTGGTCGGGGTACGAGTGGAACGAGCTCGTGGGCGGCCGGGGCCTCGCCTCGCCGTGGCGACGACATCACGCCGACGCCGGCCTCGACGGCCAGCTCGCGTTCCTCGACGCCGCCCTCACGTGGGTGGCCGCGAACACGCCGAACGACCGCGAGACGCGCTACCTCGAAGCCACGGTGACCGCGTGGCACAACCTCGATCCGCCGTCCGTCCTGACGATGCGCACCCCCGACCGGAGCGTGCCGTGACCTCGCGGGAGCGCTTCGACGAGCTGCTGGCGCGGCCGGTCAGCATGCGCTCGATCGGGCTCCTCAGGCTGTTGCTCGGGGTGATCACCGCCGTCCACCTGTGGCCGATCGTGCTCGACGGATGGCGCGGCGACACGTTCCACGACCGCTTCCACGAACCGTATCTCGCATGGCTCGCATCGCTGCCGGCCGGTCTGTACGTCGGCGCCCTGACCGCGGCGCTGGCCGGTGCCGTGCTGACGGCGATCGGCCTCTGGTCGCGACCGGCGACCTGGATCGCCTGGGCCGGGGTGGCGCTGCACCTCGCGGTGTCGACGACGCACCTCCACAACAACCGCGCGTACCTCGTGACGGTGCTCGGACTCGTCGCGCTCGCACCGAACGATCGCTCGTTCGCGATGGACGCGGTTCGTCGTCGACGCCGCGGCGGCGACGTCGATCGCACCGCTCCGGCGTGGCCGCTGTGGCTGCTGCGGTTCACGTGCGCGACCGTGTACCTCGCCTCCGGCATCAGCAAGCTGCTCGACCCCGACTGGTTCGGTGGCACCGTCACCTGGGCTCGCGTCACCGCCCATCGCGCCGATCTCGACGCGTCGCCGCTGCCGAGCGCCGTCGTGGATCTGGTGCTCGAGCGGGCGGTGCACACCGTCGCCGCCAAGGTCGTCGTCGCCACCGAGATCGTCATCGGGGTCGGCCTGTGGTGGCGGCCGGCCCGCCGGTTCGTGATCCCGGTCGCGATCGCGTTCCACGTCATGATCGAGCTGTCGGCCGACGTGCAGCTGTTCTCGTACCTCGCCGTGGCGGTCCTGGTCGTGTGGGCCGACCCCGACCTCGCGCTCCCCGAGCGTCGGGCGACACCACGTGCCGGCGCGGGCGCGATCTCCGCCGCTGCCTAGGGTTGGCGGCCGTGTCCCCGATCGGTCGGCGCATCTCGGCTTCGTTCGGCCTGCTCGTCGTCGCGCTGGCCCTCACGTTCGGGGTCGCCGCGCCACCCGAACGCTGCCCGGCGATCTCGGTTGACGACACGCGAGCGGCGGCGACCGCGGCCGCCGACTGGCTGATCGGGAACCAGGCCGAGGACGGGAGATGGCTCTACGAGTACGACCGGGCCCGCGACGTCGCGTTCGACGATTACAACATCGTGCGCCATGCCGGCGTGATGACGGCGCTGTACCAGGCCGGCGGACGCGGGATCGACGGCGCGACCGAGAGCGCCGATCGCGGGCTCGCCTGGATCCTCGACCACATCGTCGAACGCGACGACTGGTCGTCGGCGACGACGTCGCGCACGCTGCAGGTCGGCACGAACGCACTGCTGGTGGCAGCGCTCGCCGAGCGGCGCCTGCACACCGGCGACGAGATCCACGACGACCTGATGGCCCGCCTCGGCCGCTTCATCGAGGCCCAGACCGAGCCGACCGGCGCGGTGCTCGCGTACTACGACGTCGACGACCAGCGCCCGCGATCTGGCGTCTACTCGATCTACTACACCGGTGAGGCGTACTGGGCCCTGGGCCGTCTGCACCGCGCCGACCCCGGGGCCGGTTGGGGTCACGTCGCCGACCGGGTCGGCAACTACATGGCGACCGTGCGCGACGACGCCGAGGACATCTGGCCGCCGCTCGCCGACCATTGGTCCGGGTACGGACTCGCGGAGACGGCGGCGTTCCCGGAGCGCCCGGCCGGCACACCGCTCACCGACGCCGAGCTCCAGTTCGTGCGACGCCAAGCCGGCCTGATCGGCCAGAGGGTGCGCTCGATCAGCCAGCGGTTCGGACCGTGGGGGCCACTCGTGCGTGGCACCTTCACGCCCCGCGGCGGCGGGTACGGCGTGTTCGGCGAGGGCCTCGCCGGCCTGTGGCGCGCGGCCGAGCTCGAGGTCCGGCTGGCGTCGGAGCGCGAGACGATCGGCGAGCGCGCCGTGTGCATCGTCGGCCTGGCGATCGAGGCCCAGTCGGACGGCGCGGACGCGGCGACCTACGCTGCGCCGGGCCGGGTGCAGGGCGCCTGGTTCATCGACGACGTGACGCGCATGGACGACCAACAGCACGCGCTCAGCGCACTCCTCTTCGCGATCCCGATCCTCGAAGCGGCGCCGGTCGATCTCGGTCATCCCGCGCCGTCGTGGTGGCTGTGGGCGATCGTCGTGCTCGGCGTCCTGAACCCGATTCGCGTGGCGTCCGCGGCGCCGCCCCGCGACCGGGTCGGCACGCGCGTCGCGACGGTCGCGACCGGTGTCGCCGTCGGCCTCGCGATCGTGGTCGCCGTCGGTTCGCTGAGCGGCTGGGCCGTCGACCTCGTCGACACCAGCCGCCCTGCGCTCCGGCTCGGTGCGGCGGCCCTGTGCCTGCTCGTCGCCGGCATCGACGTCGCCCGGCCGGGCGCGGACGAGTCCGAAGTGGCCGGATGGCCCGGGACGGTCGTTCCCATCGCACTGCCCCTGACGGCGCGACCCGTGCTCCTGGTCACGGCGCTGAGCGTCGTGGCCGACCACAGCCTGTGGTTCCTGCTGATGCTGGCCGCGATCGGCGTGGGCGGCGCGGCCGCCGCCGCGTCGGGCGTGCCGGCCGGCGGCGCCGC
>JBFHJC010000032.1:0-22211 GCA_041596155.1 Ilumatobacter sp. | reverse complement strand
CGCGGCAGCGGTGCGCAGCACCTCGCCAGCATCGACCGGCCCCGCGACGACGGGCAGCCACGCGCCTCGCGACTGCTGCAATGCTTCGGCGGCCACCCGCCGCAGCCTGTCGAGATGGCGGTCGGCGCGGTCGCCCGTCCATGTCACCACCGAGCGGGCGGCGTGCAGTACGACGATCCGGTCGACGCCGAGCTCGGTCAGCTTCTGCACGATCCACTCCGGCCGATCGGCCTTCGGAACGGCGAAGGCGATCGTCACGGGATCGGCGCGCCGTGCCACCCGCTCGACCGGTACGACCGGTTCGAGCCGGCGGCCTGCGGCGCGACAGGCCCGCCACGCGCCGGCGCCGTCGGTCACCGTCACCGTCTCGCCGTCGCGCACGCGGAGCACCCGGAACACGTGGTGCTCGGACCGCTCGTCGAGCTCGGGCGTCTCGACGTCGCCGACGAGCACGTGGGCGGCTGCCCGCCGCAGGGCGTCGGGCACCCGCGTCACGAGAACGCGGACTTGATCTTCGAGAACAGGCTGGAGCCGGTGGCTCCGACGTCCTCGCCGCGCCCCTGGGCGAACGTCCGCAGCAGCGCCGCCTCGTCGTCGGTCAGCTTGGTCGGCACCTCGACTCGCACGATCGCGCGCAGGTCGCCGCGCCCGCGACCCTGGAGTCGTGGCACACCCCGGCCGCGCAGCACGAACTGGTGCCCGGGTTGGGTGCCGGCCGGCACGGCGAGGTCCTCGTCGCCGTCGAGGGTCGGCAGCACGACCGTCGTGCCGAGCGCGGCCTGGGCGATCGACACCGGGACCTCGGTCACGAGGTCGTCGCCCTCGCGCCGGTACCGCTCGTGCGGGCGCACGCGCAGGTGCACGTAGAGGTCGCCCGGCGCCCCGCCACGCGGCCCGGCGGCACCGCGACGGGTGAGGCGCAGGGTGCTGCCGTCGATCACGCCGGCCGGCACGTCGACGGTGTAGGTCTTGTCGACGGTGACCCGGCCCTCGCCGCGGCAGGTCGAGCACGGCGTCGTGATCACCTCGCCGAGCCCGCCGCATCGCGGGCAGGGGCTGGTCGAGACCATCTGGCCGAGCACGCTCTGGCGCACGCGTCGCACCTGCCCCGAGCCGTTGCAGTCGGAGCAGGTGACCGGCTGGGTGCCCTCGCCCGCACCAGTGCCACCGCAGTCGCCGCACGCCTGCGGCAGCTTGATCTCGACCGGGATCTGGTCGCCGAACACCGACTGCTCGAAGTCGATCGCGACGGTGACCTCCATGTCCTGGCCGCGCGGCGGCCCGCTCGGGCCGCGCCGACCACCGCCGAACGGGCTGCCACCGCCGCCGAAGAACGCGTCGAAGATGTCCCCGAGCCCGCCACCGCCGAACAGGTCCTCGAAGCCGGTGGCACCGCCCATGCCCCCGACCCCCGCCTCGCCGAACTGGTCGTAGCGGGCGCGCTGCTGCGGGTCCGACAGCACGGCGTACGCCTTCGACAGCTCCTTGAAGCGCTCGGCGGCCTGGGGGTCGTCGGGGTTCGCGTCGGGGTGCAGCTCGCGGGCCCGCTTCCGGTACGCCCGCTTGATCTCCTCCGCGCTGGCGCCGCGGCCGACCCCGAGCAGCTCGTAGAAGTCGGCCATCAGCCCTCCCCGAGCCGTCGGCCGAGCCGGTCGCTGACGATGTCGACGGTCGCCAGCGCCTGCGGGTAGTTCATGCGCGTCGGCCCAAGCACCCCGACCGAGCCGACGTGCTCGCCCTCGACGACGACCGGGGCGACCACCACGGAACAGGCCGACAGCGGCTCGACGCCGTGCTCGACACCGATCGCCACCGACATGCCGCGATCGACGATGTCGCGCACCAGCGACACCACGACGAACTGCTGCTCGAGGGTGTGGAGCACCTGGCGCACGACCTCGACCGCGTCGAACGCCTCGGCAACCGTGGCGGTGCCACCCAAGTACACGTGGTCGTCGGTCGACCCGGCTCGGAGCGCGTGCAGGGCGGCGCCACAGAGGTCGTCGACGTCCGCGTCGCCGCTCGAGACGATCTCGGGACCGTCGCCGAGCGTGCGCCCGACCAGGTGTGCGGCCAGGTGCACGGTCGCGCCGGCGAGGGCGGCGTCGGAGACGCCCTCGCCGATCTCGATCACCTCGTTCTCGACCGAGCCGTTGCCGAGCACGACGACGACCGTCGCGGCGGTGGTCGAGAGCCGAACGACCTGGACGCTGCGGATCTCGGCGGCATCGGCCTTCGGTCCGAGCACGACCGAGGCGTGATGGGTGAGGTGGGCCAGCAGGTCGGAGGTCTGGTGGAGCATCTCCTCGAGACGCCCGTGGGCGGCGTCGAAGAACTCGCCGACGCGTCGGGTCGTGACCGCGTCGACGCGCCGCGGGGAGGCGAGGTGGTCGACGAAGAAGCGGTAGCCCTTGTCGGTCGGGATGCGCCCCGCCGACGTGTGCGGCTGGGTGAGGTAGCCCTCCTGTTCGAGCACCGCCATCTCGTTGCGCACCGTCGCCGAGGAGACGCCGACGCCGGACGCGCCGGCGATGTGGGACGAGCCCACCGGCTGCGCCGTGGCGATGTACTCGTGCACGACGGCGCTGAGGATCGCGGTCTTGCGTTCGTCCAGCATCTTGGCAGTCGATGATACCGAGTGCTAACGGACCGCGCCGACGTTCGACCTCGCCCTCCATACTGGTGGCGCGATGACCGCCGAACCGCCCGCCCCCACGACCGAACGAGCCGACTTCGTCCGCGAGCTGGTGCGCGACGACCTGGCGTCCGGCCGGTTCGACCGCGTGCAGACCCGCTTCCCACCCGAGCCCAACGGGTACCTGCACATCGGCCACGCCAAGGCGATCACCCTCGACTACGACCTCGCGGCCGAGTTCGGCGGCGTCTGCAACCTGCGATTCGACGACACGAACCCCGACACCGAGGACACCTCGTTCGTCGAGGGCATCCTCGCCGATCTGCGGTGGCTCGGCTACGAGCCCGGGGAGCCGCTCTACGCCAGCGACTACTTCGAGCAGCTGTACGAGTGGGCCGAGCTGCTCGTCGCCGACGGCAAGGCGTACGTGGACGATCAGGACGGCGACACGATCCGGGCTCAACGCGGCGGCTACGGCCGCCCGGGCATCGAGTCGCCGTGCCGCGACCGGCCGCCGGCCGAGAGCCTCGACCTCCTACGCCGCATGCGGGCCGGTGAGTTCCCCGACGGCTCCCACGTGCTGCGGGCCAAGATCGACATGCAGCACGAGAACATGCAGCTGCGCGACCCGGTGATGTACCGCATCCGTCGCGGCCACCACCACCGCACCCGCGACGCCTGGGTGGTCTATCCGACCTACGACTGGGCCCACGGTCAGAGCGACGCCATCGAGGGCGTGACGCACTCGCTGTGCACACTCGAGTTCGACAGCCACCGCCCGCTCTACGACTGGTACCTCGACCAGCTGCCGCTCCCCCACGAACGACCTCGCCAGACCGAGTTCGCCCGGCTCGAGCTGACCCACACCGTCACGTCGAAGCGCAAGCTCGCCAAGCTGGTGGCGGACGGCACCGTCGACGGCTGGGACGACCCGCGCATGCCGACGCTGCGCGGTCTGCGTC
The DNA here is from genome assembly GCA_041596155.1 of Ilumatobacter sp. Lineage (GTDB taxonomy): Bacteria > Actinomycetota > Acidimicrobiia > Acidimicrobiales > Ilumatobacteraceae > Ilumatobacter. Next base: position 18,614 of record JBFHJC010000032.1, on the reverse strand, counting down.
GCCGCGGCTACCCGGCGAGCGCGATCCGCGAGTTCTGCCGGTTCATCGGCGTCGCCCGCACCAACAGCCGTCACCAGATCGAACTGCTCGAGTCGTTCGTGCGCACCGAGCTCAACCGCACCGCACAGCGCCGAATGGCCGTGCTGCGCCCGCTGCGGCTACGCCTCACGAACTGGCCGACCTCCGACGACGGCACGCCGATCGTCGAGCACTTCGAGATCGCCAACAACCCGGAGAACGACGCAGACGGCACCCGGCGGGTCGCGTTCACCGGCGAGCTCTGGATCGAGCGCGACGACTTCATGGTCGACCCGCCCAAGAAGTTCTTCCGGCTCGCACCCGGTCGCGAGGTGCGACTGCGGGGCGCCTACCTCGTCACCTGCACCGGATACGAGACCGATGCCGACGGCGACGTGACCACGGTGCTCGCCGAGTACGACCCGGCGACCCAGGGCGGTTCCGCTCCCGACGGCCGGAAGGTGAAGTCGACGATGCACTGGGTCTCGGCACCCCACGCACTCGAGGCCACCGTCGCGCTGTACGAGCGGCTGTTCTCGGCCGAGGTGCCGGGCGAGCGGACGGGCGACCCGCTCGACGACGTCGACCACGACTCGCGCGAGGTGCTCACCGGCTGCCGGGTCGAGGCCGCGCTGGACGGCACGGCACCCGGCGAGGTCGTCCAGTTCGAGCGGATCGGGTACTTCGCCCACGACCCGCGCGAGCACCTGCTGTTCCATCGCACGGTCGGCCTGCGCGACGAGTGGGCCAACATCCAAAAGCGCGGCGACGGCTGATCAACCGCTCAGCAGCAGACCGAGCTGACGCGACCGCGCGACGAGGGCGCCCGTCGAATCCCACAGTGACCCGGTCTCGATCATCCGCCCGTCGTGGAGGTCGTCGCACTCGAGCCGCGCCTGCACCCAGCCGGGAGTCGGACGCCGGCGCACGTGCACGGTCAGCTCGATCGTCGGCACCCAGCCGATCCGGCCGAACCGTGGGTAGAGCGACGGCGGGAACGCGTCACAGAACAACGGCAGGGCGGTCACGCCGGCGTCGGAGCCGTCGGCAAACCGGATCCAGCCGTCGATGACCGCGTCGGGCGAACCGCCGGCAGCCGACCGAGCGGGATCGATCCGCACGTCCAGCCGCTGCAGGATCGGCAGCTCGACGCCCTGGGTGAGCACGGCGCGGTCGACGCAGTCGGCCGGCGGCGAGATGTCGGGCGGCGGCACCGTCAGCTCGGGGCTCTCGGAGCCCTCGTCGAGATCGCCGAAGACGGCGGCGACGGTGAGCCGCTCGCGCCCGGCGACCGTCAGCGACCCGACGGTCGCCGTCGTCGTCCGCCCGGCCCGTACGACCAGGCCCCGCACTTCCGCCGGCGTCGGCTCGGTGAGCTCGACCGGCCGAAGGTAGTGGGTCGTGAGCGACAGCGGATCGGCGTGTGGGCCCAACGTCGCCAGCGCGCGCACGACGGGGCTGATCGCGTAACCGCCGTTCGCCGCGGCGCCGATGTTCCATGCGGGTGACAGCATCACCGCCCAGTTCCCGGCGGCGATCGGCTCGATCGCGGTCTCGTCGTCGAACGACCCCACGCCCTCATGGTCGCAGATCGCGGGTGGACGGCGTCAGAGCAGGCAGTTGACGAGCGTGGTGGTGGACGCCGCCACCCACGGAGACGCCCAGCCGCCGGTCACCGCACGCACCTGCCACTCGTACGCGTTGACGACGGACGCCAGTGGCACCGGGTCGTCGACGAACGCCGTGCCGGTCACCGACCACGGCCCCGCGGCCGTCGCTCCGGTCGACGCGACGACCCGAACCACCTCGTACCCGGTGACGCCCGGCGACGGCGAAGCGGTCCAGGAGATCGCCACCCGGCACGACAGGGCGGGTGTGACGTTCGCGGTCATCACCGCGACGACATCGGACGGTGGCGCGACGGATCCAGCGGTGATCGAGCTCCCGCCGCTCGACGTGGCGGTCACCGCGATCGCAGCGGCGAGGTCGAGCTGCCCGACGCCGAGGGCGACACCGCCGGCGACGACCAGCGGGAGGAATGCCCGGCCTCCGCGACGGCGTGCTCGCCTCATGTCCCGACCGGGGATCCTTCGTCGAACGGCTCGGGGAAGCGCTCGTTCTGCAGCCGCTTGTCCGCGTACATGTCGGCCGTCGCCCGGTGGAGCAGCTCCGCGGACGACACGCTCGACCCGGGCTGATGGACGGCGACGCCGATGCCGCAGCACGGGACGGTCGACCCTGCCGGACCGACATCGATCGCCCGACCGAGCGCGTGCCGGACGACCTCCTTCATCGTCGCCGCCGCCGTGAAGGTGTCGACGGTCCGGACGAGCAGCAACTCGTCGTGTCCGACCGCGCCCACGACGCCACCGAGCGTCCGCAGGCGCTTGGCGACGCCCGCGGCCAGCAGGTCGGCCGCCTCCTGGCCGTGCAGCTCGCGCAGCAGCGCGCCGTCGTCGAGTCCGACCCGCACCGTGACGACCAGGTCGCGTCCGGCGGTGCGGATCGCGTTCGCGAGCTCCGCCTCGATCGCCTCCTCGGCGAGCACCGCCGGCGTCGGGACGGGCGTCGGCGGTGGCACCGCGGTCGTCGCCGACGACGGGCTGATCCCGAGATCCGTCTGCTCGCGGAGCGGCGGCAGCTTCCGGCGCACGGGACGGCCGGGCGCCGGGACGACGGACGCCGCGTCGGGCGCCGCCCACGCCGGCTCGACCGGTCCGGACGCACCGCGCGCAACGCCGGCGCGTTCGGCAGCCAGACGATGGCGCCGAACGGTCGCCGCGAGGTGCTCGGACACCGACGCCGCCGGCAGGCCGACGAGCACGAGCAGCACGACGAGCTCGATCGCCTCGGTGACGTCGTGGGGCGTCCCGTCCCAGGTGATCGCCAGGCGGGCGAGCACCGCGCCGGAGATCGCCAGCCACGTCACCATCGCGCCGAGGACCCCGTGACGGAACCCGCCCTCGAGCAAGGGCAGCACGAGCAGCAGGACGACGGGATCGGCGGGGCGCGTCCCGTGGATCCCGAGCACCCCGACGAGGACGGCCGTGTCGATCGCCACCATCGCAGCGGAGACGCCGACCGCACCGAAACGGGCTCCGAGCCGTCGCTCAGACAGAGCGAGTGCACCGACGAGCACGCCGGCTCCGGCGGTGGCGAGCGCGGCGGGTTCGACGACCGGCAGCGTCCGGACCGACGCCAGCACCGCGACGAACGCGACGAGCAGACGGAGCCGGCAGAGCGCGCGGGCGACCGGGAGGTCCCCGTCGCGGAGCTCGGCGCCACGAATCACGCGGGCTGCCCTCCCAGCGGCGTGAGCCAGACCGTCGCGGGCGACGGCCGGGCGACGCCGCGCCACGGATCGTTGGCGGCATCGCTGGTGAGGCGCGCCGACCACAGCGCCAGCGCGAGACCCGCGACCGCAGCACCGACGAGGTCGTACCGACCCTCGGCCAGCCACACGCGTGGCAAACCGATGAACGGCACGACGAGCTCACCGGCGCCGCGCAGCTCGGTCGCATCGACCGCGCCGGAGTCGCGCGCCCGATTGGCGTCACCGCGCGTGACGAGGGTGCCGTCGTCGTTCACGTCGACGACGCGGTGGACGACGGCCGAGAGCTCACCGTCGAACACGACGACCGTGCCGACGCCGGTCTGCTCGATCGGGTGGTCGGCGAAGACGACGACGTCACCGCGCCGCAGCGCGGGCTCCATCGAACCCGACGACACGACGGTCGCCTCCCAGCGCGGGACGAGGGGTGCGGCGGCGGCCAGGACGGCCAGCGCCAGCACCACCGTGCTCAGGAACACCCCGCCCAGCCCGAGGCCGAACCGGATCGCGCGTCGCTGACGATCGGGTCCGACCTCGGGCCTGCGGAATTCGTCCATCAGGTGGTCTGCGTCTCCCACCGGAATCCCCAGCCGGTGGCCGACTGCCCGATGGCGCCAGCGTCGTTGCGGACCTCGACCGTGAAGCGGAAGACCCGGCTGTCGCTCGCCGACGGATCCCACGCGTCGTAGCCCGACGAGTAGTCCGTCTTGTTGGCTGCCATGTTCGCCAGCGTGCCGTCGGCGACGACCCCGGGGTCCAGGAGGTTCACCGTCGGATCGGGCACGAAGCCGGTGCAGTCGCCGAAGCCGCCGAGCGACGCGGGCGCCCCGAGCTCCACCTTGACGTCCAGGTACGGCGCCAGGTCGCCGGCGGGGGCGAGGTCGGCCGGCACGTAGAACCTGATCATCGCCGGGTCGAAGTCTCCCGTGTAGGTGACCTTGATGCAGTTGACCTGGGGGTCGTTCGGGCCGATGTCGGTCAGCTCGAAGAACATCGCCGCCTCTCCGTCGTCGTCGGTGAGCGCGAGGTCGCCGGCACTGATCGAGTTGCCGGCGTTCTCGGTCGTCGCCGTGAACGCGGCGCGCGAGACCGACAGGACGAGGAACATGACGAGCAGGAGGGCGGTCGCCACCGCTGCGAGGCGCGCCGCGGTGGCGTGCAGGCTCGAGCGTGCGAGCGGAGGGGTGTCAGGGATGGACATGGGGTGTGATCTCCTCGGTGGAAAGGCGACGCGGCGCACGCCGCGACATCGCTCCCGCACGACGAGCGACGGTCCATCCCTGGCTGTGGTCTCGTTCGCTGCTCGCCGATGGCGCGGAGCACTGGATTGTGGTCACACACCTTTCGGCGTGGCCGGGCCCGAGCTTGAGTCAGTCGACGGCGAGGGTGATCGAGCCGTGCGGGCCGAAGTCGGCCTCGAAGCGATCACCCGACCGACAATCGATCGGGCGTGTGAACGAACCCGCGAGCACGATGTGACCCGGCTCGAGGTCGACGCCGAACCCGTGCAGGCGTCTGGCGAGCCAGACGACGCCCTCGACCGGGTCGCCGAGCACGCCGGCGGCGACGCCGGTCTCCTCGACGACGCCGTTGCGGCTCAGGACGGCCGGCACCCATCGCAGGTCGACGGCGGTCGGGTCGACGCGCTCGGTTCCGAGCACCACGCCCGAGTTGGCGGCGTTGTCCGCGATCGTGTCGCGGACGGTGCGCGTGACACCGTCGACCGGGTCGCGCCGGTGCGAGCGGGCGTCGATCAGCTCGAGTGCAGGCGACACGTACGCGGTGGCCGCGAGCACGTCGGCGGCGGTCACGTCGGGTCCGCCCAGCCCGCCGCCGAGCACGAACGCCAGCTCGACCTCGAGCTTCGGGTCGAGGTGGTCGGCCGCTCGGATCGTGCCGCCGTCGGGAATCTGCATGTGGTCGAGCAGCACCCCGAAGTCGGGTTCGTCGATGTGCATCGCCTGCTGCATGGCGCGGCTCGTGAGCCCGACCTTGTGGCCGATCACGCGGGCGCCGTCGGCCACCTGGCGCGCGACCCACGCCCGCTGGACCGCGTAGGCGTCCTCGATCGTCATGTCGGGGTGCTCGAGCGTCACCCGCCGGATCGGCGACGTCGTTCGCCGAGCCGTTTCGTGGGCGTCGGCGATCCGCTCGATCTCGGCGGCGTCGAGCGTGACCGCCATCAGCCGCCCTCCGGCACGCCGAGCCGGCCGATCGGGTGGGTGTCGTAGGCGACCGAGACGTTCTTGGTCTCCATGTAGAAGTCGAACGAGTAGTCGGGACCGCCGTCGCGCCCGATCCCGCTGCGCTTGGTGCCGCCGAACGGGGTCGCCAGGTGGCGGACGTTCTGACTGTTGACCCAGATCATCCCGGCGTCGAGGTCGCGAGCGACGCGGTGGGCCCGCCCGGTGTCGCCGGTCCAGACATATCCCGTGAGGCCGTACTCGACATCGTTCGCCACGACGATCGCCTCGGCTTCGTCGTCGAAGGGGATGACCGTGAGCACCGGGCCGAAGATCTCCTCGCGGGCGACCCGCATCGAGGCGGTCGCCCCGACGATCAGCATCGGGTCGACGTAGTTCGACGCCGGGTCGGAGCCCTGACCACCGGTCACGACCTGTGCGCCGTCGGCCGCGGCGACCGCGGCGTAGCCGCGCACCTTCTCGCAGTGTCGAGGGTGGATCAGGGGACCGATCTCGGTGGCGGGGTCGAGGGGGTGACCGACCCGCAATGCCCGAACCCGTTCGGTCAGGCGCTCGACGAACGAATCGTGGATCGAGCTCTGCACCAGCAGGCGGCTCGACGAGGTGCAGCGCTCGCCGTTCAGGCTGAAGATCATGAACACGACGGCGTCGAGCGCCCGGTCGAGGTCGGCGTCGTCGAACACGATCACCGGGTTCTTGCCGCCGAGCTCGAAGTGAACCCGCTTGAGCGTCGGCGCACCCTGGGCCTGAATGAGCGAACCGGTCGCCGACTCGCCGACGAACGCGATCGCCCGGATCGCAGAGTGTTCGGTGAGCGCCTTGCCCGCCGTTTCGCCCATGCCGTGCACCAGGTTGAGCACGCCCGGCGGCAAGCCGGCCTCGAGGGCGATCTCGGCGAGCATCGCCGCCGTGCACGGGCTCCACTCGGCCGGCTTGTGCACCACGGTGCACCCGGCCGCCAACGCCGGCGCGATCTTCCACGTCGACAGCATGAACGGGGTGTTCCACGGGGTGATCACGCCGACCGGCCCGATCGCGCGCCGGGTGGTGAAGTTGACGTGGTGCTCGTCGGGCAGGCTGCGCCCGTTGGCGGCGTCGGGGGCGTGGTCGGCGAAGTAGCGGAAGTTCTCGGCGCCCCGAACCGCCGCCGCGCTCATGAACCGGATCGTCTGGCCGGTGTCGACGCACTCGACGACGGCGATCTCGCGCGCCCGCGCCTCGATGAGGTCGGCGACGCGATTCAGGATCCGTTGGCGGTCCTTGCCGGGTCGGCGCGACCAGTCGTCGAACGCCTCGGCGGCCGCGCGGGCGGCGGCGTCGACGTCGGTCGGGTCGCCAGCGACGACTTCGCCGAGCAGGGTGCCGTCGAGCGGCGACCGGTTCTCGAAGGTGGCACCCGACGCGCTGGCGGACGGTTCGCCCCCGATCACGTGATGGAGCGGAGCTTCGGCGAAGCGGCGCAGCGCCTGCGTGGCGAGCGCGACGTTCTCGGCGAGGGTGCCGGTGGCGGCCATGTCAGTGGACTCCGTCGTCGGTCTGGCGGGCCGCGATCGCGGCACGCAGGTGGTTGCGGTTGACCCGGCGAGCGGGATCGATCTCCTGGATCTCGGCGCTGAGCATCGTTGCCGCTGCGGCGTCGCCGAGGCAGCCCTCGACGGTGTCGAGCAGCACCCCGAGCAGGCGCTGCAGATCGTCATCGCTGCGACCCGGACCCAACCGGGCGACGATCGCCACGAACGAGTTCGCCGGGTCGCGGTCGCCGACCGCGTAGTGCACCCGTTCGGCGGCCCGCGTCCGCAGTGCGTCGACGGCGGCGATGCCGGTCGCCAGCACGGCCTCGTGCACGGCGTCGACGAGCGCGCCGACGTCGGTCGCGTCCGCGACGTTCGCCGAGTGCTCGATGATCACATGGGGCATTGCCCTCGCATTATCTAACATGTTAAGTATTGCTGCAAGATGAGGTTGCTGAGCTTCTCCACCGCCGCCGGGCCGTCCTTCGGCATCGCCACCGACCAGGGTGTGGTCGACCTCGGCGGCCGCCTCGCCGGGGTCCGCGACCTGAGCGACCTGCTCGCCCAGCGGCGCGTCGACGAAGTTCGCGCCCACGTCCACCGACCACCGGACCACTCGCTGGCCGAGATCACGTTCGAGCGCACGATCCCCCGCCCGGGCAAGATCTTCTGCATCGGCGTCAACTACGGCGGCCGCAACGCCGAGTACCGCGACGGCACCGAGGGACCGTCGCGGCCGAGCGTGTTCGTGCGGTTCCCCGGCTCGCTCGTCGGGCACGAGCAGCCGCTGGTGCGGCCACCGGAGAGCGACCAGCTCGACTACGAGGGCGAGATCGTCGCCGTGATCGGCACCGGCGGCCGCCGCATCCCCGAGGACCGCGCACTCGACCACGTCGCCGGGCTCACGCTCGGCAACGAGGGCACGATTCGCGACTGGGTCCGCCACGCCAAGTTCAACGTCACCCAGGGCAAGAACTGGGATGCGTCCGGCTCGATGGGCCCGTGGCTCGTGACGTTCGACGAGATCGACGACTTCGAGCGGCTCCGCCTGACGACCCGCGTGAACGGCGAGCTGCGCCAGGACGACACGCCGGCGACGATGGCCTTCCCGCTCGGCCACCAGATCGCCTACTTGTCGACGTTCTGCACGCTCGAGCCGGGCGACGTGATCTTCACCGGCACGCCGACCGGCGCCGGCGCGCGCTTCGACCCGCCCCGGTATCTGGTGCCCGGCGACGTCGTCGAGGTGCACGTGCCCGAGCTCGGCACCCTTCGCAACGGCGTCCGCGATGAGTGAGCCGAGCCGCGGCGGGCTGCGCGGGTTCGAGCGCTCGCTGCCGATGGCATTGATGCGGGCGCGCGAAGCGGTGATGGCCGAGTTCCGGCCGCTGCTCACCGAGCACGACCTCAGCGAGCAGCAGTGGCGCGTCCTGCGGGCGCTCTCGGACGGCGCCGGGCCACGCTCGGTCGGGGAGCTCGCCGACGCCACGTTCCTGCTCGCGCCGAGCCTGTCGCGCATGCTCGGCACGCTCGAACGTCGCGGGCTGGTCACCCGCAGCGTCGACCCGCGCGACCAGCGCCGGTCCGAGATCGCCGTCTCGCCGGCCGGTGAGCGACTCGTCGCCGCCATCGCGCCGCGCAGCGAGGCGCGCTACCGCGACATCGAGCAACGGTTCGGACGCGCCGACCTCGAGGACCTCTACGACCTGCTCGGCCGCATGGCGTCGCTCGGCGCCGACGCGTCCTCCTGAGCAGCCAGCTCGCCGAACACTCGGGCGAGCACCGGGAAGTCGGCGGGGTCGATCCGGTCGACGAACAAGCGGCGGACGGTGTCGACGTGGAGCGGGGCCGCCCGCCGCAGCAGGCGGCGTCCGACGGGGGTGAGCTCGGCGGCGACGCCGCGCTGGTCGCCGACGACCGAGCACCGCGTGACGAGACCCATCCGCTCCAGGCGAGCGACCCGATACGTCATGTGGCTGCGTCCGACGCCGAAGCGATCGGCCAGCTCGGCCATTCTGATACGGCCGTCGGGGCGGAAGCTGAGCTGGCTGAGGACGCCGTAATCGAGGTGGCTGATGTCGAAGCGCTCCTTCAGCTCGGCCTCGAGCCGAGCGAAGAGGCGCAGCGTCGACACGACGAACGGCGTCCAGACGGCCGCCTCGTCGTCGGTGAGCCAGCGCGCGGATGCCATGACCGCAACCTACCGGGGTGACTGGCATGTGATTCAAAGTTGAATTACGTTGCGCGCCCATGCGCCGGATCGCCGCCCTCACCGCCCTGTCCCTGCTCGCCGTGACCGCCTGCGGAGGCGACGACGACGACGCACTCGAGCCGATCGCCGACACGACGGTGCCCGCCGACACGACCGAGGCGCCGACCACCACCGAAGCCGTCGCCGAGACGACCGAGGCGCCGACCACCACCGAAGCGCCGGCCACGACCGCTGCCCCCGCCACCACGGCGGCGCCGGCGACCACCGCAGCGCCGGCGAGCACGGCAGCACCCGACACCACCGCCGCCGGCGACCCCCCGACCGACGGCCCGGTCGTCGACGTGTCGCTGATCGAATGGGAGATCGTCGCCCCGACCGAGATCCCCGCCGGCATGGTGACGTTCAACGCGACGAACGACGGCTCCTTCCCGCACGAGCTGGTCATCGTCCGCGGCGACAGCTACGAGACGCTGCCCCTGCTCGGCAACGGCGCCGTCGACGAGGATGCCATCGCTCCGGACGACTTCATCGGGCGCATCGAGCGATCCCAGCCGGGCGAGACGATGTCGGCCGTGTTCGAGCTGACGCCGGGCAACTACGTGCTGCTCTGCAACATCGCCGTCGGCCCGAACAGCCACGCCGCAAACGGCCAGGTGCTGTCGGTCACCGTCACGGGCTGAGAGGCTGTCGGGATGGAGTCGATCTTCGATCTCCCGACACACACGTTCGCGGTGCACGCACCGGTCGTGCTCGTGCCGCTGCTCGCGCTCGCCACGGTCGTGGCTCTGGCGCGGGCCGAGTGGCGTCGGCGCTTCGCGTGGTGGCTCGTGGCGGCGCTCGTGATCGTGCTCGGCGCCGTGCTGTTCGCGATCGCGTCGGGCCAAGCATTCGACGACGTGCTCGCCGGCCAGGTCGACATGGACAAGCACGAGTCGTTGGCGCTCACGACGCGCAACCTGATGTTCGGGTGGCTGCTCGCGACGATCGCGCTGGCGATCGTCGTGCGACGCGACGGGGCCAGCGAGGTCTCGGTGGAGCACGGCGACGGGGATGTGGCTGCCGTGCGCCGCTACGCGCAGCCTGCACTGGTGCTGGCGACGGTCGTGCTCGCCGTGCTGGCGACGATCTGGCTGGTCCGCACCGGCCACGAGGGCGCCCGCGTCACCTGGTCGGGCGTGATCCCCCAGGACGACTGACCCTCGTCTCCCCGTTCATGTCGCGCTGACCCCGCCATGCGGGGGGTGAGCGCGACATGAACGGAGGGGCGTAGGGTCGCGCGGATGGCGATCGAGGTGTCGGCGATCCACGTGTATCCGGTGAAGTCGTGTCGAGCGACGCCCCTTCACGAGGCGCGGGTGTCATCGACCGGCCTCGACGGTGACCGGCGTTACCAGGTGGTCGACGACGCCGGGCGACCGATCACCCAGCGGACGCACCCGGCGTTGGCGACCGTCCAGCCGACGCTCACCGAACAGGGGGTGCGCCTCGACGCCCCCGGTCGAGGCTCGCTCGCCGTCGTGCATCCGGCGGTGAACGACGTCTCGGCGCGGTCGCTGCTCGGCGTCGCGGTCGAGGCGGGCGACGCCGGCGACGAGGCAGCGGCGTGGTTCGGCGACCTGCTCGAGACCACCTGCCGGCTCGTGGCGATGACCGAACGGTCCGAACACCGCGTGCCGCTGCCCGGCCTCGACCTCACGACGAGCTGGGCCGACGCCGCCCAGGTGCTCGTCGCCAACAGCACTTCCGCCGACTGGCTGGTGGCCCGGTCGAGCGAGGCGTTCGGCATCGATCGCTTCCGGGCGAACGTCACGGTGAGCGCGGGCGCGCCGTGGGTCGAGGACACGTGGCGCCGGTTCCGGATCGGCGAAGCAGAGCTCGGCCTCGGCCTCGCGTGGCCGCGCTGCACGATCCCGCAGGTCGACCAACGCTCCGGTGACCGTCACCGCGAACCGGCCAAGGTGCTGCGCGACCACCGCTGGTGCGCCTCGGCGCCGACGCTGCCGACGGCCCTGCGCGGCCTCGTCGAGGGCAGCGCGCTGTTCGGCGTCGCCTGTTCGATCGGGCCGGTCGGCGCGACCATCCGGGTCGGCGACGCGGTCGAGGTGATCGAGACGGGCGACCCTCTGATCGCTGCACCGGGGTGATCGGCGCCGCCGACGGCGCGAGGATGGGCAGGTGAGCGGCGACAGCTACCACCGGGCACCGGCGAGCGTGCTCGGCGCCCCGGCGGGCTGCCCGGTCGAACACGCCTGGTCGCCGCTCGACGATGACTACCTCGCCGACCCCTATCCGATCGCCGCGCGCCTGCGCGACGACCATCCGGTGTTCTACGCCGACGCCCTCGGCTACGTCGTCGTGACGCGGATGGACGACATCGAACACGTCTTCACCCACCCTGAGGTCTTCGCTTCGAGCAACGTCCAGGACCCGGTGTTCCCACTCGCCCCCGAGGCCGCCGAGATCCTCGCCGCGCCCGACTTCGACCCGGTCGCGGTGATGTCGAACCGCCAGGAGCCCGACCACGCCCGCATCCGCGTCTACACGCGACAGGGGTTCGGCAACCGGCGGCTCAAGACGCTCGAGGACTACATGCGCCGGCGGGCCGAAGAGCTCGTCGACGCGATGCTGGCCGGCGCGCCGCCGGCCGAGTACGTGCGCGCGATCGCGTTTCCGCTCCCGGCCGAGATCGTGTTCCGGTTCATCGGCTTCGCGCCCGAGGACGACCGGATGATCAAATCGTGGTGCGTCAACCGGCGGGCGTTCTCGTGGGGGAAGCCGACGGCCGCCGAGCAGGCCGAGATCGCCCGGGGGATGCTGGACTACTGGCGGTACTGCCGCCGCTTCGTCGCCCAGCGCCGCGACGACCGCCAGGACGATTTCACCTCCGAGCTGCTCGACGCCCACGACGCCGACCCCGATCCCGACAACGGCACCGGCATCAGCTACCGGGAGGTCGAGTCGGTGGTGTACGGCATCTCGTTCGCCGGCCACGACCCCGTCACCGCGCTCCTCTGCAACACGTTGCGCTGCCTGCTCCCCCGCCGCGACCAGTGGGATGCCCTCGTCGCCGACCCGGCGCTCGCCCGCAACGCGGTCGAGGAGACGCTGCGCTACGAGTCGAGCCAGATCTCGTGGCGGCGTGTGACCACCCGGCCGACGGCGCTCGCCGGGGTCGACCTGCCCGCCGGCACGCGCGTCTTCCTCAACTTCGCCGCCGCCAACCGCCAGCCCGAACTCTTCCCCGAGCCCGACACGTTCGACCTGCACCGCGACAACGCCGGGCATCACATCAGCTTCGGCAAGGGGATCCACTTCTGCCTCGGCGCCGGGCTCGCCCGCATGGAGGCTCGGATCGTGCTCGAGCTGCTGGCCGAGCGGGTACCGTCGCTGCGACTCGTTCCGGACCAGCGGCTCGAGTTCTTCCCGAACATCACGTTCCGCGGCCCCGAGCGGCTGTGGGTGGAGTGGGACGCATGAGCCTCTACTACGTCCAGAAGTTCCTGTACCGCCTCAACCGAGACGAGCGCGTGCAGCGCGACTACGCCGCCGACCGCCGCGGCGCGCTCGAGGGGTACGAGCTCACCGACGAGGAGGTGCGGGCGCTGACCGAGCCCGACATCGGGCTGCTCTACCACCTCGGCGTGAACGGCCAGATCCTGATGCACTTCGCCGCCCTCCACCAGATCGCGTGGGCCGACTACCTCCAGCTGATGCGCGATGGCGTCGAACGGTACGGGCCGGTGCGCGAGGGCGTGTACGCGATGACCGGCTTCGAGGGCGTCGAGGGCGTCGAGGGCGTCGAGGGCGTCGAGGAGGCCGGCTGATGGCACTCGTGTTCGCCGGCGTGTGCAGCCACGCCCCCGGCATCACCGGCCGCAAGCACTTGGCCGAACCCAAGGTGCGCGACGAGTTCTACGCCGCGTTCGACGGCATGCGGGACGCGGTCGAAGCCGCACGGCCCGACGCACTCGTGATCATCGCGGCCGAGCACTTCGCGAACTTCTTCATGGACAACATGCCGTCGTTCGCGATCGGCATGGCCGACCACTACGACGGCCCGATCGAGGAGCCCGACTGGCTCGGCATCGAGCGGGTGCGGGTGCCTGGCGACCGCGACCTGTCGCAGCGGCTCATCACCGAGGTGATGCAGACGTCCGACGTGTCGTACGCGGAGGAGTGGAAGTTCGACCACGGGATCATGGTCCCGCTGCACTTCCTCACGCCTCGCTACGACCTGCCGGTCATCCCGGTCAACATCAACTGCCAGGGGCCGCCGCTGACGCCGCTCCATCGAGCGTGGGCGTTCGGCGAGTCCCTGCGCCGCGCCGCCGACGCGCTGCCCGAGCGGATCGCTCTGGTGGGCACCGGCGGCATCTCGCACTGGCCGGCCACCCCCGACTCGGGGAAGATCAACGAGGCCTGGGACCGCGACTTCCTCGACCGCTGGGCCCGCAACGACCGTGACGCGCTGCTCGACTACGACGATGCGACGATCTACCGCGACGCCGGTCAGGGCGGCTTCGAGATCCGCACGTTCCTCGCGGTGAGCGCGGCGGCCGGTGGCGCACCCGGCACGGTGCACTTCTACGCGCCGATCCCGATCTTCGCCGTCGGCTGCACGATCGCCACCTACGACGTGGCAGCCTGACCCGCCGATGCTCAGCCGCTTCGACGACTACCCGATCCACCAGACGCCCGACCCGATCGCGGTGCCGGCGTCGTCCGACAAGGACGTCTACGAGCGGTACTGGTTCAACGGCTACTCGGCCGACGGGTCGCTCTACTTCGGCGTCGGCGCCGCGTACTACCCGCACCTCGGCATCCGCGATGCCAGCATCAGCGTGCTCGTCGACGGGGTGCAGCACTCGTTCCACGTCTCGGGCCGTGCGTCCGGCGACCCGAGCGAGCTGCGCGTCGGCCCGTTCCGGATCGAGATCGTCGAACCGATGCGGGTGTGCAGGGTCGTGCTCGAACCGAACGACACGGGCGCCGCCGCCGAGCTGACGTTCGAGGGCCGCACCGGCAACGTCGAGGAGCCACGCCACCAACTGGGCGGGGGGCTCCGGCGCACGATGGACACGACCCGGTTCACCCAGTTCGGTCGTTGGCGCGGCTGGGTCCAGGTCGGGCCCGACCGGATCGAGCTCGACTCGGACGCGACGCTCGGCACGAAGGACCGCTCGTGGGGCCGCCGCAGCCTCGCCGGCGGCGACCCCCGGGGCGCGCCGCGCACCGAGCTGCCGTCGCTGTTCTTCCTGTGGGCGCCGCTGCATCTCGGCGACGTGTGCGCCCACTACCAGCTCTTCGAGGCGCCCGACGGCCGCCCACTGTTCAGCGTCGGCGCGCTGCTGCCGACCTATCCGTCGGCCGACGAGGTGCCCGGCGTCGAGGACCCGGCGGTACGCCACATGCGCCACAACGAGCACCGATTGACGTTCCGGCCGGGGTCGAGGTTCGTGACGTCGGCGTCGCTCGGCTTCACGGCGGTCGACGACGGAGGCCACCACGAGATCGAGCTCGAGCCGATGGCGACGTTCCGCATGAAGGGTCTCGGCTACCTCCACCCGCAGTGGGGCCACGGGATGTGGAAGGGCGAGCTGGCGATGGACGTCGAGCGGTGGGCCGAGGGCGACCTCGACCCGACGTCGGTCCCCGATCAGCACGTCCAGCACGTCGTGCGCGCCCGGATGGGCGACGACGAGGGCATCGGGGCGCTCGAGCAGCTGTTGCTCGGCCACCACCGCCCGTACGGCCTGAGCGGATTCGTCGACCCCCCGTCGTGAGCGGGGAAGCGTGATGCGGATCGTCACGGAGCCCGGTGAGCTGACCGACGAGTGGGTGCGTGACGCGCTCGGCGCCGACGTCACCGTCGACGGCGAACCCGAACGCATCGGTACGGGGCAGATGTCGCGCAACTACCGGGTCCGGCTGCGGGGCGACGGACCGCCGTCGATCGTGGTGAAGGTGCCCGCCGCCGACGTCGGGATGCGCGAGATCGCGGCCAGCACCTACCGCCGCGAGGTCGAGTTCTACGCCACGGTCGCGCCGCGGGTCGGCGGGCGGCGCCCGCAGTGCCTCGCCCACGCGATCGACGCGACCGGCGCCGCGTTCACGCTCGTGTTGGAGGACCTGTCGCCCGCCCGCCAGGGCGACCAGATCGCCGGGTGCACGCTCGCCGACGCTCGCCTCGCGCTCGGGAACCTCGCCGAGCTGCATGCGACCACGTGGGACGACGGGTCGCTGCGCGAGGTCGACGCTCTGGCGCCGAGCGATCCCACGATGCTCGGCCCGCTGTACCGGTTCGCCCACGATCAGTTCGTCGCCAACTACGACGACCGGCTCGCGCCCGGCACCCGCGCCGTGCTCGACGCGCTCCCCGACCGCCTCGTGGCCTGGCTCGAGCACCAGCCGGGTCCGTGCGCCCTGGTGCACGGCGACTACCGGCTCGACAACCTGCTGTTCACCGACGACTCGGTCGCCGCCGTCGACTGGCAGACGGTGGCGGTGGCGCCGCCGGCGCGCGATGTCGCCTACTTCCTCGGCAACAGCTTGCGGACCGATGACCGCCGGGCCCACGAGGGCGACCTGCTCGACGGCTACCTCGCTTCCCTCGTCGCGCACGGCGTGCGGTACGAGCGCGGCGACCTGCTCGTCGACTACGCCCGCGGTACCTGGCTCGGGCCGTTCATCGCGGTGCTCGGCGCATTCGCGGCGACGCGCACCGAGCGCGGCGACGACATGTTCGTGGCGATGGTCGACCGCGCCGCCGCTCAGATCGTCGACCACGGGGCGCTCGTCCACCTGCCGGAGTGAGTCAGTCCGCGGGCCGGTTGCGCCGGGCCATGCGGCGCAGGTCGAGCAGCTCGTCGACCCGCTCCGGGTCGAGTCCGGCGTCGATCGCCGCGTCGCGGATGGTGAGGTCGCCGGCCGCCGCCGCCTTCACGATCTGCTCGACGCGCTCGTAGCCGGCGAGCGGGTTCAACGCGGTGGCGATCGCCGGGCTGCGGGCGGCGAGCCGTTCGCAGCGCTCGATGTCGGCCTCGATACCGGCGACGCAGTCGTCGGCCAGCGAGCGGCAGGCCGCTGCGAGCAGGCCGGTCGACCCGAGCAGGTTGCGGGCGATCAGCGGCACGGTCACGTTGAGCTCGAAGTTGCCCTGCGCCCCGGCGACGGTAATGGCGACGTGGTTGCCCATCACCTGGGCGGCGACCTGTAGCGCGACCTCGGGGATCACCGGGTTGACCTTGCCCGGCATGATCGACGAGCCCTTCTGGAGTGCGGGCAGGCGGATCTCGCCGAGGCCGGCGTTCGGGCCGCTCGCCATCCAGCGCAGGTCGTTGGCGATCTTCGTGAGCGCGACCGCCGTCGTATTGAGCGCCCCCGACGCGGCGACGACGGCGTCGCGGGCGCCCTGGCGGGCGATCGGGCCCGGCGCTCGGCGCGGCGTCGCGCCCAGCCGGTCCGGATCGGCGAGGCGAGCGAGGACGCGGTCGGCGAGGTCGGGATGGGCGTTGAGCCCGGTGCCGACGGCGGTGCCGCCGAGTGGCACGCGGGCGAGGTGGTCGAGCACGTACACCAGGTGTTCGGCGCACTCCTCGACCTGGACGGCGAATCCCTCGAACTCGTCGCCGAGCAGCACCGGGACCGCGTCCATCAGATGGGTCCGGCCCGGCTTGACGACGTCGGCGAAGTCGACGGCCTTGGTCCGGAGTACGGCGACGAGGCGGCGCACCGCCGGCAGGAGGTCGGATGCGATGCCCTCGCAGGCGGCGAGGTGGAGCGCGGTCGGCATCACGTCGTTCGAGCTCTGCCCCAGGTTGACGTGGTCGTTCGGGTGGGCGGCGCCCCCGGTGAGCGCACTGATCACCTCGTTGACGTTCATGTTCGTCGACGTGCCCGACCCCGTCTGGAACACGTCGACGGGGAACTGGTCCGCGTGCTCACCGGCCGCGATCGCATGGGCTGCCGCCGCGATGCGCTGCGCCAGGACACCGTCGAGCAGGCCGAGCTCGGCGTTCACGAGCGCGGCCGCGGCTTTGATGCGAGCGACCCACTCGACGACGCCCGGCGGCATCGACTCGCCCGAGATCCGGAAGTTCGCAACCGCCCGCGCGGTCTCGGACCCCCAGAGAGCACCGGTCGCCGCGTCGTCTGCCACGGCTCGACGCTAGCGAAGCCTCAGCCCCGGAGCCGGTCGACGCCGTCGAGAACCAGTTCGAGACCGAACGTCGACGAACGGGCGTACGACGTGCTGGGCTGCGCGATCGTGCTCGCCCGGCACGCGATCGTCGTCCACCTGGCGTGGAGGTGGCCGACTGCGGCCACGACGACGTGACCGGCGGGCCGCCGGCGGTCACTCGAGCCGTGCCGCCGTGCAGGTGATCTCGACCGCCCGACCGCCGCCGTCGGCCACGAGCGTGGTCCCGGTGACGATCGACGCATCGTCGGACGCGAGGAACAGGCAGCAGGCCGCGATCTCGTCGGGCTGGGCGGGTCGTCCGAGCGGAACGTCGACGTGCGCGAGCCGGTATGCCTCGTCGCGTGTCACACCCCGGGCCGCGGCGGCGGCGTCCATGTCGGCGTCGGCCATCGGCGTGACCACCCAGCCCGGACAGACGGCGTTGGCCCGGACGCCGTCACGCCCGTAGTCGATCGCGAGCGAGCGGGCGAGGCTGATCAGGCCCGCCTTCGACGCGTCGTACGCCGCCGAGCGAGGGGCGTTCGCGAGCCCGTTGACACTCGCCACGAGGACGATCGAGCCACCGCCCCGTTCCCGCAGCGCCGGGATCGCCGCTCGACTCAGCAGCATTGGGCCGGTGAGGTTGACGTCGAGCACCCGATACCAGTCGGCGGTGGGGATGTCGCCGACCGTGCCCGGCAGGTCGATGCCGGCGTTGGCGACGACGACGTCGAGGCCGCCGAACGCTTCGATGGCGGCGCCGACCGCAGCCTCGGCGTGCGCGAGTTCGACGGCGTCGCCGGTCACGACGATCGCGCCGGTCTCCTCGGCGATCGCATCGAGCGGTTCGCGACGACGACCGGTGACGACGAGACGCGAACCCTCGGCTGCGAACCGTCGGGCGACGGCCGCCCCGATGCCCGAACCGCCCCCGCTGACGAGGGCGACCTTCCCCTCGAGACGTCCCATCGCCGGATCGTACCGACCGGCCGGTCCCGCTGCACCTGCGCGCGTCGCTGCACGAAGCCGGGCGGAGCCCCTCTGAGCTGGTACGGAGCGCTGTGATCGAGATGTGATGTCGGCGCTGCACGATCGGTCGTCGTTACCCCATTCAGGAGGAGGCAAGCATGCACAAGCTCATCGCAGCGGCGGTCGGCAT
>JBFHJC010000031.1:0-22306 GCA_041596155.1 Ilumatobacter sp. | reverse complement strand
GGCGCCCATCCCGACGACGTCGAGTTCGGAGGCGGCGCAACCCTCGCCAAATGGGCCGCCGCGGGATGCGTCGTCCACCACGTCGTGTGCACCGACGGATCGAAGGGCAGCTGGGACGCGTCTGCCGACATCGTCGCGCTCACCGCGCGGCGCCAAGACGAGCAGCGCGAGGCAGCGCGGCGTCTCGCCGGCGAGCGAGCCGGCGAGGTCGTCTTCCTCGGCCGGATCGACGGTGAGCTCGAGAACGATCGTGCGACGCGCCGCGACCTCGCGCGGACGATCCGGCGCCTCCGTCCCGACGTGGTGCTCGGCCACGACCCGTGGAAGCGCTACCGCTTGCACCCCGATCATCGTGCCGCCGGATTCCTGCTGTGCGACGCCGTGGTCGCGGCGCGCGATCCGCACTTCTTCCCGGACGACGGCGTCGAGCACCATCGTCCGCGCTCGCTCCTGCTGTGGGAGGCCGACGCGCCAGACCACGCCGAGTCGGTCGGCGAGTGGGTCGACGCCAAGCTCCACGCGCTCGAGGCCCACGTGAGCCAGTTCGAATCGACGATGCGGGCCGTCGACGACACCCAGCTGGACGAGTTCCGGGGGCGGGTTCGGCGGAGACTGGCGAACCACGGGGCGCCGCTCGGTGTCGATGCGGCGGAGCTCTTCAAGCTGATCCCCGACCTCTGAGACCTCTGAGACCTCTGAGACGCGACGAGGGGGACGGACCGCGGGCCCGTCCCCCTCCCTCGCGAGTGCTCGCGTCTACCGCTTCTTGGCGGGTGCCTTCTTGGCGGCGGCCTTGCGCTTGGCCGGGGCCTTCTTGGCGGCGGCCTTGCGCTTGGCCGGGGCCTTCTTCGCAGCGGCCTTGCGCTTGGCCGGCGCCTTCTTGGCCGGGGCCTTCTTCGCAGCGGCCTTGCGCTTGGCCGGGGCCTTCTTGGCGGCGGCCTTCTTCTTGGCCGGGGCCTTCTTGGCGGCGGCCTTCTTCTTCGCCGGGGCCTTCTTGGCGGCGGCCTTCTTCTTGGCCGGGGCCTTCTTCGCAGCGGCCTTCTTCTTGGCCGGGGCCTTCTTGGCCGGGGCCTTCTTGGCGGCGGCCTTCTTCTTGGCCGGGGCCTTCTTCGCCGCGGCCTTCTTCTTGGCCGGGGCCTTCTTCGCAGCGGGCTTCTTGGCAGCAGCCATCACGTCACCGTCCTGGGTTGAGTGCGGACTTGAGCGTCGAGCTCGCGGAGAACTTCATCGCGGTCGAAGCGGCGATCTTGACCGGCTCACCGGTCTGCGGGTTCCGGCCGGTGCGCGCCGGGCGGTTGGTCGTGCTGAACGAGCCGAAGCCCGGCCAGGCGACCTTGTCACCTTGCTTCGCGTGGGCGACGACGGTGTCGAAGAACGCGCCGATGGTTCGCTCGGCGTCGGTCTTCGAGACGCCCGCCGCGTCCGCAACAGCGTCGATCAGTTCTGCCTTGGTCATGGAGTTTCCTTTTGCATCACGGGTAGGGACGAGGGCAGCAAGCCACCCCTGCAGCCGTCAGGCTCCCTGCCATCAAACGCGTCAAACTACAGTGATGCAACTCTTAATGACGTTGCAGATGCAATCAACCCGAGCGGGAAGCCTTGCGCCGCAACGGTTCCATGGCGATTCAGTCGACGTCGACACCCTCCAGAGCGGCGCGCAATCGCGCCCCGACCGCGGCCATCTCACCGGCCGCGTACTTCTGCCGCGGCCAGAAGAAGCCACGCAACCCGTCACCGCGACGACGGGGCACCACGTGCACGTGGAGATGGGCGACGCTCTGGCTGACGACGTTGTTGTTGGCGACGAAGCAGCCCTCGGCGCCGAGCACCGCCGGCACGGAGGCCGACAGCGCGCGCACCCGCTTGAAGAACGGGCCGACCGCGACCGGATCGAGATCGGCCAGCGTGACGACGTGCCGCGGCGGGACCACCAGCGTGTGACCGGGAAACAGCGGCCGCCGGTCGAGAAAGGCGACCGCATGCTCGTCACGAAACACCGTCTCCGCCGGCTCGAGCCCGGCCACGATCGCGCAGAACACGCAGGTTGCGTCGCTGTCCGACCGCGCCGACACGGCGACCACGTTAGGCGCCGGGAGCGCTCGCCGTCGCCGCCGTGCGTGGCCCACCGTCGCGCCTGATGGTCGACACCATCCACCACGCCGGACGGATCGTCCGGTACAACATGACCCCGTTGATGTTGGATCTGGGATCGCCGAACGAACCCGGTGGCCGTTCGGCCGAGACGAGCCACCCGAGGTGATCGTGACCGACCTGTTGTCCTCCGACCCCGCGTCCGATCCCGAGGCGGACGACCGCCGCACGCCGCTTCCGGTCCGGATCGTGATCGACACGTCCGTCCTGATCGCCGACCCGCACTGCGTGGGATCGATGGGCCCGGCAGCGGTGATCGTCCCCCTGACCGTGATCGAGGAGCTCGACAGCCTGAAGAGCCGGCCCGACGACGTCGGTCGGTCTGCCCGCACCGCCCTGCGCGCCATCGAGGAGCTGCGGGTGCAGCACGGTGGATCGCTCGCCGCGCCGGTCCCGGTCGGCGACGGCACGGTGCAGATCGAGATCAACGGCATCCAGCGCCACCTGCTCATCGAGCACGGACTCGACGTCGCGGTGCCCGACAACCGCATCATCGGCGCCGCGCTCGGCCAGGTCGAACACGGCCGCACCGTGATGCTGTCGAACGACGCGGGCCTGCGGATCAAGGCCGCCCACCTCGGCCTCGACGCTGCGGAGCACCAGCCCTCGAAGACGACCCGCACCGAGCGACCGGTGGGATGGGAGGTCGTCGAATCGGGATTCGACGTGATCGACTGCATGTACGCCGCGGGGTCGGTCGACGTCGACGCGATCCCGTCCGCCGGCCACCTCAACGAGAACGAGTTCGCCGTGCTCCGTTCGGGTTCGCAGTCGGCGCTCAGTCGCCGGCGCGGCGACTCGCTCGTGCTGCTCCCCCACGCCGCACCCGAGCCGTGGGGTCTGCGCTCCCGCAACAAGGAGCAGCGCTTCGCGCTCGAGCTGCTGCTCGACCCGTCGATCTCGGTCGTCGCCCTCGACGGTCGGGCGGGAACGGGCAAGACGATCATCGCGATCGCGGCCGCGCTCGAACAGGTCGTCGAGCAGCAGCGCTACGAGCGCGTCGCGGTCTACCGGCCGCTCGTCCCGGTCGGTCGCGCCGACGTCGGCTTCTTGCCCGGCGGCCTCGAGGAGAAGCTCGATCCGTGGATGTCGGCGATCCACGACGCGATCGTCGCCCTCACCGATCGCAACAGCAGCCACGACGCGCGCCGCCTCATCGACGAGCTCACGGCGCGCGGGCAGCTGTCGCTCGAGTCGGTGACGTTCCTGCGCGGTCGCTCGCTCCAGCGCCAGATCGTCGTGATCGACGAAGCACAGAACCTCGAGCCGACGACGCTGCGCACGATCCTCACGCGCATCGGCAACGGCACGAAGGTGATCTTCACCGGCGACACGAGCCAGATCGACGCGCCGTACCTCGGCGAGTCGAACAACGCGCTCGCCGTGCTCACCAACGCCTTCGGCGGCCAGCCGTGCTTCGGTCACGTGACCTTGATGGCGTGCGAGCGCAGCGACGTCGCCAGCCTCGCCGCCGAGCTGCTCTGAGCCGCGGAACCCCTGATCACGGAGCATGTTGTGGCAACTGGCTTGCCGTTCCAGATATTTAGTGCTAAAAATACTCCTCGTACCGATTGGGTCCGAAGGAGTCGTCATGTCCGCCGCCGAAGTGCTCGAGTTCCATGTCCCCCGAGGTGCCGACTGGCGCGAGTTCGCCATGTGCAAGGGACGAACCGAGCTGTTCTTCGCGAAGCGAGCCGAGCGGCCACAAGCGCGCGAGCGACGCGAGGCCCGGGCGATGATGCTGTGCACCTCCTGTCCGGTCCAGACGCCGTGTCGAACATGGGCGCGCGAGCACCACGAGTACGGATTCTGGGGCGGCGAGAGCGAGGAGGACCGTCACCTGCTCGGCTTCACCGTGTCGGCGCCGATCGGGATCCGCGCCCGCAACGCCGGGGCACAGGTGGCCGCGACGGTCTGAACCGCCCGGGCGACCGCATCTCCTGCGCCACCGCCACACCCGCCGTCTAGGTTCGGTGGCGTGGAGTCGCCCAGCCCCGCCAGCGAATCCCTCCCCCGGTTCGCCGTCGTCGACATCGAGACGTCGGGCCTGTCGACGAGGCGGCATCGCATCCTGCAGATCGCCGTCGTCACCGTCGAGGCCGGGCAGGTGGTCGACGAGTGGTCGTCGCTGCTGCGACTCCGGTGGCCCTGGCAACGGCTCGGACCGCGCCGCGTACACGGCATCGAGCGAGGCGACCTCCGACACGCCCCCGACCGCACCAGCGTGTTGCGCCAGCTCGCCGACCGGATCGACGGCGCGGTCTTCACCGCCCACAACGCGGCCTTCGACTGGGCGTTCGTGCACCGCGCCGCGGTGCGCTCCGGCGTCGAGCTACCCGCCGCGCCTCGCCTGTGCACGTTGCAGCTGTCGCGCCGGCTCGACCCCGACCGCAAGCTGTCGCACCGGCTCGGTGACCTGTGTGCGCGCTACGGCGTGGTCAACGAACGCCCCCACGACGCGGCGGCCGACGCCCGCGCGACCGCGGCGGTGCTCGGGCACCTGCTCCGCGCCCACGGCGTGCGCGCAGCGGGCGATCTCGAGTCGCTCTACGACCGGCGATAGCGCTCGAGCACGCGCGCTGCGGTCGCCGCGGCGAGCGTCGCCCAACCGGCCGGTTCGACGACCTCGGCATCGCCACCGAGGCGGACGAGGGTGCGAGCGAGCCACTGCTCGCTGGCGACCGGCAGCCGTACGGTCACCCACCCGTCGGGGCCCGGTTCGCCGACGTCGTCGACGGGGTACCGCTCGATCACCCAGCGCGCCGACGGCGCCAGCCGGATCGTGGCCCGAGGGATCGCGCCGTCGGTGAACCAGGTGCCGGGCGGCGGGTCGTCGCCCTCGACCGGTGGCCCGTGCTCGCCGGTCGGCGCGGCGGCCTCGATGCGATCGATCCGGAACGTGCGCACCTCGCCGGAGCGTTCGTCGTCGGCGCTGACGTACCACCTCCCGCGGTCGGCGAACACCCGCCGCGGCACGATGGTGCGCTCGGTCAGCTCGTCGCGCGAACCGCTCCAGTACGCGATCGCCACGAGCTCGCGGGCGGTGACGGCGGATGCGAGCACGTCGGCCAGCGCGGGCCGATCGAGTTCGACCCGAACACCCGAGGTGTCGTCCTCGCCGAGCGCCCGCGCGAGCTTGTCGAGACCGCGGCCGAGCGGCCCGTCGGGGTCGGCACCCGGTAGCTCCATCGCTGCCCGGCCGGCGGCCAACAGCTCGAACGCCTCGACCGAGTTCAGGTGCAGCGGTCGGGTGAACAGCCGCGGGACGCCGACCCAGATCACCCCGTCGTCGACGAACACGTCGACGAGCTCGTCGACGAACGGCGGAAGCCCGCACATCGCGACGAGCTCGAGCTCCTTGACGACCTCGTCCTCCGTCAGGTCGAAGCGAGCCGCGACCTCGGCGACCGGCACCTCTCCCCGCTCCATCAGCCAGGGCAGCATCACCAGCAGCCGCCTGAGCCGCTCCTCGGCGGGTCGCGGCCCACGTCGCGTCGCGCTCACTGCGTCGCCTCCACGATCGACTCGAGCCATGCGACGAGGTCGTCGCGCACGGACGGCGGCGCCAGCACCTCGGCGTGCTCGAGGTGCCCGAGCACCCACGACCGGAAGGCCGGCAGGTTCGCGCACGGCACATCGACCACGACCACCCCGTCGTCGCTGCGCTCGATCACCCGATGGTCACCGAGCTCACGGCGGACGGCCTCCGCCCGCGACGCGTCGATGCGAACCTGCGCCGTCGCCGACATGTCGTCCGCGCCGATCAGCTTGGGGTCGTCGGGGAAGGCGTCGAGCGGATCGAAGCCGGCGGGCCGTTCGAACACGCGGTCGTCGAGACGCTCGACGTCCCCGACGATGCGGTCGATGCGGTACGTACGACGTTCCGCGCGTCCGTGATCGTGGCCGATGAGGTACCAGAAGCCGTCGCGCAGGAGCAGCCCCCACGGATCGACGGTGCGCTCGACATCGCGATAGGTGAACCGCACCGACCGTCGGGTGGCGACCGCGTCGCGCAGCACCGGGAGCGACGCCGCGTCGGGCACCGTCGCCGCGACCGGCGCCCCGGGTCCGAGCAGCCCGGCGCCGAGCTTCCACAGCGCCTCCTGGCCCGATGCCGAGCCCGGGCGGGTCGCCGCCACCGCCACCTGGAGCGCCCGCTGCTCGTCCTCGTCGAGGTCGAGGTCGCGCAGCTCGTACCGTGCCCGGTCGATCCAGTAGCGGGTCTGGCCGGCGTACTCGCCGCCGGGGACGATCTCCTGATCGATCGGTACCCCGATCTCCCGCAGCGCCGACTTGTCGCGCTCGAACGTCGCCCGACGGGCGGTGTGCCCATCGGGGTACTGGCCCGCCAGCTCGCCGGCGATCTCGACCAGGCTCAGCGGCTCGGGGGTCTCGAGCAGCAGAGCGAGCAGGTTGGTGAGTCGTTCGACGCGGTCGACCATGGCGCCCAGGGAGGCGCGCTCAGCGCTGGTACTCGTAGAAGCCGCGCCCGGTCTTGCGCCCGAGCAACCCGGCGTCGACCATCCGCGACAACAGCGGCGGCGGTGCGTAGAGCGGCTCCTTGAACTCCTCGTAGAGGCTTTGGGCAACCGCCAAGGTGGTGTCGAGCCCGATGAGGTCGGTCAGGTGCAGCGGGCCCATCGGGTGGCTGCAACCCTCGACCATGCCCGTGTCGATGTCGTCGGCGGACGCGAAGCCGGACTCCATCATCCGGATCGCGGACAGCAGGTACGGGATCAGCAGCGCGTTGACGATGAAGCCGGCGCGGTCCTGGCTGCGGATCACCCGCTTGTGCAGCACGTCGGTCGCGAACGACTCGGACCGTGCCGTCGTGTCGTCGCTCGTCATCAGACTGGTCACGAGCTCGACCAGACGGAGCACGGGCACCGGGTTGAAGAAGTGGACGCCGATCACCTGCTCGGGCCGCTGTGTCGCGGTGCCGAGCTTCATGATCGGGATCGAGCTCGTGTTGCTGGCGAGGATCGCGTCGGACGCCTCGACGACGGCATCGAGGGCGCGGAAGATGTCGACCTTCATCGCCTCGTCCTCGACGACCGCTTCGACGACGAGCTGGCGGTCGGCGAGGTCGGCGAGGTCGGTCGTGAACGCCAGCCGGCCGAGCGCCGCGTCGCGATCGTCCTCGCTCAGCTTCCCGGCACCGACGCCGCGGTCGAGCGACTTGAGGAGTCGCGCCCGCCCGGTCTCGGCGGCCGCCTCGTCGACTTCTCGGATCATCACGTCGAGCCCAGCTCGCGCGCAGACCTCGGCGATACCCGAACCCATCAGTCCACAGCCCACGACGCCGACTCGTTCGATCTCTGGTGCGCTCATGGAGGCCGATTCTGCCGCACAATCGGCCCCGACCGGCCAACCGGTGCACGGCGCGTCTCGGCGCCCGTTCCCCGGCAGACTGTGCGGATGTCCGACCAGGGCCACTCCCGCCCGCCCCGCCAGTGGGTTGGCACCCCCTACCCGCTCGGCGCCTCGTACGACGGCAGCGGCACCAACTTCTCGATCTTCTCGTCGGCGGCGGAGGGCGTCGAGCTGTGCCTGCTCGGCGACGCCACGCCGGAGGGGCGTCGCGACGAGGTCCGCATCGACGTCACCGAGGTCGACGGGCACATCTGGCACGTGTACCTGCCCGACGTCCGGCCCGGTCAGCACTACGGGTGGCGGATGCACGGCGCATGGGATCCCGACGGCGGCCACTGGTTCAACCCGTCCATGCTGCTGCTCGACCCGTACGCCAAGACGATCGACGGCGAGGTCGACTGGTCGCCGGCGTGCTTCGGGTACGACTTCGCCGACCCCGACAAGCCCAACCTCGACGACTCGGCTCCCCACGTGCCGCTCGCCGTCGTCAGCGACCCGTTCTTCGAGTGGGGCAACGACCGCCACCCCGAGCGACCGATGCACGAGACCGTGATCTACGAGGCCCACGTGCGCGGCCTGACGATGCGCCATCCCGGCGTGCCGGAGGAGCTGCGCGGCACGTATGCCGGCCTCGCACATCCGGCCGTCGTCGACCATCTCGTCGACCTCGGCATCACCGCCATCGAGCTGATGCCGGTCCACCAGTTCATCCACGACCACCACCTCGTGCAGAAGGGTCTGCGGAACTACTGGGGCTACAACTCGGTCGCCTACCTGAGCCCACACAACGGCTACGCCTGCCGTGGCGTCCTGGGCCAGGTGCAGGAGTTCAAGTCGATGGTCAAGACGCTCCACGAGGGCGGGATCGAGGTCATCCTCGACGTCGTCTACAACCACACGGCCGAGGGCAACCACCTCGGACCCACGTTGTCGATGCGAGGCATCGACAACCACGCGTACTACCGGCTGGTCGACGGCGAGCCCCGGCATTACCTCGACTTCACGGGAACGGGTAACAGCATGAACATGCGACACCCGCACGTGTTGCAGCTCATCATGGACAGCCTGAGGTACTGGTACCTCGACATGCACGTCGACGGCTTCCGCTTCGACCTGGCGTCGGCCCTGGCCCGCGAGCTCTACGAAGTCGACCGGCTGTCGGCCTTCTTCGACGTCGTCCAGCAGGACCCGATCATCTCGCAGGTCAAGCTGATCGCCGAGCCGTGGGACGTCGGTGAGGGCGGCTACCAGGTCGGCAAGTTCCCGCCCCACTGGTCGGAGTGGAACGGCAAGTACCGGGACACGATCCGCGACTTCTGGCGCGGCGAGCCCGCCACGCTCGCGGAGTTCGGCTCGCGTTTCACCGGCAGCTCCGACCTGTACGAGGCCGACACGCGCAAGCCGATGGCGTCGATCAACTTCGTCACGTGCCACGACGGCTTCACGCTCGCCGACCTGGTGGCGTACAACGAGAAGCACAACCTCGCCAACGGCGAGGACGGGCTCGACGGCGAGTCGCACAACCGGTCGTGGAACCACGGCGTGGAAGGTCCGACCGACGATCCGGCGATCCTCGCCCTCCGGGCCCGCCAGCGCCGCAACTTCGCGACGACGCTGATGATCTCCCAGGGCGTGCCGATGCTCCTCGGGGGCGACGAGCTCGGCCGCAGCCAGGGCGGCAACAACAACGCCTACTGCCAGGACAACGAGATCTCCTGGGTCGACTGGGAGCTCGTCGACGAGGACTTCCACGAGTGGGTGAAGCGCCTGGTGCAGCTGCGCGCTGCCCACCCGGTGTTCCGGCGGCGGCGCTGGTTCCAGGGTCGGCGGATCCACGGCATCGACGACATGGCATGGTTCAAGCCGGACGGCGAGGAGATGAGCGACGACGACTGGGCGTCGGGCTACGCCAAGTCGGTGGGGGTGTTCGTCAACGGCGACGCGATCCAGGCCACCGACCAGTACGGCGGGCGGATCGTCGACGACTCGTTCATGGTCATCTTCAACGCGTCCGAGCTCGACCTCGATTGGCGCCTGCCCGATGCCAGGTGGGCGGGCCGCTGGATCGTCGTGCTCGACAGCTCCGACCCCGACGCCGGCACGAGCGACCGACCGTCGCGCTACCTCGCGGCCGGCGAGGCGGTGCCGATCGTGAACCGCTCCCTGATGCTGCTGCGCCGCGTCGACGTCGAACCCGGGCGGCACCCCGCCGGGCGACGCAACGGCCGATGAGCCGTCTCGGCGCCCATGTCCTCGCCGACGGCGTCGAGACCGTCGTGTGGGCACCCGACGCGGTCACGGTCGACGTCGAGCTCGCCGACCGGCGGGAGCCGCTCGCGTGCAACGATCACGGGTACTGGTCGGCCCGCGTCGCCGGCATCGGCCACGGCGACCGGTACGCCTTCTCGCTCGACGGGGGTCCGGCGCGGCCCGATCCCGCATCGGGATGGCAGCCCGACGGCGTGCACGGTCCGTCGGCGGTCGTCGACCCGTCACGGTTCGCGTGGACCGACGACGAGTGGACCGGCCGCGGCCTGGTCGGCGCCGTCGTCTACGAGCTGCACGTCGGCACGTTCACCCCGGCCGGCACGCTCGATGCCGCCATCGCCGAGCTGCCGAGGCTGGCCGCGGTCGGCGTCACCACCATCGAGCTGATGCCCGTCAACGAGTTCGCGGGCGGCCGCAACTGGGGGTACGACGGCGTCTTGCCGTACTCCGTCCACCACGCCTACGGCGGACCGGAGGCGCTGGCGCGCTTCGTCGACGCCGCCCACGGTCACGGGCTGGCCGTGATCCTCGATGTCGTGTTCAACCACTTCGGGCCGGAGGGAGCGTACGTCCCCGCCTACGGACCGTACCTGTCGCACGCCTACCGCACCCCCTGGGGTCCGGCGATCAACGTCGCCGGGCCGGGCAGCGACGGTGTGCGGCGCTTCTTCGCCGAGGCTGTCGCCCGCTGGGTCCGCGACTTCCACGTCGACGGGTTCCGCTTCGACGCCGTGCACGCGATCGTCGACGGCACGGCGAACCCGTTCTGGGCGGAAGTCTGCGATGCCGCCCGGCGCGCCGCGGGCCGGCGATCGATCGCGCTCGTCGCCGAGTCGTCCGACAACGATCCACGTCAGCTCGCCCCCGTCGAGCAGCACGGTCTGGGCTTCGACGCCGTCTGGTGCGACGACGTGCACCACAACCTCCGGGTCGCGACGACCGGAGACCGGAGCGGGTACTACGCCGACTACGACGGCACGCCGGCCGAGCTCGCCGACACGCTGGCCCACCGGTGGAAGTTCCGAGGCCAATACTCGGTCGCCCGCGGCCGCCGCCACGGTCGACCCGTCGACCATGTGGCACCCCATCGGTTCGTCGTGTGCTCGCAGAACCACGACCAGGTGGGCAACCGCCCGGCCGGCGAGCGGCCGGACCACCACGTCACCGCGGCCCAGCGCCGCTTCCTCGCGGCCGCGGTGCTGCTGTCACCGGCGACGCCGATGCTGTTCCAGGGCGAGGAGTACGGCGAGCGCCGCCCGTTCCCGTTCTTCGTCGACCACACCGACCCGGAGATCCTGCGTGCCACCGAGACCGGCCGGCGCGCCGAGTTCGCAAGCGCCGACTGGTCGGGTGAGGTACCGGCACCGGGCGCTGCGACGACGTTCGAGTCGGCCCAGCTCGACCCCGCGGCCGGCGACGAACGATTGCTCGACATGTACACCGAGCTGCTCCGGCTGCGCCGCGAGCGGGCTCCGATCGCGTCGCCCCACGCCACCCAGCGCGTCCGTCTCGACGGGCCCGCCGTGCTCGTCGAGCGGTCGCTCGGCGACGCGACCACCGTCGTCGTGCTGAACGAATCGGACGAGCCGGTGACGCTGGCGATCGACGGCGAGATCGCGTTCCGGAGCGACGACGCGCACTGGGCCTCGGACGCACCGGTGGCGGCCGATCCCGCCGACGCAATCGCGATCCCGGCGTGGACGGTGATGCTGCTCGTCCGCGGGTGACGGGCCGCGCATCAGTCGCGCTCGAACACCGCGATCGGCAGCGTGAGGTCGGCCCCGCTGCCGACGAGCGCCGTCACGTCGACCGAGCCGCTGAGGGTCGGCGCGACGGGATCGAGCACGTCGTACCAGGAACCCGGCGCGAGCTCGACACCACCGCCGACCTCCGCGAGCCCACGCCGGACGACCACGACCACGTCGTCGCCACGACCGAACGCGATCACGCCCGGATCGACGTCGATCGGACGATACGAGCCGCCCGCGCCGAAGCTGGCTGGGCGTCGGCGCCGCAGGGCGAGGAGCTCGCGGATCAGCACCGGCTTCACCGCGTCGTCGTGGTCGCCCCACAGCTCGGCGACGCTGCGCTCGTCGGTGGCGGCACGGGCCAGGTCGTCCCAGTCGGGCGCGACGCGGTTGTCGGGGTCGACCAGCCGGAACGTGAAGCCTTCGGCGCCCTGGTAGACGTCGGGCACACCCGGGGCCGTCATCCGCAGCGCGGTCGCGGCGAGCGAGATCCCCGGGGCGATCGCCTCCAACCCGAGCGACGCCGACGGATCCTCTGCGACGAGTAGCGCGGCGAGGTGCCCGAGCCGCTCCTCGTAGCCCGGATCGGGGTCCTCCCACGTCGTCCGGGTCGCCGCCTCGCGACATGCCTTCACGAGGTAGGACGCGAGCCGTGTGGCGTCGAGACCCGGGGTGGTCACGATCGTCTGTGCCCCGAGCGAGACCGCCACCCGGTCGACACCGGTCGCCCCCGCCAGCGCCTCGACCCACGAGCGAGAGGCCTCTCCCCACCGCTCGCCCGCGGCGTGAGCGCCGCTGGCGAGCGGGTAGCGGCGGTCGACGATCCGCCAGGTCATGGCGATCGAGTGGGCGCGGACGTCCTCGGACCGCTTGGTGTCGTGCGTCGACGCCGCGAGCAGGGTGCGCGGGCACCTGGCGAGGCGGTCGGCGTTGGCGGCGTGGAGGTCGTCGACGCTCAGGCCGAAGCGACCGGGGTCGCCGCCGACCTCGCAGAGCGAGGCCAACCGCGCGTAGCGATAGAACGCGCGGTCCTCCGCCCCCTTGGCCATGACCGGGCCGGTGAGCTGCT
Organism: Ilumatobacter sp.; assembly: GCA_041596155.1. Classification (GTDB taxonomy): domain Bacteria; phylum Actinomycetota; class Acidimicrobiia; order Acidimicrobiales; family Ilumatobacteraceae; genus Ilumatobacter. The sequence goes on along the minus strand of JBFHJC010000031.1, from coordinate 9,697 downwards.
GCCAGCGCGTGCGCAGCTCGACCTGTCGTGGCGTCGCCGGGTCGAGGAGTGCGCCGGCCACCGGCCCGCCGGAGATGGCTGCGATCAGACCCGCGGCGTCCGCGTCGTCGGGCAGGTAGGTGCGATAGCGCGGCAGCTCGGTGGTGAGCCGGTACAGCTCGGCACGGAGCGCCGGCCCGGCGACCGTCGGGAGCGCCGACGCCGCCAGGCGCACGAGTCGTTCGAAGTCCGGCGCCAGGGCGCCGTCGACGACTTCTCGACGGGCGTCGGACTCGATGGTGTGGAAGTCCCGGTCGTCCGGCCGGTTCTCCGACCATCGCCGGTCGAGCACCGGGCGGGCGCGCTCGGCGAGGAGCGCGTGCTCGACGTCGCGGATGAACTCGTAGCCCGTGGTGCCGTCGACCGGCCAGGCGGTCGGCAACCGCTCGCCGGTCGCGAGGATCTTCTCGACGTAGAGCAGCGCGTCCGGACCGATCGCGGCGCGCAGGCCGGCGAGATAGCCGGCGGGTTCGGCGAGCCCGTCGACGTGGTCGACCCGCACGCCGCCGAACGCGGGGTGCACCGCGTAGCGGGTGACGAGCGCGTCGACGGCTGCGGCGACGTCCGCGTGCTCGACGCGGATGGCCGCCAGGTCGTCGATCGTGAAGAAACGGCGGTAGTTGCGGTCCGGGTCGCGCCAGTGCTGCAGCCGGTAGTGCTGGACAGCGAGCAACTCGTCGAGGGGGAGTTCCTCCGTGCCGGGCCGCAGCGGCAAGCGCCGGGTGCCGTGGACGACCAGGTCGCCCTCATCGACCGACAGCTCCCCCGCGGCCACGACATCGGCCGCCGGCGCACCGAGGACCGGCAGGATCACGCGGCCGTCGGCGGCGTCCCAGTCGACGTCGAACCATGCGTCGGCGTCCGACCCCTGGCCGTCGCGCAGCAGCGCCCACCACTGCGGGTTCAGTTCGGGCCGGGTCGTGGCGACGTGGTTCGGGACGTGGTCGACGACGACCGCCATGCCGCGATCGGCGACGGCGTCGAGGAGCTGCTCGAACGCCGCAGCGCCCCCGAACTCCGCCCGCACGGTGCCGTGGTCGACGACGTCGTAGCCGTGCGTCGAGTCGGGGACCGCCTGCGCGATGGGCGACAGGTAGAGGTGGCTCACCCCGAGCTGTCGGACGTGGTCGAGCAACCCGACGGCGTGGTCGAACCCGTGCTCGGGCGTGAGCTGGAGCCGGTACGTGGCGACCGGTACGACCGCCATCAGAGGTTCACCGGCGAGCCCGGTACCACGCGATCGCGGCGTTGGTCGAGCTGTCGTGCTGGTCGGGGTCGGGCGCCCCCGTGAGCTCCGGGGTGATGCGGTTCGCGAGCTCCTTGCCGAGCTCGACCCCCCACTGGTCGAAGCTGTTGATCCCCCAGACCGTGCCCTGTACGAACACGATGTGTTCGTACAGCGCGATCAGCTGGCCGAGCACGGACGGCGTGAGCCGGTCGGCGAGGACGAGCGTGCTCGGCCGGTCACCGGGGAAGTGGCGGTGCGGCTCGTCGACGTTCTCGCGCCCGAAGGCGAGGGCCTCGGCCTGCGCGAAGAGGTTGGCCATCAGGAGGTCGTGGTGCTCGACGTGAGGATGGTTCGGCCGGGCGAAGCCGATGAAGTCGACCGGGACGACGCGGGTGCCCTGGTGCAACAGCTGGTAGAACGCATGCTGGCCGTTGGTGCCCGGCTCACCCCACACGATCGGCCCGGTGTCGCCGCTCACCGGTGTGCCGTCGAGGCGCACCCGCTTGCCGTTCGACTCCATGTCGAGCTGTTGGAGGTAGGCCGGGAACCGAGCCAGCTCCTGGGCGTACGGGAGCACCGCCTTCGTCGCCCGGCCGAGGTCGTCGCTGTGGAGCACGCCGAGCATCGCCATCAGGACGGGCGCGTTGCGCTCGAACGGCTCGTCGGCGAAGTGCTCGTCGATCGCGCGGAACCCGGCGAGGAATTCGCCGAACCGATCAGGGCCGATGTAGATCATCAGCGACAGGCCGATCGCCGAGTCGACGGAGTAGCGGCCGCCGACCCAGTCCCAGAAGCCGAACATGTTGGCGGTGTCGATGCCGAACTCGGCGACGCGCTCCGAGTTGGTCGAGACGGCCACGAAGTGGTCGCGCACGGCATCCTCGCCGAGGGCGTCGACGAGCCACGTGCGGGCGGTTCGGGCGTTGGTGAGCGTCTCGATCGTGCCGAACGTCTTCGACGCGACGATGAAGAGCGTCGACTCCGGGCGGACCTGCTGCAACGCGGCGTGGACGTCGGCGCCGTCGACGTTCGACACGAAGTGGCAGCGCAGGCGCGGGTGACCGTAGGCGGCCAGCGCCTTTGCCGCCATCGCCGGTCCGAGGTCGGATCCCCCGATGCCGATGTTGACGACGTCGGTGATGCGCTCGTCCGCGCGGATCCGCTCGGCGAAGGTGGCCATCGCGTCGAGCACGCGATGGACGTCCGGTACGACGTTCTCGCCGTCGGCCTCGATCACCGCGTCCCTCGGCGCACGGAGCGCGGTGTGCAGCACGGCACGCCCCTCGGTGACGTTGATCGCCTCGCCGGCGAGCATCGCGTCGCGCCGCTCGGCCACCCCGGCCGCGGCGGCCCGATCGAGCAGGTCGGCCAGGATCGCGTCGGTGATCGGCTGCTTCGAGTAGTCGATCACGAGGTTCCCCGCCTCGACGCGGTACCGCTCGGCCCGGCCGGGGTCGACGGCGAACAGCTCGCGTAGGTGCGGGACGTCCGAGACGCTCACGGCCGGCGACGCTATCGCGACGGTTGCACGGGCGCAGCCGCCCGGTCGAGGACGACGAGGGTGCCGGTGCGTCGGACCGCCGCGATCGGGATCGCCCGGTCGCCGGCGAGCCACCGGGTCACCATCGGACGTTTCGCGGCGCCGTTGGTGAGGACGATGCGGGATCGGGCGCCGTTGACCACCCGCGCCGTGAGCGTCATGCGCGGCCATCCGTTGAAGCGGTCGACGACCTCGACTGCCCGTGCCGACGCCGCCGTGTCAGGCTGTCCCGGCGGCCACGACGCGGTGTGGCCGTCGTCCCCCACGCCGAGATGCACGACATCGAGCCGCTCGGGCAGCGCGGCGGCGTATCGGCGGGCCGCGGCGCGCAGGTCGGCAGCGGTGACCGGCATCGGCCGGACGGTGCACTCGCGGGGAAGGACGTCGAGCTGGCAGGCGTTGCGCGCCGGGTCGCGGTCGGGTGCCACCCGCTCGTCCACCTGCCACACCGTGACGTCCGACCAACGGAGCCGGTGACGAACGAGGGCGGCCAGCATCGGTGGCGCCGTACTCCCACCGCTGACGGCGAGGTGGGCGTGGCCGCGACGGGCGACAGCGATCCGCAGACGGCGTGCGATCCGGTCGGCCACGACCCCGGCCGGGTCGACGACGACCAGCACCTCCATGCGGCGAGTCTGCCAGTCCGAACACGAATCCGCCGGTCCGCGTCGGCCCCAGCGGCCGTAGCGTCGGGCCCGTGGACGGCGAGCAGGTGCGCGGGCTTCGGGCGGCCGTCGCGGCGTACACGTTGTGGGGCCTCCTGACGATCTACTGGAAGCAGCTCACCGGCCTCGACGCGTTCGAGCTGATCGGCTGGCGCGTCGCGACGGCGACGGCGTGCATGATCGTCGTGCTCGTCGCGACGCGCCGCTGGGTCGCCGTCGTCCGGGCGCTGGGCGACCGCTCGGTCGCGCCGCGGATCGCTCTCGCCTCGCTCCTGCTGACGGTCAACTGGACCACGTACGTGTGGGCGGTCGTCAACGACCGCGTCATCGAGACCGCCCTCGGGTACTTCCTCGCACCGCTCGGCACGATGGCCCTCGGCGTCATCGTGCTGGGCGAGCGCCTCACGCCGCTCAAGCAGCTGTCGGTGGGGTTCGCGGTGGCGGCGGTGGCGGTGCTCACCGTCTCGCACGGCCGCGTGCCCTGGGTCGCCCTCCTGCTCGCGACCACCTGGTCGTGGTACGGCCTCACGAAGCGACGGGTCCCCCTCGACCCCGTCGAGAGCCTGACCGGCGAGCTGGTCGTGCTGTCGGTGCCGGCGGTCGTGGTCGCGATGTCGGGATGGTGGCGCGCCGGCGGCATTCCCGACCAGGCGGTGGGTGCCGACTGGGCGTTCCTCGTCGGGACCGGGGCCATCACGGCGATCCCGCTGCTCATGTTCGCGTTCGCCGCCAAGCGAGTCCCGTTCACGCTGCTCGGTCCTGCCAACTACCTGGTGCCGATCATCAACTTCCTGCTCGGCTGGCTCGCGTTCGACGAGCCGCTGCCCGCCAGTCGGGTGGTCGGGTTCGTGCTCGTGTGGTCGGCGCTGGCGGCCGTCACCGTCGAGATGGTGCGGTCGCGGCCGACCGTGCGCGCCGCCGTGCCCGTTCGCTGATCGCGATCAGCCGGTTTCGAGCAGTTCGCCGTCGAGGAACCGCTCGAGTACGCCGACGGCCGCTTCGTAGCGGCCGATGTCGTTGGCGGCGAGGGCCATCCGTGCGAGCCCGGCGAGGATCGACCCGAGCAGGTCGGCGAGAGCGAGTCGATCGACGTCGGCGAGCAGCTCACCGCGTGCCGACGCGCCGTCGACGAGCTCGGTGAAGAACCGGTGATGGCGTCCGCGCTGGGGCGCCAGCAGGGTGAGCAGGTCGGGGTGCCGCTGGGTCTCCTGCGTCACCGCGACGATGAACCCGGTGATCGACGGGTCGGCCTGTTGCATCTCGCAGGCCGCCCGCAGCACTGCGGCGTACTGCTCGCGGAGGCCGTCGTGATCGGCCGCCACCCGCTCGAACTGCGAGTACACGTGATCGACCGTGTCGCAATAGACGGCCGAGTAGAGCTCTGCCTTGGAGTCGACGTAGTGGTAGATCGCGCCCGGCGTGATCCCGACGTCGTCTGCGATCAACCGGTTCGTGGTCGCCCGGTAGCCGTCGCGCGCGAACCGGATCCGCGCCGCGTGCAGGATCCTCCGTCGCGTCTCCGCCGAGTCGCCCGCAGCCGGCCGACCGACCCCTCTCCCCATGTCGGGGGAAGGTACCCCTCCCGATCCCCCGTCCTCCCATCGTGGGGCGACGGCGCCGCGACGGACCGCGAGCCTGGCAGACTGCCGACGTGGACACCGCCGCAGGAGACGCCGACCTGTCGTTCGACCAACTCCTCGAGCTCGAGCGTCGCGCCGCCGAGCGCCAGGGCGGCGGCGAGGCCGGTGGCGGCGACGGCGGTGACGGCGAGGCCGGCGGCGACGGCGACGACCGCGACTCCATCGTGCTCCCGTGGTGGCAGCACCCCGTCAACATCGTCACGTTGGTCTTCACCGCCGCGATCGTCGCCGCGATGATCGGATGGATGGTGGGCGACGCCGGCGCCGAGATCGAGCACAACGAGGTCGATGTCGGCTTCTTGCAGGACATGCGCGTCCACCACGAGCAGGCGGTCCTGATGGGCTTCATCTACCGTGGCCTCCCCGACACCGACCCCGGCCTGCGAACGCTCGCCGCCGGGATCGTGCGCGGCCAGAGCCTCGAGGTCGGACGGATGATCCAGCTGCTGCGCTCGTTCGGTGAGGCCGAGGCCAACGAGACGGGTACGGCGATGGCGTGGATGGGCATGTCCCACGATCTCGACCACATGCCCGGGATGGCGAGCGAGGACGAGCTCGACCGCCTCGGACGCGCCGCCGGTGCGGACGCAGACCGCGCGTTCGTCGAGCTGATGACCGAGCATCATCGCAGCGGCATCTCGATGGCGTCCTACGCCGCCGAGCACGCGGCCAACGCCGAGGTTCGCAAGATGGCGGCCGCCATGGCGCACGGCCAGCAAGAGGAGATCGTCGAGCTCGCCGGCGAGCTCGACTGAGGTCCCACGGGCCGATCCTCCCCGTCCGACAGGCGGTCGTACACTCGACGGCGTGTCCCCCCGGCGCACCGCCCTCGTCCTCGTGACCGGCGTGCTCCTCGCGGCCTGTGGGGTGGAGATCGACGTGGTGTCGGTGTCGGCGGAGCGCACGACCGTACCGGAGACCACGGTCGAGGAGCCGACGACGACGGCGCCGACGACGGAAGCGACCCCCGCCACGACCACGTCGAGCGCACCCGAACGACCGGCGAGCGACGAGCCGCCGCTCGCGGTCAGCATCCCGCTCTCCGACGTGGTCGACATCGACGAGCACAAGCCGACCCAGCCTCACGACGCCTTCGTGGCCGTCGCCCTCACCGACATCGAGCGCTGGTGGAGTGAGGTGTATCCCGAGCTCTACGGCGAGCCGTTCGTCTCGCTGGAAGGCGGCGTGTACGCGGGCTACCCCGAGCGGCAGAGCCCGCTGCCGGGATGCGGACAACGCCGGACCGAGTACGCCGACCTCGTCTCGTTCGTCGCCTTCTACTGCCAGTTCGGCGACTTCGTCATCTACGACGACGGCGACTTCGACGACGGAGCGGGTCTGCGCAGCATCCTGACCCCGCTCGCGGAGGAGTTCGGGTCGGCGGTCATGGGCATCGTGCTCGCCCACGAGTACGGGCACGCGATCCAGGCCCGGTTCGGCGCCCTCGACGTCGGTCTGCCCACGATCCTGACCGAACAGCAGGCCGACTGCTTCGCCGGTGCGTGGGCGGGCCAGGCGTACCAGGGCGATTCGCCGCTGCTCCGCCTCGACGATCTCGACGTCCGGGCCGGCCTGATCGCCATGCTCAGCGTCCGCGATCCGGTCGGGCTCGACCAGTTCGTCCCCGGCGGCCACGGTTCGGCGTTCGACCGCGTCGGCGCGTTCCAGGAGGGCTTCGTCAACGGGCCGGGCCGGTGCGCACCCCTGCTCGACGAGCCGCTCACACTGATGCCCAACGAGTTCCAACAGCAGAGCGACTTCCTGCGCGAGGGGAACGCGTCGTACGACTGCACCGACGACATCGATCCGGCCAACTGCACGCCGGCGCCGGAGTTCCTGGCACGCGACATCAACCACTTCTGGCAGACCGCCCTCGGGCCGGAGTTCGAGGAGGTGTCCGTCGAGGTGACCGACGACCTGGCGACGGTGTCGTGCGCGCAGCGTGTCCAGCTCGCGCTCGAGCTCGTCGTCTGCCCGGTCGAGCGGACCGTCGTCTACGACGAGCCGGCCGTGCTCGAGCTCTACCGCGAGTTCGGGGACTTCACGCTCGGCTACTTCTACGGGATCGCTTGGGCCGAGCTCGTGCAGCGCGACATCGACAGCCCGTTCGGGGGCGAGGCCCGCGCGCTCCTCAACGACTGCTTGACCGGGGCGTGGGTCCGCGACATCACCCCGGACGAGCTCGGCCGCACCCCGCGTGCGGGCGACCGTGACGGTGACGGCGTGCCCGATACCGTCACCAGCTCACCAGGCGACCTCGACGAGGCGATCCGGATGGCGATCCTCGTCGGCGACGCCAGCGCCTCCGACGACATCGTCGGGAGCCCGTTCGAGAAGATCGAGAGCTTCCGCGCCGGCGTGCTCGGCGGGCTCGACGCCTGCGCTGCCCAGCTCTGACGGCAGGGCTTCCCCCCGTCGTTCAGCCCGGCGGCGCGGTCGTGGTCGTGGGCGGCAGCGTCGTCGGTGCGACCGTCGTCGTGGTGGGCGGCCGGGTGGTCGTGGGCGGTGGCTTCGTCGTGGTCGGGGCGACCGTGGTCGCCGGCGCGATCGTCGTCGTCGTGGTGGTGGTCGACGTCGTGGTCGTGGTGGTCGCGTCGGGGTCGGGACGGTCCCAGATGGGCAGCATGTCCTCCTTGGTCTGCTGCTCGGGCTCCTTCTTCCCGTCCCAGATCAGCACCTTCTGTCCCTTGGGGATCAGATCCTGGAGGTACTCGGAGATGTGCATCGGCACGCGGATGCAGCCGTGAGAGGCCGGCTGGATCGGCACGTTGAGCGCACCGTGGATGGCGATGCCGTAGTTGATGTAGATCGGATTCCACATCGAGCCGAGCGGACCGTTGCGGGTGCCGGGCACGAACCGGTATGCCTCGAACACGCCGGCAGGCGTCTTCGACCAGCCGATGACCGCCTTGGTGACGGGCTCTTCGAGCACTTCGCCGTTGGGGCCGGTGTCGTAGGTGACCGTCTCGCGGTACTCGGCCGGCTCGCCGTTGGCATCGAGCTCACCCGTCGACACGTGGGTGATCAGCACCGCGACGTCGGCCTTGAAGTTGATCAGCACCTGTTCGGGCAGGTAGATCTCGGTGTGGTCGGCGAGCCCACCGGTCGGGCGACGCGGCGCGATCACCAGCGGGTCCTGCATCCGGTCCCACATCTCCGGGGTGACCCGCCCGGTGGCTTGCTGACGCGGGACGCCCATGACGAGCTTCTCGAACGCCCAGATCGCCTGCTTGGTCATCGTGCCGTAGATGCCGTCGACCGGGCCCGGATCGAACGCCAGGTCGTGGAGCCGCTGCTGCACCATCGCGACGTCGTCGCCGGCGAGCCCGTCGCTCAGCGTGCGGCCGAGGGGCACCTTCTGGATGGCAACGTCGGTCGACTCGGTGACGACCTGATCGGTGTAGTCGAGCGTGGTGGCCGGGTCGATCGTGGCCGTCGGCACCGGAACCGGCACGGTGGTGCCCGCCGCTTCGTCGCCGCCACCGCCACTGATGACGCCGGCCGCGATCACGGCCGCGACCAGGCCGGCCGCGGCGGCGGCCGGGAGCCAGCGGGCAGGGGGTGTGGGGTGGCGGTCGTTCACGGTTCGAGACGAGGGTGGCGGCGTCGGATCCCGCCCACGCCGCACCCACCAACGCGCGCCGACGAGCCGTGATCCTGGAGTTCACGCTACCAAGGGAGAACCCGCTCCGACCGGCGCCTCGTCCACCTTTTCCAGCGATGTCGGGTGATCAGCGCAGCCGCTCGATGCGGTCGAGATCGGACCGCAACGACCACATCTCACGCAGAATGGTCAAGATGACGCGTGGAGAGCTGAGCGTGGACTCGCCGCGGGTGCGCGGGAAGTAGTCGACGCCCATCTGCATGATCTCGAATCCGAGACGGCTCGCGCGGATGATCAGCTCGGCGTCGATGAACGACCCCTCGCTGCGCAGCTCGATGTGGTCGAAGATCGAGCGCCGGCAGAGCTTGAACGCGAAATTGATGTCGCGCACCTTGACCCCGAACAGGGCCCGGATGAGCACGTTGTACACCCACGTGTAGATCGACCGCAGCGAGCCCTCACCGGTGCGGTCGAACCGGTAGGCGCTGATGATGTCGGCCTCGTACTCGCGAAGCAGGCGCACCGCCCGGGGCAGCTCGTTCATGTCGAACGGGAGATCAGCGTCGGTGTAGAGGATCAGGTCGCCGGTGGCGGCGGCGAAACCGGTCTTCATCGCGCCGCCCAGCTTGCGGTTGCGGGCGTGGTGGACCACGCGGACGCGGGCGTCCGAGGCGGCCAGCCCGTCCGCGATCGGGCCGGTGCGGTCGGTCGAGGCGTCATCGACGACGATCAGCTCGTAGTCGAGGATGTCACCGCGCTCGACGAGCGCGCGGCACGCCCGCTCGCCGTACCGCAGGGCGCGCTCGACGTAGTCCTCCTCGTTCCACATCGGGTAGAAGACCGACAACTTCTCGAACGGGGCGGGCGCTCCCATCGGGGGCGAGGGTAGCGCCAGCCCCGTCACGTCGACCGCCACCCCGATCCGGCGCACCAGCCGTAGGATCGAGCGTCGTGGATCAGCCGGGCACCGACGGGCAGCGG
>JBFHJC010000030.1:0-22378 GCA_041596155.1 Ilumatobacter sp. | reverse complement strand
GGGGACGCGCTTGCGCGGTACCCTGAGCACATGGCTGGAGACGAGCGCCCCACGCTCGAAGAGCTGTCGCAGTTGAGCCCGAACGAACGGGCCGAGCTCGCCCGGGCCGGGGTCGTGCGGGAGTGGGAGCAGCTCGACGCTTCGGAGCAAGCGCACATTCGGGCCAAGACGGCCGAGCTTCGCCGCCGCCGGGCCGATGCCCAGACGTGAGGTTGTTTTCGACGACTCGTTCTTCGACTCGCTCGCTGCTCAGGTAGCCAGCGAGCGTGACGGATTCGGTCGGCCGTCACGCACCGACGTGTTGTCACTGGCGATCATGCCGCTCATGGATGTGCTCGCCGAGGACTACGAAGGCGGCACCATGCAGGTCCCGGGCGACGACCTGTTCCGGGTGCTTGTACAGGCGTCGAACGTCGTCGAGCGGATCCGTCTCTACGCATACGAACTCAACGACGTCGGGCACGTCTTCGAGGTCGAAGTCGAGCACTTCCCGCCGCCTGAACCCGATACGTCGGACGAGCACCCGGAGTAGTCGTCATCCTCGATGTATGCACGATGTATGCAAACGTCGCGTGTCGGGCCGTGTCAGCGCGTGTCGGCACGTTCGCCGTGAGACGCGAAACACCAGCTAGATCGGCACGAACCGGCACAGGGCAGCATCAGCCGGACGGGCCTCCAGCGGCCTACGGATCAGAAGGCTTGGGGTTCGAATCCCTACGGGCGCGCGCCGAGGCCCCGCTCCATGCGGGGCCTCGTTCGCGCCCGGGGTTCGTGCCGGGTCGGGCGATACCTCCCCTTCCCTGGACGGTGTCGGTCGGGTATGCATGACCTGTGGGCTCGCGTACGGACGGAGGCGAGCACGGTTCGCCCGACGGTCGGTGGCACGTCGGCGTGCTGGGGTCGCTCCGCGTCGTGCGCGACGCAGCCGAGACCGCCATCACCAGCCCCCTCCAGCGGCGACTCCTCGCCGCCGTCGCCATCGACGCCGGCGCGGTCGTCTCCTCCGATCGTCTGATCGACGTGCTCTGGGCCGACGAGCCACCACCGTCGGCCGACAAGACGCTGCAGTCGCACGTCGCGCGCCTTCGACGCGCCCTCGACAGCCCGACCGACGACGGCGGCTGCCTCCTGACGCGCCCGCCCGGCTACCTGCTCGATGCGGACGCCGTCGCGCTGGAGCATCTCGACGCGGCCCGACTGATCGAACGATCGGTGGCCGCAACCGAACACGAGCTGGCCCTCGAACTGCTCGATCAGGCGCTCGCCCTGTGGCGCGGTCCGGCGCTCGCCGAGTTCCGCGACGAGGAGTTCGCACGCGCCGAGGCGCAGCGGCTCGACGACCTCCGCGCTCGCGCCGTCGAGGAGCGTGCCGCCCGATTGCTCGCTCTCGACCGCCCGCTTGCCGCGGTCGCGGACCTCGAGCGGCTGCTCGACGAGCACCCGTTCAGCGAGCGACCCGTCGAGCTGACGATGCGAGCGCTGTCGACGGCCGGACGGGGCACTGACGCCCTGCGCAGCTACGAGCGCTTTCGCGCCCGCCTGGCCGACGAGCTCGGCCTCGAGCCGTCGCCGGAGCTACGCGCGCTGGAAGCGTCGATCCTGCGCCACGGATCCGTCGAGATGCGCGCTCACGACCGGCGCGCCGAACCGGCGGCACGCGCCGACGGGGACGCGTCGGTGGGAGACCGACCCGTCACCCGATTGTGGTCGGACATCACGGCGCGTGAAGCCGAGGTGCTGGACGCCGTCGCAGATCGGCTTTCCAACGGCGAGATCGCCGAGCGGCTGTTCATCTCGGTCCGGACCGTGGAGAGCCACGTGTCGGCGCTGCTCCGCAAGCTCGGGGCTGCGGACCGGCGCGAGCTGGCGCGGCTGGGCCAGTCCGCTGAGCGGACGGCGCAACCGGGCGCGACGTTGCCCGCGCCGCTCGCCACCTCGCTCGCCGGTGGGACGTTCGCCGGTCGGTCGGAGGAGCTGGATCGCATCCTGGCCGCAGTGACTGCGGTCGGCGAGCGTCACGGGCGCCACCTCGTCGTCGTGAGCGGCGCGGCGGGGATCGGCAAGACCCGCCTGCTGGCCGAAGCCGCGGCGACGCTCGCCGGGTCGGGGGCGACGATCGCCTTCGGACGATGTGACGAGGAAGCGCTCGTCCCCTACCAGCCGCTGGCCGAGATCGCGGCGTTCATCGCACCGCGCGCTCCCACGTCGGTCGTCGAGTCCGTGACACACCTGCTCCGACCGGTCGTCCCCGCGCTCCACGTCGGGACCGAGCCACGCATCGAGGATGCGGACTCGCAGGTGAGCATGCGCGCCGAGCTGTTCGGCGCGTTCGATCGGCTCGTGTCGGCGGCGCCGGCGCCGGTGTTGCTCGTCGTCGACGACCTGCAGTGGGCCGATCGGCCGACGTTGCTCGCGCTCCGCCACCTGCTGAGATCCCCGGCTGCCACACCGGTGCTCGTCGCCGCCGGCGTGCGCGCCGAGAGCCTCGTGCCGGAGTCCCAGCTCGGTCGGGTCCTCACCGCGCTCGAGGCCGGGTCCGCCGTGACCCACGTCCGGTTGGCCGGCCTGTCGTCGGAACAGGCGGCGATGATCGTCGAGCACGACTTCCCGCAGTCGACGGCGCTCGCACGGACGGCCTGGGAGCGCACCGACGGCAACCCGTTCCTCCTGCGAGAGCTGATGCACCACCTCGACGAAACCGGCGCCGACTCGCTCGACGCGGTGCCGGCAGGGCTCCGGGAAGTCGTCGCGCGGCGCGTCGCCCACCTCGACCCCGACCTCGTCCACGTGCTCACGGCAGCCGCCCTGATCGGCGAGAGCTTCCGCCTCGGCGTGGCGGCGCGAGCCGCAGACGTCGAACCGGGTGCGGTGCTGGACGCCGTCGAGGCGGCGCTTCGCGCCGGTCTGCTCGTGGAGGTGCCAGAGAGCGCGGACACGTACCGGTTCGCGCACGCGCTGGTGCGGGACGCGCTCGTGCAACGGCTCGCCAGCAGCCGCCGGCTGCATCTCCATCTGCGGATCGCCGACGAGCTCGAGCGCGGTGGAGCCAGCCGCAACCTCGCCGAGATCGCGCACCACCTCCACGCGGCGCTGCCGGAAGCCGATCTCGCGCGCGTCGCGGACGTCGCCGAGCGAGCCGCCGAGCAGGCGATCGACCGGCTCGCGTACGAGCAGGCCGCCGCGCTGGCGTCGATGGTGATCGACGTCGCGGGTGAGCACGAGCCGACGCCGGATCGGTTGTCGCGCGCGCTGGCCACGCGCGGCGAGGCGCGGCTGCGAGCGGGCGACGGCGTCGCGGCGCGCGCCGACCTCGTCAGGGCTGCCCGACTCGCCACCCGGATCGGCGACGGCCGACTGTTGGCCCGGGCCGCGCTCGGGGTCGGCGACGCAGCGTCGATCTGGGGCGCCGACGCCGAGCTGGTCGATCTGCTCGAGCGGGCGCGGACCGCCCTCAACGACGACGGCGACGCGTTGCGGGCGCGCGTCACCGCCCGGCTCGCGCAGGCCTTGTACTACACCGCCGACACCGATCGTCGCCGTGAGCTGTGCGATCTCGCCGAGGCCGACGCTGCGGCCGCGGGTGACGACGTCGCGCTGGCCTGGGTGCTGTCTGCTCGGCATGCCGCACTGTGGAGCCCGGAAGACGTCGACGAGCGGATCGATGCCGCCCTCCGGATCCGGAAGCTCGGTGCCACGTCGGGGCACGACGAGCTGGTCGCGCGTGGCCTGGCGCTGCTCCTCGTCGACCTCATGGAGGCCGGCGACGTCGCCGGCGCCCGTCGGGCGATGGACGAGCACGCCGAGGTCGCCGATCGCCTGCGACAGCCGATCCGGCTTCGTGACGTCAGCCTGTGGCGTGGCTGCTGCGCGATGCTCGAAGGACGCCTCGACGACGCCGAACGCTCGATCGACCAGGCGCTGGACTTGAGCCGGGCGGCGGAGGATGCGAACGCCGATCTCATCTATTGGGTCCAGCGATTCTGGCTCGTGATCGCGCGGGGCGAGGACGGCCAGCTCGACCGGTTGATCATCGAGTACGAGCGGTTGACCCGCGAGGTGGAGCACGTGCCGGCGTGGCGGGCCGCGCTCGCCTACCTGCACGCGTTCCGGGGCGACCGCGACGAGGCGGCGCAGCACTTCGACGTCTTGGCGCGCGACGGATTCGGCGGCATCCCGCGCGACCTCCAGTGGCTCAACGCGATGACCTATTCGGCCGAGGTCTGTGCGTTCCTGGGCGACGGTGAACGGGCCGAGGTGCTCTTCGAGCTGCTCTCGCCCTTCGAACAACGTGTCGCGGTCGTCGACCGGGCGATGGCATGCAAGGGCGCGGTGGCGCGGCATCTGGGCCTGCTCGCTGCGACGTGCGGGCGTTCCGACGAGGCGGAGCGCCTGCTGCGCGCCGCGCTGGACAAGCATCGGGCGATCGGTGCGGTCCTCCTGGAAGAGCGGACGGCGCGCGAACTCGAAGGCGTGGTCGACGGATCCAGGTCACAGACTGCCGATGAGCACCAGGGTGACGAAACCGGCGCCGATCGTCGGCACCATCGACGCTCGCCGTGAGACGGCCAGCGCGACGACGGTGACCGCGAGGGCACGCGGGTCGGGGGAGCGAGGGCTGTCCGCGACCACGAGCGACGCCAGCAGGGCGGCGAGCACGGCCGGGGGTCCGAAACCGAGCGCACGCCTGATCGTGTCGGGCAGCTCGATCCGACCGGCGGCCACGACGAACGAGGCGCGGAGGGCGTAGATCGACACGCCGGTGAGCGCGATCAACAGGGCGCTCGTCACGGCGCCCGCTCCCGGTTCGGCTCGTCGTGCGCAGATCGCAGCCCGACGGCGATGCCGACCGCCGTGGCGATCAGCAGTCCGGTTCCCGACGGCAGACCGCTGGTCAGGAGACCCGTCACGAGCGCGGCTGCAGCGGCGCGCCGGGTGGCCGGGCTCCTCACGACCGACCGCAGCATGGTGACGACCAAGGCCGTGAGCAGCAGCTCGAGTCGCCACTCGGCCGGGATGACGGGGCCGACCAGGATCCCGGCGCCGATCGCGATCGCCCAGCCGACCGACATCACGCACCCGAACGCGAGGTAGTACCGACGAAAGAAGTCCGGGTCGTCTTCTGCTTCGGGCTCGGCGAGCACCATCACGTAGAGCTGGTCGATCAGGAAGTACGGGCCGACCCACCGGAACCACGCGGGCTGGTGCGAGAACCTCGGTGCGAGAGCGGCGCTGTACAGGGTGCACCGGCTCGCCACCACCACGGCGCCACTCCACGCCGCGACCGCACCGGCACCGCGCCCGAGCGACTCGACGAACGCGAAGTGCGCCGCGCCGGAGGCGAGCACCGGTCCGCCGGTTCAGCCGAGGAAGCCGTCGATGGGCGAGCCGGCGATCGTCACCCCCAGCAGCCACCCGAGTGGCAGGACCGCGATGCACACGGAGAGCGCGTGCCGGACGGCTCGCCGCACCGGATCGTGGACGGCTGCGGCACGTGGTTCGGCGATCAGGCGCACGGCACGAGCTCGTGGGACGGCGCGATCGCCTCACGCGGCCAACTTGCCACCGTCTGGGTCTCGCGCTTGAAGGCCTGGCTGAGGGCGATGTGGAGTCCCTGCAGCTCGTCGAGCGTCCACTCGAACGAGGCGAGCCGGTCGGTCAGCTCGAAGATCGGTCGCGCCAGCTCGTCGCGTCGGCAGCGGTATGTCGACTCGTCGCCGAGGACGCTCGCGGCCAGCAGCTCGGCGTCGCGCAACGCCGAGGTCATCCCGTGGGCGGTGATCGAGTCGTTGTGGTGACCGGCGTCGCCGACCAGCGCCCAGCCCGGACCGGTCGGCGCCCGGAAGTGCCCGGGCCGCCCGGGGAAGCTGCGGAACGTGCCGACGACGGTGCTCGAGGCGGCTGCGGCAGCGAGATCCGGGTGCGTCTCCTCGAGCACCGCGCGCCACGTCGCTGCCACCGAACCTCGTGCGGTGCGCGCGAAGCGATCGGCGGGCATCGTTGCGAACACGCAGGCCAGGCCGTCGTCAGTGGGGATCACGCCGGCGCCCACCCCGTTGGAGAAGTACGTGTCGTAGGCGGGCTCGGGCAGGTCGCGCACGTAGGTGTAGATGGCGGCTGCGGCGTGTCGGCCTTCGACGTAGGTCGGCGCCGCGACGGCGCGGGCGACCTTCGACGCGATGCCGTCCGCGCCGACGACGAGGTCGGCTCCGATCGACGCGCGCCGGCCGCCTGCAAGCGCGCTCACCCCACGCGCGCGACCGCGGTGATCGACGTACACGTCCAGCACCCGAACGCCGTGCAGCACCTCGGCCCCGGCCTCCTCGGCTGCGGCGGCGAGCACCGGGTCGAGCAGCGTCCTCCGTGGAGCGTACAGGCCCGGCCCGGAGGCGTCCGGCGGGATCGGCAGGCGTATCTCGCGGTCGCCGTAGAAGAAGTTGGCCTGGGTGATCGCCGGGGTACCGGTGTCGACGATCCGGTCGAGGACGCCCCACCGGTGGAGCTGCCAGACGCCGGCCCGCATCAGCACGTGCGTCGAGAGCGTGTCGGCGCCGCGCGCGTGGCGGTCGACGACGAGCACGTGCGCTCCGGCGCGCGCGAGCAGCATCGCGGTGGCGGCACCGGCGACGCGTGCTCCGACGACGACGATGTCGTAGTGGGCGCGCCGAGGTGTGGTGGGGGTCATCGTCCTTCTCCCTGTCGGTGGGATGAAGCGGTGAGCGCGGTGGTGGCCAGCCCGTTGACCATGTGGTCGGCGAGCTCCTCGGCATCGCGTCCGACTCCGTCGAGGAAGGTCGACTTGCGGCGACGGAGGAACGGCAGGCCGAGGACGTAGAGCCCCGGGAACGCGGTGACGCCACCGTCGTGGCGGATGTCGCCGGCCGCGTCGAGCACCGGAAGCCGGAGCCAGGCGTACGACCGGCGGTAGCCGGTCGCCCAGAGCACGGACGTGATGCCCTCGCCGCGCAGGTCGAGCCGTGACGGTGCGCGGTGCGGTCGCACGGGAGGAGGCCGTTCGATCGGACCGACTTCGGCGCTCAGACCGGCCTCTTCGACGTGGGCATCGACGCGCTGGAGCATTCGCTCGAGCCGCTGATCCGCGGCGCCGCAGTTCGCAGTGAGATCGCGCCGGAAGTCGACCCGGTGCCCGTCGATCCCGCGGAGTCGTCCGACGAGGCGGACGTCGGCGTCCTGCAGACGCTCGAGGTCGAGCGACCGCCCGGTCGAATCCCCAGCGAGCTGGAGCGATGGCTCTCGGCGCGCCGCGGCGATGTCGGTGACCTCGTCGAGTCGGACGTCGAGCGTGCCGAGCTGATCGAGCCACCAATGGATGTCGAGCCCGCGGTACCGCCGTGGCAGGCGGGTGTGGCGTCCGACCGCCAGCGTCACGTGGCGACCGCTCTTCGCGAGCTCGTCGGCGAGCTGGACGCCGCTCGCCGACGCCCCGACGATCAGCACCCCGCCCTCGTCGAGCTCGTCGGGCGAGCGGTACCGGTTGGGCGCGATCTCGGCGATGTCGGGCGCCAGCCACTCGGCGAACGCCGGGCGGCTGGCCTCGTGGAAGGGCCCGGTCGCGACGACCACGCGGTCGGCGTGCCAGCACTCACCGGTGGTCTCGACGACGAACCGCCGACCGTCGTGGTCGAGTGAGACGACTTCGGTCTGCTCGTACAGAGGTGCGTCGAACGATCGCGCGTAGGCCTCGAGGAACCCGATGACCTCGGGCATCGTCATGAAGCCGTCGGGGTCGTCGCCCCGGTACTGCCACTCGGGCAGGCGGGACATCCAGTTCGGAGTGAGCAGGCGCAGCGAGCGCCACCGCTCGCTGCGCCACCGCTCCGCCACCCGGCCGCGCTCGATCACGACATGGTCGACCGCGCGGTCGGTCAGGCAGCGGCTCATCGCCAGTCCGGCCTGCCCGCCACCGATGATGACGACCGTGGTCGAGCGTGACATGTCGGGCTCCTCGTCGTTCGATCAGCCGCTCACGCGGTGACCTCGATGGCGACCGGCGTGCCGTTCGTGACGATGTCGAACACGGCCGATCGACGGGTGGACTGGGCGACGAGGCGCTCGAGCTCCTCGGTCGACGCGTCGCCCTCGAGGTGGAACGAGAGGCGCAGTGCGGTGTACCCGTTGCGCACGTCGGCGTCGATGCCCATGAGGCCTTGCAGATTCAGGTCGCCTTCGATCGTCGACGTCACCTTGTGGAGGGTGATGCCGCGGTTCGCGGCGACGCTGGCGATGCCGGCGGTGATGCACGACGCGAGCGCGTGGAGCACGAACTCGACGGGCGTCGGCCCGGCGTCCGTCGCCGCGAACAGCTCCGGGTGATCGGCATCGAACGTGAAGACACGACGGTGATGCTGTTCGCCGCCGACCCCGAAGAAGTCGTCGAAGCTGGTGCGGCTGTGCACGCCGGTGATCCACTGGTTCGCGGCGCGGAACTGGAACTGCGCCAGCTCCGGCGTCTCGGTCATCAGGTCGCGGGCACCGAGGATCGCCTCGATGTCGACGCCGTTCGGGTGGATGGGTCGATGGGTGGTGGTGTCGGTGGTGCTCATGGTTGTCCTCCTGGTCGGGGTGTGGATCGTTGACGGTGTGGATGGGGGATCCGGATGGCGGGTCGGGTCCTGCTGACCGAGGGAACGTCAGGCGACGCGACGTCGGGTCAGCGCGCTGCGATGTTCTGACGCGGTCGGTCGCCGGAACGTCTCGTGGTCGAACCAGTGGCGGTACCGGTGCTCGCCCATCCGGTGGGCGAGCTCCTGCGTCTGGCTGGCGTGCGCCGCGAGCGCGGCGCGCTTGCGGTCGAGCTCCCAGTCGGCGAGCGCGATGTCGAGGGCGATCTGCGAGCGCGGCGTGCGCACGGGCAGCCCGGGGGCCTCCGAGAGCGCGAGCTCGCGGTACATCTCGGCGTGGCGTTCGACGAACTCGTCGGTCGTCGTCGCGTAGAAGAGGTCGCCGGGCTGGTAGGCCGCCGACCAGGCCGCCGTCGTCCATCGACACACCGCGACGTGATCGGGATGCCCGGTCACGCCGTCCGGGCCGAACGTCACGATCGCGTCCGGCCGGACGCGATCGATGATCTCGATCAGGCGCAGCTCCGGCTGTGCAGGGTCGAGGTCGGCGAGCGAGCCGTCGGCGTAACCCAGGCCGATGTGTTCGCTGACGCCGACGACCGCAAGGCTCGCAGCGAGCTCGGCGCGGCGATGCGCCGCCAGCCGCTCGGGCGGCCATGACGCCGGGTCGCTGGTGCCCCGGTCGCCGAACGTCGCGTGAACGCACACGACGCGCCCGCCGGCGTCGCGGACGCGACCCATGAGACCGGCGCTGAGATACGCCTCGTCGTCGGGATGCGCCCAGACGCCGAGCAGGGTGCTCGGTGTCGTTCGGTTCTTGGTGGTGGTCGCTGGGTTCATGTCGTCTCCGTCGTGGGGGTGGGGACGATCGTGAACGCGCGACCGCCGATCGGCATCCGTGCCCGCCACGGATTCTCGACACGGAGTGGTCCGGCCGTCGGTGCAACCGAGTCGCGACCGGGCCGCAACTGCCCCCGTGCATCGTCGTCTGCATCCCCCAACCGAGGAGCATCACCATGTCGATCGACACGACGACCATCACATCGACGGGAGCGGCGCGCGCCAGAGCTCGTCGGCCTCGGACCGACGACGACGGCTCGGCCGCGCGGGACGAGATCGTGCCGAGTCCACTCTGGCGGAGCCTGGACGGCATCCGCGGGCCGAGCGGCGGACGTCCGCACGGCGGAACTCGCCGACGTTGGGTCCGACGGATCCTGTCCCTGGGCGTCGCGGTCGGCGTCGTGACAGGGCTCGTGTTGTCGACGCCGTCGTCGGACTACACGGTCACGGAGGCGCCGGTCGTCGGGTTCGACGATCGGACCCGTCAGCTCGGCGAGTCCACCTTGATCCGCCACGACGACGGCGTCGAGGGATGGCTTCACACCACCGGTTTGGGTCCTCGCGAGGCCGTGACGCTGTGGTGGGTGATCTTCAACGACCCCGCCCGGTGCTCCCTCCCCGGTTGCGGCGAGGACGACGTCGTCGACCCCGAAGTTGCCGACGTGGTCGTCGGACTCGCCGGCGGCGCCGTGGCGGGATCGGACGGGTCGATCTCACTGGCGTTCGCGACCGATGCCGGTGCGGCGCTCGAGAAGCGTCGCGTCGGATCGGTGCCTGGTCTGCTGTCGTCCCGTGACGCGGAGATCCACCTCGTGGTGCGCAGCCATCGCCCCGACGCCGCAGATCCGTCGGATCAGCTCGTGTCGTTCGACGGCGAATGCGTCGGCGAGTGCACCGACGTGCAGTTCACCGTCCACCAGCCCGGACCCAGGAGCACACGATGACATCCTTCACCCCACCGAGAAACGGCCCCCGCCGGCGTCCGCGCCCCACGCGCGGGTACCGCAGCCCGCACTACGTTCGCGGGCTGCCCGCCGCGCGGTTTGTGATGGCGTTGCACCATCAGCGGTTCGTGCCGTTCGAGCGGGATCGATGATGGTCGCTCGCATCGAACCCCTCGAACCGCCCTACGACGAGCCGACCGGTCGCTTGCTCACGCGGATGATGCCCCGCGACGTCGAGCCGATCGGGCTGTTCCGGACCTTCGCCCGGAACCGGCCGATGACCGAGGCGATGATCGGCTGGGGACGTTACGAGCTGTCACGCGACCTGACGCTGTCACTGCGTGATCGCGAGATCGTGATCGACCGGACGTGTGCGCGGTGCGGGTGCGAGTACGAGTGGGGCGTCCACGTCGCGTCCTTCGCGGAGCGGGCCGGGTTCGACGACGCCCAGGTGATCTCGATCACGCATGGCGTCGCCACCGATCGATGTTGGTTGAACGACCGCGAGCGGCTGCTCATCGAAATGGTCGATGCACTCCACGATCGTTCGGACCTCGACGACGACCTCGCGGGCCGGGCGACGACCCGCTTCACGGACGCCGAGCTGCTCGAGGTGTTCCTCTTGTGCGGGTGGTACCACGCGGTGAGCTACGCCGCGAACGCAGCACGGGTCGAGCTCGAGCCGTGGGCGCCCCGCTTCACCGACTTCGGACCGCGCTGACGGGCGAGCGCCAGCTGGGTGCGGGCCGATCAGTTGTTGGCAGCGACGGCATCCGCCGCGCGGTCGCCGACGGTGTCGATCTTGTCGACGACGGTATCCGTGGCGGCGTCGGCGACCTGGCTGGCGTTCTCGGACATCGCATGGGCGACCGGACCGACGCGCTGCTTGGTGGCTCGGGCGACGGCGTCGAGCACTTGCTGGCGCTGACGCTCGCTGAGGCCGACGCCGACGGCGAAACCGGCCAGTGAACCGAAGACGAGACCTTTGAGGAACTTCATGTGCCGGGAGTACCCGGCCTCGCGCCGATCAAACCGGTCAGCTCGGTGGGCGATCGCGGTGGGGAGCCCTGGGCGCGAGCTGGCGGACGGTGGCACTCGGCGGATCATCCGGCAGCGACTCGCCGGCGTCTGCGGCCGTCACGACCAGGTCGGGCCCGCCGAGCTCGAGCGCCACCTGGAGGCACGCGCCACACGGCCACGTGACGTCGCCCGTGGTGTCCGGCGCGACGAGCGCCAGCGCCACCGGCTTCTGTCCGCGAGCGACGGTGGCGAACATCGCGGTGCGCTCGGCGCACATCGCCAATCCCAGGGACACGTTCTCCACGATCACGCCCTCGACGATCTCGCCGTCGTCGGTCAGCACTGCGGCACCCGCCCGGAACTTCGAGTACGGGGAGTACGAGCGCCCGCGGGCGTCGGCGGCAGCCGCGAGCATCTCCGCGAGTCGGGCACGATCGATCGGAACCATGGCCCGACGGTACCCGGGCGCCGTGCTCGACAACCCGTGGCTGGGTCCGCCGCGAGCCGCGGGTCGCGGTACGGTCGATCGGGTGCTGGCTCAGGACGACATCGACGCCCTCGCCGACGCGATCGACGGTGGTGGGCTCGACGGCTGGTCGTGGCTGACCGCGGGCATCGTCTTCGCCTCGGCGATCGTGATCGCACAGGGCGTTCGGATGGTGCTCGGTCGGGCGCTGCGCCCTCGGCTCGATCGCGCCCTCGCCGTCCTGATCAGCAGGCTGGTCGGCTACGTCATCGTCATCGTCGGGCTCGTCTACGCCCTCGGTGCGCTCGGCGTCCAGATCGGCCCCCTGCTCGGTGCGCTCGGCATCGCCGGCATCGCGCTGGCGTTCGCACTCCAGGACATCCTCGAGAACTTCGTCGCGGGCGTCCTGCTGCAGATCCGGCGTCCCTTCACGTACGGCGACGAGGTCCGCATCAACGACCACGAGGGCCGGGTGTCGGGGATCGACGCCCGGGTCGTCACGATCGACACGCCCGACGGTGAGACCGTGATGGTGCCGTCGGCGACGGTCATCAAGTCGGACGTCGTCAACTACACGCGGCGGGGCGAGCGCCGGACCGATCTTCCGATCGGCGTCGCCTACGGCAGCGATCTCTCCATCGCACGACGGGCGCTCGAGGGCGCGGTCGCCGGCGCCGACGGCGTGCTCGCCGATCCGGCTCCTGCCGTCCTGTTGGTCGGGTTCGGCGACTCGAGCATCGACTTCGTCGTGCGGTTCTGGCACTCGCCCGAGATCGCGTCCTTCTGGCGCGTCCGTGACACCGTGGCAGCGGCCGTCGATCGGTCGCTCGCCGACGCCGGGATCGAGATCCCCTTCCCACAGCGCACGGTGTGGTTCGGCGATCAGTCGTCGGCCGGTTCGTAGGCGCGCACGGCGAGCGCGCCATCGCCGTCCACCGCGATCACGACGGGAGCATCCGTGCCCAGCTGCAGGTGGGCGACGCGTTCGAGCCGTTCGGCGGGATCGCCACCCTCGAGCAGCCGGTCGGCCAGGGTGGCGTGTTCCGGATCGGCGGGCACCAGCACCGCATCGATGTCGATCTCCTGGATCGCGTCGACCATGGCCGTGATCGAGGGCACGGTCGCCAACCAGGCGGTCACCGAAACGCCGGCCGACTCGACGTCGCGCAATTGGACTCGCAGGTGCTCCCACTCGTCGCCGTCGAGCTGGTCGACGGTCACACAGCCCTTCGGATGCGGATGATCCATCCACGTCTCGTGCGAACGGTCGTACAGCACGAGCTCCCACCCGTGCTCGGCGGCGAGACGGGTCGCGACACGCCGGACGTTCGCCAGCGAGTCGTCGTCGGCGTCGGTCGGCACCGCCACCCGACCGAAGGAGGGCAGCAGGCGCGCCAGGTCGGCGTGAGCGTGGGTCGATGCGTTCATGCGGTGAGGGTTCCCGCCTGGTGACCGGGGTCAAACGTCGGGTGAGCGGTCTGCTCGAATCGCACCGCTCGGGCTCACCAGCGGAGGACCGCCGCGACCCCGTGCTCGAGCTCCGGCGTGGCCGGCACGATGACGACGGAAGCGGACGTGGCGAGCGCGCCGGCGATCGCCCGGTCGACGAGCCGTGGCTCGCCGGACGGTTCGGCGTTCTCGTCGCCGGCGCCGAGCGGTCGGTCGGCGCCGAGCAGAGTGGCGACTCGTCCGGCCTCGAGCGCGTCGAGAACCTCGCGCGGGTCGGTGGTCGACGGTTCCGAGCGCAGGCGTTCGAGCGCGGCGCGCTGGAGCCGGGCGTGGACGTCGCCGAGGGCGCGCAGCGTGCCGGCGGCGACGCCGTCAGGGTCGCCTTGCTCCAGCTGGACGATGGCGGGATCTCCCGGCAGGTCGACGAGTGCGTCGGCGACCAGGTTGCGCGCCCGCACCTCGCCGGCCACGGTCACCAGCACGGGCAGCAGGCCCGAGGCCATCTCGCGCACCGCTTCCGCCACGGAGTCGGCGTTCCGCTCCCAGGTGTTCTCGGCTCGCTGCTGAAACCTGCGCTGCGACCATCCGCCGGGATGGCCGCGGTGGATGTGCTGGGTGTCGCCCTGGACCGACTCGGCGTCCACGATCGCGCCGGCGTCGAACCCGACGACGTCGGCGCCGGCCCGGTCGGTGAGCACCTGGATGTGGGGCAGGGTGCGCTGACGGTTCTCGATCACCACGGCAAGGCGAGGAAGATCTTCGACGTCCGACCACCCTCGCTCGATGCCGACGGCGAGGAACTCGCTCAGCAGCGCACCATCGCTCGCCTGCACGATCGCGACAGCCTCGCCGCCGTCGTGCGGCAGATCGTCGACGTGTCGGTCGAGCTGGTCGACGAGCTCGGCCGGCCAACGGCCCTCGATCGCCCGTCGGGCGTTGCGCCAGCGGACGTCGAGGCGATGGGCGGCGTCCGCGTGCTCGCTCGGGCTCGGCAGCAAGACCGTGAGGAACGGTGCCGTGCGCGCGACGAGTCGCTGCAGGTCGCCGTCGCCATAGGTGGAGGTGAGACGGTGGATCGGGTCGATGTCGGTCATGCTTCGCAGAGCTCCTTGCCAGCCTCGCGTTCGGCGCGCCGATTGCCGGCTGTTCGATCGGGTGCCCATGGCATGCCCGGCGGGCCGCTGCGTCAAACGGTGATGGCTCAGGCTCGATGACCCGGTTTGGTGATCGGGCGCTCCGGGAACGGGTCGCCCAGGCATCACCAGCCCACCAGGGAGCATCACATGTCCGACACCACCATCTTCGAAGCCCTGCGCGACGACCACGAGAAGCAGCGCACGATCGTCGACCTCCTCGTCGCGACCCATGGAGACAGCGACGGCCGCAACGAGCTGTTCGCTCGCTTGAAGCGCGAGCTGGTCTCGCACGCCGCCGCCGAGGAGCGCTACTTCTACGTGCCGCTCATGGGGCACGACCAGACCCAGGACAAGGCCCGCCACTCGGTCGCCGAGCACCAGGAGCTCGACGAGTTGGTCGAGCAGCTCGAGGGCTACGACATGAGCGGCTCGCAGTGGATCCAGACCGCCCGCGAGCTGCGCGAGCGCCTGATCCATCACCTCGACGAAGAGGAGCACGAGGTCTTCCAGGTCGCCGGCAAGGTGCTGAGCGACGCCGAGAAGACCGGTCTGGCCTCGGAGTACCGGGCCGACATGGAGCGCCACCGCAGCGAGCTCCCGGCGAGCTGACCAGAGAGAGGGCGGTCGTGGCCCGGATCCTCGCCGTCTCACCGCTCGGCGCGACCGTTCGTGACGGCGACGGCGACGACGACGACGATGTGTCGCCGCTGTGGGTCGTCGAGCTGCGCGACCTGGCCCGCGGGTTCTGCGGCGCGCTGTTCCTGGCGATGCCGTTGCTCTACACGCTCGAGATGTGGGAGCGGGCACGGGCGATCCCGGCGTGGGACATCGCCCTGATCGTCATCCTGACCTACTTCGGCAACGTCGGATTCGCCCTGTTCAACGGTTTCAAGAACCGTCCCGGGCGCCGCACCGCCTGGCTCGATGCGTTGACGGCGATGGGCATCGGCCTGGTCGCCAGCGCGATCACGCTCGTCCTGATCGCCCGGGTGACGCTCGGCTTGCCCCACACGACCGTGGCTCGGTTGCTGCTGCTCGAGATGGTGCCCGCCAGCTTCGGGGCGAGCCTGGCGGTCAATCAGCTCGGGGGCGACCGTCGCTCCCGGGCGCTGCGCGACGACTATTCGCCCGACGTCCGCAAGCTGCTCGCCACCACCCTCGGCGCGCTGATGTTCAGCTTCAACATCGCACCCACCGTCGAGACGCAGATCATCGGCAACGCGATGAGTTGGTGGCACACGACCGGCGTCGTGCTGTTCTCGGTCGCGGTGTCGTACCTGATGGTGTTCATCGCCAACTTCGCCGACTCCCACCCCGACGGCGGCGTGCTGCGGAGCCGGTGGGTCGAGACGCTCGTCGCGTACATCGTGTCGCTCGCCGTGAGTGCCGCCCTGCTGTGGATGTTCGGCTATGTCGACCTGACCACGCCGCTCCACCTCGCGGTGCCGTGGGTGGTCGTCATGGGTTACGCCACGACGCTCGCCGGCGCCGCAGGAAGGTTGATCGTATGAACCCCCGTACCGTTCAGACTCCGGTCGACTCGCCGGCCGCCGACTCGCCGGCCGCCGCCGCGCCGAGCGCTGACGGCGGTGACGTCGACGCGGCCCGCTCGACGGTCGCCCAGGACCCGCCGCCGACCTGGATCGAGTGGGGCGTGCGGGCGGTGAGCTTCGCACTGGTCGCCGCCCTGGTCACGTACGTGCTCGTCACCGGCTTCCGCTCGAACGATCCGCCGACGTTCGAGTTCGACATCGACCGGGCGGCGATCGAGCAGCGCGATGGTTCGTGGGTGGTGCCCGTCGTGATGCGCAACGCGGGTGACGTCTCGGTCACGGACTTCGAGGCCGACCTCGTCGTCGCGGCCGCCGACGGTTCCATCGTCGAGCGCAACACCGTGCACGTGGAGATCTTCGGCCACGGGGCCAGCGTCGACACCGAGTTCCGTCTCACGGTCGACCCGCGGGCCCACAACCTCGCGGTCGACATCGCGAGCTACCAGCTGCCCTGACGACGCGTCCGGGCGCGATACCGGCCGGCCGCGCCGTCGAGGGGACAGCCGGCCGGTTCCGGGGCGTACGGTGCGGACGGCTCAGCCGAGCGCCTTGACGAGCTCCGACTTGGTCATCTGGCTCCGACCCTCGATGTCGCGGGCCTGGGCGAGCTCGTAGAGCTCCTCCTTCGTCAGCTCGTCGAGCGGGCGGTCGGGCGCGACGGCCTCGGCGGCGTCGTCGAGCAGCCCCGCGACCTCGCGCTCGGCGGTGCGGCCGGTCCGTGCGGCCTGAGCGCGCAGCTGGCCGACCGCTTCGTTCGAACGGTCCTGGGCGAACTCGATCGACCGGACGACGGCCGACCTCGTCTGACCGGCGGCGGTCTTGGCGGCGGTCGTGGCGGTTCGGGCGATGGCGGCGGCGGTGCCGCCGACGCGCTCGGTGGTGGCACGGGCGACGTCGAAGCTCCGACGGGCGCCGGCCCGACCGAGCGCCATGGCGCGGGACGGGACGGGGGGAAGCGAGCGCTCGACCGCGTCGAGGCGCTCGGAGATGTGCTGGGGGGTGATCGCAGTCATGGGTGGGGAGTACCCGGCGAGGGTCACCCGAAACCGCGACGGAGCGCTGCGACCCGGCGAGGTCGTCGCCGGGATCGTTCCCGTCAGGGGGTCGATCCAATCCGTCCGTCCGCGCTGCAGCGTCGGCGTCGCACGCGGGCCCGTCGCGCCCTACGCTCGGCCGGGTGAGCGTCGCCGACCGTCCCCTGACCTCGAAGCTCGCCGGGTTCGGCACGACGATCTTCGCCGAGATGTCGGCACTGGCCGTGAAGACCGGCGCCATCAACCTCGGCCAGGGCTTCCCCGACACCGACGGGCCGGCCGAGGTGCTCGACGCCGCGGTCGAGGCGATCAGGTCCGGCGTCAACCAGTACCCGCCCGGGCCGGGCATGCCCGTGCTGCGCGAGGCGATCGCGGAGCACCAGCTCCGCTTCTACGGCATCGAGCTCGATGTCGACCGCGAGGTCCTCGTCACCGCCGGCGCCACGGAAGCGCTCGCCGGGGCGCTGCTCGGGATGCTCGACGCCGGTGACGAGGTCGTCGTGTTCGAGCCGATGTACGACAGCTACCAGGCGTGCATCGCGCTCGCCGGGGCGGTGATCCGCCCGGTCGTGTTGCGGCCGGGCCCCGACGGGTACCGCTTCGACCCGGACGAGCTGCGGGCGGCGGTGAGCGAGCGCACCAAGCTGCTCCTGCTCAACACGCCGCACAACCCGACCGGCAAGGTGTTCGACCGCGGGGAACTGGCCCTGATCGCCGAGCTGGCGACCGAGCGCGACTTTGTCGTCGTCACCGACGAGGTGTACGAGCACCTGGTGTTCTCGGGTGCCGAGCACGTCCCGATCTCGACGCTGCCCGGCATGGCCGAGCGCACCCTCACGATCTCGTCGGGCGGCAAGACGTTTCACACGACCGGTTGGAAGACCGGCTGGGCGACCGGTCCGGCGCCGCTCGTCGACGCCGTGAAGACCGCCAAGCAGTTCCTCACGTATGTGAACGGGGCGCCGTTCCAACCGGCGATCGCCGCCGGTCTGCGGCTGGGCGACGAGTTCTTCGACGGGTTGGCCGCCGATCTCGAGGCCAAGCGCGATCGGCTGGTCGCCGGGCTCGAGGCGGCCGGGTTCACCGTGTTCCACCCCGAGGCGACCTACTTCACCACCGTCGACATCCGCCCGATCGAGCCCGACGCCGACGGGATCGCGTTCTGCCTCGCACTACCGGAGCGGATCGGCGTGGTGGCGGTGCCGAACCAGGTCTTCTACGTCCATCCCGAGCACGGTCGGCACCTCGTGCGGTTCGCGTGCTGCAAGCGGCTCGAGGTGCTCGACGACGCGGTCGAGCGGCTGGCGAAGCTGGCGTCGTGAGCACCCTGCGCGTCGCCGCCGTCCAGCACGACATCGTCTGGAACGACCGCGATGCCAACTTCGAGCGGTTGGCGCCGCAGGTGGCCGCAGCTGCGGCGGGTGGCGCCGGATTGGTGCTGCTCACGGAGACGTTCTCGGTGGGCTTCGGGTTCACCGAGCCCGACTTCGCGACCGAGCCGGAGGGTGGCCCGTCCTCGCAGTTCCTGCTGGCGCAGGCGAAGGAACACGGCGTCTGGGTCGGTGGGTCGTGCCCGGAGATCCGCGCCGACGCGCCCGATGACGACCAGCGCCCGTCGAACTGCTTTGTGCTCGCCGGGCCCGATGGCAAGGTGCACCGCTATCGCAAGATCCACCCGTTCTCGTTCTCGGGCGAGGATCGGTTCGTGCGGCCGGGCACCGACCTGGTGACGGTCGAAGTCGGTGGGCTGCGCGTGTCGATGTTCGTCTGCTACGACCTGCGCTTCGCCGACGAGTTCTGGCAGGTGGCGCTCCAGACCGACGTGTTCCTCGTGCCCGCCAACTGGCCGGCGGCGCGGCGCGAGCACTGGATGACGCTGCTCCAGGCGCGGGCGATCGAGAACCAGGCCTACGTCGTGGGCGTCAACCGGGTCGGCTCGGGCGGCGGGCTCGAGTACTCGGGCGACTCCCGCATCATCGACCCGCTCGGGCGCTTGCTCACGACGGCCGCCCACACGGAGACGATCATCTCGGCGGAGGTCTCGACGGTGACGGTCGCCGACGTCCGCGACCGCTTCCGCTTCCTCCCCGACCGCCGCTGACCCGTTCATGTCGCGCTGACCCCCTGTTGGGCGGGGTGAGCGCGACACGAACGAGGGACGTCTCGCCGTTCATGTCGCGCTGACCCCCTGTGGGGCGGGGTGAGCGCGACACGAACGAGGGACGCCTGCCCGTTCATGTCGCGCTGACCCCCTGTGGGGCGGGGAGAGCGCGACACGAACGAGGGATGTGGGTCGGGTTCGGCCATGCCGCCGCCGATCGCGTGCACCGTCTCAGATCGTGCCGCTCAGGGCCCTCACGCACCACTCCAACAGCCAGCTGAGGTAGCCGTAGAGGTGGTACTCGGGGGAGTCCTCGAGACCGGGGGTGACCTCGTCGGCGTCGGGGTCGTCGGTGACGCCGAGCATCGTGCCGAGCACCAGGCGGATCGAGTTGAGCGCCTGCATGAACGCGACCAGCTCACCCTCGGTGGCCGGCTCGGTCCGCTTGGGCGACAGCATCGCCTCGACGATGTCGAACGCTGCCAGCTTCGACGCGACCAGCTCCTCGCGCATCAGGCGCTGGTACTCGGCCTCGAGCTCCTCGTCGTCGGGGTGGACGACCGGGAACAGCCGCACGAGCAGAACCCGGCGGTCGCTGTCGTCGAGCGCGTCGTCGTCGGTGAGCATGATCCGCAGCTCGCCGACCAGCTTGCGGACGAGGGCGACCTCGTCGTCGCCGATGTCGACGACGAAGAGCGGACCGTCCTCGTCGCGGTCGACCTCGCGGACCGGCGGTCGGAAACGGATCACTCGCCGTCGTGCTCCATCGTCGCCCACAAGCCGTGCTCGTGGAGGCGGAACACGTGCATCTCGGCCTGCTCGCGGCTGCCGTTGGCGACGACCGCCTTGCCCTTGTGGTGGACGTCGAGCATCAGCTCGGTCGCCTTCTCGTGCGAGTACCCGAACAGCTTCTGGAGCACGAACGTGACGTAGCTCATCAGGTTCACCGGGTCGTTCCAGACGATCACGATCCAGGGACGGTCCTCGCTGGTGCGCTCGTCGAGGTCGGGTTCGCGGACCTCGGTGGGCTGCAGTGTCGCCGGCACCCCACCATTCTGCCTGCCTCCGGGTGGTGTGCGGCGTTGGCCGGGTCCGCCCCCTGCGCCGTACGATGGCGGGGCTATGGCCGTCGGCAGCCGCCCCCTCGTCCCGTCCCGGCTGGCGCCGGGCGGCGTCGTCCACGGGTCGCGCCGGTCGGCGACGTCGACGCTCGGTGCCTACGTGGCGCTCACGAAGCCGCGCATCATCGAGCTGCTGCTCGTCACCACGGTGCCGACGATGGTGCTCGCAGAGCGGGGTTGGCCGTCCACCTGGCTCGTGATCGTGACGCTGATCGGCGGGAGCCTCGCCGCCGGTGGCGCGAACGCCATCAACATGTACGTCGACCGCGACATCGACCGGCTGATGGAGCGCACCCGCAACCGCCCCCTGGTGACCGGCGCCATCGAACCGCGCAACGCGCTCGTCTTCGCGCTCGCCCTCCAGCTGGCCGCCTTCGCGGTGCTGTGGGCCGGTGCCAACCTGCTCGCCGCGTCGCTCGCCCTCTCGGCGACGGCGTTCTACGTCGGCGTGTACACGCTCTGGTTGAAGCGCACGAGCCGGCAGAACATCGTGATCGGCGGCGCCGCCGGTGCCGTTCCCGTCTTGGTGGGTTGGGCGGCGGTCACCGGTTCGCTCGCCTGGGCGCCGTTCGTGCTGTTCGCGGCGATGTTCTTCTGGACGCCGCCGCACTTCTGGGCGCTCGCCATCAAGTACGCCGACGACTACCGCGCCGCCAATGTCCCGATGCTGCCGGCCGTCGTGCCGTTCGAGCACGCCGTGCGGCAGATGATCGGTCACACGCTGGCGATGGTCGGCTGCACCCTGATATTGGTGCCGGTCGCCGACCTCGGCGCGATCTACACCATCGCCGCCGTCGTGCTCGGTGCGGTCTTCATCGCAGCGACGCTCTGGCTCGCCCGCACCCCCACCCCGTCGGCGTCGATGAGGGTGTTCGGCTACTCGATCACCTACGTCACGGTCCTCTTCGCCGCGCTGACCCTCGACGTCCTCGTGTAACGAAAGGTGCCAGGCACCACCCGTTACACCCCTCCGATCGCGGACCGGCTCGTCGCCGGCTTTCGCCGCTGTGGTGGACTGGGCGGATGGCCGAGCTGACCGCCCCGTTGACCGAGCTGGTCGCGCTGCTGGAACGGGGCGCGGTGTCGGCGCGGGAGCTGCTCGCCGCCCACCTCGCCCGGATCGAGCACCGCGACGGGCCGATCAACTCGGTCGTCACGCTGGCGGTCGAGCGGGCCGAGACCGAGGCGGCGGCGATCGACCACCGGCGCGCCGCAGGCGAGTCGGTCGGCCCACTCGCCGGTGTGCCGATCACGATCAAGGACGCGATCGCCACCGAGGGCATCCGCTCGACCGGCGGGGCCGTCGAGCTCGCCGACCATGTGCCGGACATCGACGCCTCCGTCGTGCGCACCGTTCGAGACGCCGGTGCCGTGGTGTTCGGCAAGACCAACCTGCCGCGCTGGTCGGGCGACTTCCAGAGCTACAACGAGATCTTCGGCACGACGAACAACCCGTGGGACGTCGAACGCACGCCGGGCGGCTCGTCGGGCGGCGCCGCCGCCGCAGTGGCGATGGGGTTCACCCCCTTCGAGATCGGCACCGACATCGGCGGCTCGATCCGCGGCCCGGCCTCGTTCTGCGGGGTCTGCGGCCACAAGCCGAGCTTCGGCGTGATCCCGACCTTCGGCTACCTCGACCACCCGACGTTCCACCGCAATGTCGCCGACGTCAACGTGTTCGGGCCGCTCGCCCGGTCGATCGATGATCTCGTGCTGCTGTTCGATCTGCTCGCCGGCCCGAGCGACGACGACGCTGTTGGTTGGAAGCTCGAGCTGCCACCGCCGCGGGCGACCGAGCTCGGCGACTTCCGTGTCGTCGGCTGGATCGACGACACCGTCACCCCGCTCGATCCTTCGCTGAACGAGGTGCTCGTCGACGCGATCGAGCGACTCGAGACGGCCGGCGCCCGGATCGACCACCAGCGTCGACCGGCGATCGACGCCGCTGCGGAGTCGTGGAACGCGCTCATGCTGATCTCGGCCGCGACCGAGATCTCATCCTCGGACGACGAGCACGCCGAGAACGCAGCCGCCGGCCGCACGCTCGACCATCGAGCATGGGACGTGCTGCACCGGGCCCGCGGCGAGGTCCGGCAGCGCTGGGCCGAGTTCTTCGCCGACGTCGACGTCCTGCT
>JBFHJC010000029.1:0-22757 GCA_041596155.1 Ilumatobacter sp. | reverse complement strand
CAGGCCGCCGGGATCACGTTGGCGCCCGAACCACCTTCGATCAGGGTCACCGACAGCGTCCCGGCTCCGAGCTCGGTGGCACCGCCCTCCGCCTGGAGCCGGCGGTGCTCGGCCTCGAACGCCGCCATCACCGGCACCATCGCCTCGATGGCGTTCTGCCCGAGGTGCGGGAGCGCGCTGTGGGACGCGACGCCGTGGGAGGTGATGCGCAGGGAGCAGCCGCCCTTGTGGCCATGGATCGGCGCGAGCGTCGTGGGTTCGGCGACGATCAGCTGGTCGATCACCAGTTCGCGGTCGTCGGCCCAGCGTCGAAATCGGGTGGCGCCGAGGAGTCCGCCGCCCTCCTCGCTGGCTGAGCCGACGACGAGCAGGGTGGGCTCCGGCCGCCGGCCGAGCGCTCGCCAGAGATCGAGCAGCGCCACGATCACGCCCAACGACGCCTTCGTGTCGAGCGCACCGCGCCCCCAGACGAACCCGTCCTCGATGCGGCCGTCGAAGGGCGGGTCGGTCATGTGCTCGACGGACACCGTGTCGGTGTGGACATCGAGGACGACCATGCGATCGGAGCGGCCGGCGAAGAAGCCGTAGACGTTGGGGCGACCGGGGGCCGCCTCGTCGAGCACGACCTCGCCGGCCCCCAGCTGCTCGAACCGGCGCGCGAGGTGCTCTGCGAGCACAGCCTCGCCAATCGGGCCGGCGGCTGCGGCCACTGGGCCGGAGTGCAGGTCGTTGACGCTCGGGATCCGGACGAGTTCGGCGACCGAATCGGCGAGCGCATCGGCGGACACGTCCATGGGCCATGTTCGCGCGATGCCCATCGGGCGGCGATGTCTGCCAATCTCGGTGACATGGCGTTGCCGCCCGGACGCCCACTCGCCGATCCGCTGCTCGAGCCGGATGCGGGCCCACGTGACGCGTCCGGCGAGGTCGTACGGGCGCCGCTCGGCAACTCGATCCGGACGCTGGTCGCGTTCCTCGCGCTGGCCGCGCTCGGCGTCGGCGTGTGGTGGCTCCAGCGGCCCTCCGACCTGACCGAGCAGTTGGCCGGGACCGAGTGGGTCGTGGTCGAGGTCGACGGCGAGCCCCTGATCAACGACGACGGCCAGGTGCCGGCGTTCGCGCTCGGCCGACGTGAGATGATCCGAGCGGGCGGCCCCTGCGGGCCGTCGACCGGGTCGTGGACGTTCGACACCGACGATCAACGGCTCGAGATCGAGTGGCCGGACGGGGCGGTGCAGGGCGGATGCGCGAACGAGCACGCCGCATGGACGATCGCCGCGCCGACGAGCGGTCGCGCCGAACTACGCGGTGACACGCTGCTGGTTCGCGGCGCGCCGATCGTGCGCGCCTTCGAGGTGTCCGGCCGTGACCGGGCATCGGTGGCCGACGTGGCGGGGCGGTGGCAGGTCGGAGATCTGCGGCTCGAGATCGGCGAGCGCGGCCTGTTCCGCCTCGGCGAGTGCATGGGCCGTTGGGAGGACGTCGGCAACGGCGTGCGGTGGGCCTTCGAATCGCCGGCGACGGGATGCGATCGCGGCGACTTCTGGGCGGGCGGCGACACCTTCGTGCCCTACCGCTTCGAGACCTCGCTGTACCTCTGGAGAGTGCCGCCCGGCTCGGCCTTCGATCCGTTCGTCGTGCGGCTCGAGCCCGTGCCCGACACCGGGTCGCCACTGCTCGATCGTCCCTGAGCGAGCGCCGGTACGCTCGCCCGGTGCTCCACGACGTACGCCCGACCGCGACGGTGTCGCACCGTGCGGCGCCGCTGTACTTCGGCACGTTCCTCGTCATCGGCCTGGCGCTCACGATGATCGGCCCGGCGCTGTCCGACCTGCGCGAACGCTCGGGTGCCGACATCGGCGGCATCGGCGTGCTGTTCGTCGGACAGGGCGCCGGCTACCTGATCGGCTCGGTGCTCGGGGGACGGTGGTACGACCGTCACGACGGTCACCGGGTGTACGCCGGATCGTTGCTGGCGCTGGGCGGCGCGCTCCTCCTCGTACCGGTCGTCGGATCGCTCGCGTCCCTGTTCGCGGTGTTCGCGGTGATCGGCGCCGCTGCGGCGACGGTCGACGTCGGGGGCAACACGCTCTTGATGTGGGAGCTCGGTGCGGGAGTTGGTCGATCGATGAACGTGCTCCATCTGTGCTTCGGGCTCGGCGCACTGGTCGCCCCGCTGATCGTGCACATGGGCCTCACCGTGGCGGCCGTCTCGGCCGCAGTGTGCTGCGGCGCGCTCGTCGTCTGGTCGCTGCTCGTGCCGTCGCCGACCTCGGCTGCGCATCATTCGGCGCCGGACCAGACGGTCGCCTCGCGCCCGCTGCTGGCGCTGCTCGCGGCGTTCTTCGTCATCTACGTCGGCCTCGAGGTCGGGTTCGCCGGTTGGATCTTCACCTACGGCGAGGAGATCGAGCTCTCCGAGCTGGGAGCGACCTGGCTGACGACCACGTTCTGGATCGGGTTCACGACCGGTCGCCTGCTCGCCAGCGTGATCGTGCACCGGGTGCGGCCGAAGGTCATCCTCACCGCCGCGTGCGGGCTGACGCTCGCGACGGCCGTCGTGCTGGTCGTCGCCGACGGCGCGACCGGGTGGGTCTGGGTGGCGACCGCGGTGATGGGCCTCGCCACGGCGCCGCAGTTCCCGATGATGCTGACGTACCTCGAGCGGCGCATCCGGGTCACCGGCACCGCGACGTCGTGGTTCGTCGGTGCCGCCGGACTCGGGGGGTTGGCGTTCCCGTGGGTCATCGGCCAGTGGCTGAACGCCTCGGGCGCCGCCGCCCTGCCGTGGTCGATGGTGTTGTTCGGCGCCCTCACCCTGGCGGCGTTCGCGGCGGCCAACGCCGCCCTCGGCGGCTGACCGCGCCGTCGTCACGCGTGGGATTTCGGCGGCCGCGGTACGGTCGTGGCGGCGAGGAGGGCGAGATGGGGAGCGAGCTCGGAGCGTCGGTCGAGGCGGCAGATCCGGTCGGCCGGTGGGGCCAGTTGACGCTGCTCGCCCTCGCGATGGTGCTGTCGATGACGACCTGGTTCTCGGCGTCGGCGGTGCTGCCCCAGCTGCGCGACGAGTGGGGGCTGTCGACGACCGCCGCCTCGTGGCTGACGATCGGGGTGCAGCTCGGCTTCGTCGCCGGCGCCCTGCTGTCGGCCACGTTCAACCTCGCCGACCTCGTCGCACCGCGTCGCCTCGTGTTGGTGGGTGCGGCAGGCGCGTCGGCGGCGAACCTGTTGCTGCTCGCCGCCGACGGGGCGCGAATGGCGATCCCGGCCAGGTTCGCGACCGGTGCGTTCCTCGCGCTCGTGTATCCGCCCGCGCTCAAGGCGATGGCCACCTGGTTCCGGCGTGGTCGCGGCCTGGCGCTCGGCGTGATGGTCGGTGCGCTCACGCTCGGCTCGGCGATGCCACACCTCGTGAACGGGCTCGGCGGCGCGCGCTGGAAGCTGGTCGTCGTCGTCACGTCGATCGCGACCGTCGTCGGCGGGTTGATCGCCGAGTTGCTCACGTCGGACGGGCCCTACCCGTTCGGGCGCGGCGTCTTCAAGCCGCGGCAGGTGGGCATCACGGCTCGCCACCGGGGGGTCAGGTTGGCGTCGCTCGGCTACTTCGGACACATGTGGGAGCTGTACGCGATGTGGGCGTGGTTCGCGGCGTTCTTCGCCGACACGCTCGTCGAAAAGGGTCGCGACAGCGATGCGACGCTCGTGTCGGTCGTGACCTTCCTCGTGATCGGTGCCGGCGCCGTCGGGTGCGCGCTCGGGGGAGTGCTCGGCGACCGCTGGGGCCGGACGGCGACGACCGGGGCGGCGATGACGATCTCCGGGGGCTGCGCGCTGACGATCGGGATGATCCGACACGGACCGGTCTGGCTGACGGTGGCCGTCGGGCTGGTGTGGGGCGTGACGATCGTGGCCGATTCGGCGCAGTTCTCGGCGATGGTGACCGAAGTCGCGGACCAGTCCTACGTGGGGACGGCGGTGACGTTGCAACTCGCGGCCGGCTTCGTGCTCACGGTGGCGACGATCTGGCTGATCCCCGAGGTGCGCGATGCGATCGGGTGGGACTGGGCGTTCGTCATCCTGGTACCGGGCCCGGCGATCGGTGTGGCCTCGATGCTGCGGCTGCGCCGTTCGCCCTACGCGGCGCAGATTGCCGGCGGTCGCGGTTGAGCGCGGTCAGCGCGAGGTCACCAGGATCGACCCGGAGAGCGGCTTGCCGTGCTGGTCGACGACCTCGCTGACCCCGGGGATGTCCGTGAGGGTGTCGACGAGGCGGGCGGTGCCCGACCAACGCGGCGCGACGTCGACCACGAGCTCGTCGCCGCGCAGCCGGACGTCTCGGAGCTGGCGGGCGTCGGCGAGCTGATCGTCGCGCGTGATCGCCCACAGCACGCGCCCGATGGTCTGCAGGCGGCGCGGGTCGATGCGTCCCGGTCGGCGGAGCTCGGCGTACAGCGAGCGCCCCCAGCGCATGATCGTGCGGCGGTGCGACCAGGCGAACGCCAGCAGCGCGGTGCGCGTGAACGGGTTGAAGAGCGAGACGACGCGTCGCACCATGCGTGGCACTGTGCCCACCCGGAAGCCCGATCACACCCGTATCGAGAGGTGCCAGGCACCGTTCGATACGGGAGACGTCAGGCGCGGTGGCTCGCCATCAGTCGCTGGACGGCCCGGCGGGCGTGCTGGGTGGCCACGACGCGTGGTGGCAGGCCGGCCATCGTCGCTTCGTTGAGGATGTCCTCGGTGTTGGCGCGGATCCGGTCGTCGATCAGGTCGAACGCCTCGGCCTCGGTGCCGCCGGCGTACTCGACGGCGCCACAGATGACGCCGCCGGCGTTCACGATGAAGTCGGGCAGCGACACGATGCCGTGCTCGAACATGTAGGCCTCGGCCTGGGGTGTCGCCGGGAGGTTGGCGCCCTGGGCGACGATCCGGGCCCGCACGCAACCGATGTTGTCGGCACGGAGCGCGTCGGGTCGAGCGGCCGGCACGAGGATGTCGCACTCGACGCCGATGATCGCGTCGCGGGCGATGAGCTCGCCCGCAGGGTGACCCGCCACCGATCCACGCCGGCTCGTGCGGATGAGCTCATCGACGTCGAGGCCATGCCGGTCGATGACGCCGCCGTCGGAGTCGACCGCAGCGACCAGGATGCAGCCGCGTTCGTCGAGGAAGCGAGCGACGTTGCGACCAACGGCGCCGAAGCCCTGCACCGCCACCCTCGCGCCGGGGAGCGACATGCCGATGTGCTCAGCGGCGACGTCGATGGCGGCGACGACGCCGAAGCCGGTCGCGCCGATCTCGTCCATCGGGATGCCGCCGAGTCCCTTCGGCAGACCGATGGCGCGACCGATCTCTTCGTGGATCCACGCCATGCACTCCTCGTTGGTGCCCATGTCGGGCCCGGGGATGTACTCGCGCAGGTCGCCGATCGCGCGCGCGAAGGCCCGAATCAGTGGTTCCTTCTGATCGGCGGGCATCATCGGGTCGGCGGCGATCACCGCCTTGCCTCCTCCGTGTGGAAGACCGGCGGCGGCGCTCTTCAGCGTCATCGCCCGCGCCAGACGGAAGCATTCCTCCGTCGTGACGTCGGGTGCCATGCGCACGCCTCCGATCGACGGGCCGGCGGCCACGTTGTCGACCACGACGGTCGCACGGAGCGCGGTGGCGGACTCCGTTAGGTGCAGGATCTTCGCGGGCCCGCACTCGTCGGAGAAGCGGAACGGATCATCTCTGACGGCATGGATCACGATGGCCTCCTCGTCGGCCAGTGACGTCTGGAGAACGCGCGAGGACGAACTCCACCTTCATCGCGCGCGCTCGGTTCGTCGGGTGACCAGGGCCGTTCGCCCCGATTCCTCCGCTTGCTGGGCAGCCGCCAGCCTGCCCAGGGGCCTTCGACCCTGGCGCCACCCACAGCCGAGGCGAGATGGTGAGGTCATGGTTCGGATCGACGACCCGCGGCTCCGCGTCGAGCGGATCCGTGGGCTGCCCGGCGAACGGCGCCTGGTGGTCGACTACCGGCTCGTGGTCGACGATGACGAGCCCGTCGTCGGCCACTCGATCGCTGAACGGGTCGTGGTGAGGGCCAAGGACGAGCATGACGCGCCGTTCCGCCCAGCGGGCCTCGAGTTCGTGATCGATGGCGAGATGGTCGCACTCCCGGGCGCCACGACGCGTCGGCTCGCCCGGTCCGTTCACCGCGCCGAACTCGACGTCGAACAGGACTGGTGGGAGACCGACGCCGCAGGCGGGACCACGCCGATCGCCGAGTTCGCCGACCACTTGGTCGCGGCGTTGACGCTGACGGTCGACGACTGCGAGATCGCTGCTGCGGAAACACCTGTCGTGAGCGGATCCTGGGGTGCGCTCGGCACCGATTGACGACGCTTCGTCCTCACGCGCGCCATCCTGGGTCTGCCGGTGCGCTGATCCGTCGTTCGGATCGGCCGCGCGAGCGAGCTTCCTCGGTCACTGAAACCTCTACGCTGGGTCGCTGCACGCGTTTCGCGCCTCGCGCCACGCGCCTCTAGCTCAACGGTAGAGCAGCGGGCTTTTAACCCGTTGGTTCAGGGTTCGAAACCCTGGGGGCGCACTGCTCGTTCGACGTCGGGTCGGTGTGACCTGCAACCGCCAGCATCGGCGCCGTTCTTCAAGATGTCGTCTGAGTTGCGCGCGGATCATCTCGCGGTCGGGTCAAAATTGTGTGCACTCGCGATGCATCACGTCGAAACGCTTGACACGGGTCGACGTCGAGGGGATGGTGCCTCGATACAACTCGCGCCGCACCCAAGTGGGGCGGTGACGGCGGAAAGGGGAACCCGATGTCGGCAACCAGATCAGGCTTCGTCGCGCTCGTCGCCGGGGCGATGCTGCTCGCGACTGCGACATCTGCGACCGCGGGCGTGACGCCGGCCAGCGTCGACGCGGCCGCCGATCCCGGCGCCACCATCGGCCCGATCACCAAGACGGTGACGACCCCGACCATCCCGCCGAACCCGGACATCGTCTTCCTGATCGACCAGACGACGAGCATGGGACCGGCGATCGCCAACGTCAAGTCGGGTCTCGCGAGCATCCTGTCGACGGTCGTCGGCGCCCAGCCGACCGCACAGTTCGCCGTCTCCGACTACCGCGACCAGGTCGACCCACCGCCCGTGTTCAACGTCCGCCAGGGTCTCACCGCCGACCAGGCCGCCGTCACCGTCGCCGTCAACGGCCTGTTCCTCACCGGCGGCGGGTTCGACGCGCCCGAGGACTACATCAACGCGCTGTTCCAGATCGCCACCGGCGCGATCTCGTTCCGGGCCGACAGCACGCGGTTCGTCGTGCTCGTCGGCGACTCGTCGAGCCACGACCCGAGTGTCGGCGTGACCCAGGCTGCGGCGATCGCCGCGCTCAACGCTCAGAACATCCACGTTCTCGCGATCGACGTGGGACCGACCCCTGGCGAGATCAGCAACGGGCTGAACGGAGCAGGACAGGCGACCGCGATCGCGGCAGCGACCGGCGGGCAGTATGCGGCCGGTTCCGCGAGCCAGGCGTCGGCCCTGATCCTCGCCGCGCTCCAGAACCAACCGGTGACCGTGACGCACTCGCTCAGCGCCTGCAGCCCGGACCTGACCGTCTCGCTGTCGCCGCCCTCGGCGACGGTGACCAGCGGCACGGACGCCGTGTTCTCGGAGACGATCACGGTCGCAGCCGGCGCGCCGCAAGGCTCGACCCTCACGTGCACGGTCGAGTTCCTCGTGGACGGGATGCCGAACGGTTCCCAGTCGATCAGCGTCGAGGTGAACGACATCACGGCACCGGTCGTCGCGGTCGACGATCAGACGGTCGAGGCCACGGGGCCCGACGGTGCGGTCGTGGACCTCGGCGCCACTGCAGTCGACAACGTCGACGGCCCGCTGACACCGAGCTGCGTCCCGCCGTCCGGCTCGACCTTCTCGATCGAGCCGACGACGCCGGGGGTCCACCTCGTGACGTGCACGGCGACCGACGCCGCCGGCAACACCGGCTCCGACGACGCGATCATCACGATCGTCGACACGACGCCGCCCGACCTCTCGCTGCCGGCGGACATCACGGTGGAGGCGACCGGCCCCGGCGGTGCGATCGTCGATTTCGCCACCATCGCCACCGACATCGTCGACGTCACCGTGCCCGTCGTCTGCGTCCCGCCGTCCGGCTCGCTGTTCCCGGTCGGTGGCGGCTCGACGACCACCACCGTGACCTGCACGGCCCAGGACCTGCACGGCAACGCGAGCACCGGAACGTTCGACGTCACCGTGCAGGACACCACACCGCCGGCCACCGAGTGCCTGCCGGGTCCTAACCCGGCCGGGAAGATCCCCGCTGCGGGCCGGAACCCGAAGAGCGGCCAGAACCCCGACGGCTTCTACGTCCTCGTCGCCACCGACATCGTCGACCCGGCGCCGACCGTGACGGTCACCGACACCGGGTCCGGGCACGTGTTCGGACCCTTCCCGAACGGCACGACGATCAAGTACGTCCAGGCCGCGAGCGGGCCGTCGATCCGGACCGGGCCCGGCGCCGTCGACTGGTTCGTCACCGGCACGGGCGACGCTGCCCTCGTCGGTACCGACACGGCCGGCAACTCGTCGGCACC
This sequence comes from Ilumatobacter sp., assembly GCA_041596155.1. Classification (GTDB taxonomy): domain Bacteria; phylum Actinomycetota; class Acidimicrobiia; order Acidimicrobiales; family Ilumatobacteraceae; genus Ilumatobacter. The sequence goes on along the minus strand of JBFHJC010000029.1, from coordinate 14,131 downwards.
GGTCGCGTGCCTCGTGCCCAGACCGCCGAAGTGACATCGGCGACGCGGACGGTCTGAGGCCGAGGCGAGCGCCGTGACCTCCGACACCGACGGCTGACCGACCGCTCTGCGGCAGCCGGATCGCCGCGGATCGGTCAGCGACCGGGCGCTCGTCACACCCTGATCGCGCCCCGCGGCGGCCCTGCGAGCGATCTCTCGTCGGACTGCCGGCGGGGGCGGCGTTTGAGGTCGGGCGGTTGTGGGCAGGGTCGGCGACGTGAGACGCGCGCTGCCGTGTGCCCCGAGGAGGGGCGGGTGTGGACTCGACGCCCGATCCCTTCGCGTCATCGCAGAACGTTGGTGACGACCGACGTGGCGGCCCACGAGAACGCCTCGGTCGGTGCGGCGGTCGTCGAGACGGGCTCGCCGCGTTCGGCTGTGGAGGTCCGACCGATCATGGCCGTGATCGCCACCGTGGTGCTCTCGGTCGCGGTCGTCGTGTTCGTTCGTCGCCTCGTCGACGTCATCGGCCTCGTGCTCGCAGCGACCACGGTTGCGTTGCTCACCGCCCCGGTCCGGCGTGCGTTCGCCCGGTGGCTCGGCGATTCCTGGTCGGTCGTCGCGACCGCCGTGCTCAATCTGTCGGCCACCGTCGGGGTGGCGGCACTCGTCGTGCGCGATCTCGGCGCCCAGGCCGAGACCTTCTCCCGCCACGTCGACGAGCGTCTCGATCGCCTGCCTCCCGGTTCGACGGTCGGGCGCATCGTCGACGCCATGCGACTCGAGTCGGCGATCGACGGCTGGCTGGGGCGCATCCCGACGCAGGTCGTCGGCGGGGGCGAGAGCGGCGCTGCGATGGCCACCCGTCTGTTGACGCTGCTCATGGTGGTCGTCTTGGCAGCGTTCCTCCACGCAGCAGGTGGATCGATCGTCGACTGGATCGCGGCGCAGTGGCCACGTGGGGACGGCGGGGCGAGCCCCCGCGCCGACGTGCGGGCATTCCTTCTCGACGTCGACCGGCGTGGCGTCGGCTACGTCCGGCGTTCGCTCGTCGTCGCTGCCCCGGCGGCGATGATCACGGCGTTCGGTTGCTGGGCCGGTGGCCTGTCCGGCTTCGCTCTCGTGGGGGTCTGGGCCGGTCTCTGGTTCGCCGTGCCCGCGGTGGGTTGGGCGGTCGGCATGTTGCCGATCGTCGCGCTGGCCGCGCTCGACGGCCGTCCGTCCACGTACTGGGCGGTGGCGATCGCTGCCGCGTGCGCACTCCTGACCTCCGTGGCGCGGCGGCGGCACGTCGAGCCCGCGACGACGAGGGTCGGGGTGGGTGCGTACGTGCTGGCGCTCGCGCTCGGTGTCGCCGTCGCCGGGGTCGTCGGCTCGGTGGTCTCACTGGTCGCGGCCGCTGCGTTGTCGGCGGCGCTGTCGTCCGACTTCCGGCTCTCCCGGCCCGAGCCGTGGCTCCTCGATGCCGACGCCACTGTGACGATCGGTCGGCTCACCATTCCGCGCGGTTGGCGCGGTCTCATCGTCACCCTGATCGCGGTCGCGGTCGGCGTGCTGGCATGGGTCACCGTGGTGCGGGTCGGCCAGTCGCTGGCTTGGGTACTGATCGGCTCCTTCGTGGCGATCGCGCTCGGCCGGCCGGCGGCCGCGATCCAGCGGCGCACGAGGTTGCCACGTGGGATCGCGTGCGGCCTCCTCGTGCTCGTCGTGGGCGGCACCTTGTTCGCGATCATGGTGCCCGGTCTCGACGACGGTGCGGAGGCGACCACGAGCGCGGCCGACGAGCTTCCGGACGTGGTCGCCGAGCTCGAGGACACGCGCCTGGTCGGCGGATGGTTGGAGGACCGCGGGGCGGCCGTCTGGATCGAGGACCAGATCAACGATCTGCCCCAGCGATTGCGCACCGTCCGCCCGTCGACGTGGCTGCCGGTCCTCGGTGCCCGCATCCTCGACGCGTTCTGGATCGTTCTGCTCGCGGTCGCGCTGCTGATCGACGGACCGAACCTCGTCGAGGCGACGACGCGCCGCGTTCCCGCCCGTCATCGCCGCCAGACCGTGCGGTTGGTCGGCGCGATCGGGTCGGCGCTCGGAGGGTATGCGGCCGGTGCCGCCCTCGTCGCGGCGATCAACGGCGGGGTCGTGTTCGCGATCGCGATCGTGCTGGGGATCGGGGTCGCGCCGATGCTCGCGGTCTGGGCGTTCATGTGGAACTTCGTTCCGCAGATCGGTGGCTTCATGGGCGGCGTGCCCCTGATCTTGTTCGCGCTCGTCGCCGGCCCGCTCCACGCCTTGGTCGCGACGGTCGCGTTCATCGCCTACCAGTTCGTCGAGAACCACATCATCCAGCCGGCGGTCATCGGCGCCGCGATCGACGTCGCACCGTGGGGCACGTTGCTCGCGGCGCTCGCCGGTGCCGCCGCTGCGGGTGTCGTCGGCGCGATCGTGCTCACGCCACTGGTCGGGGTCAGCCGGGTGATTCGCGCCGAGTATCGCCGCGACGACTTCCCCGGGGCGACCACGAAGGCGATGCTCGATCGACCGACCGAGCTCGCTGCGACGACTGAGGTCGTGGAAGCGGCCCCCAAACCGCCGTCGGCGTCACCGCTCGGCGCACCCGTTCGTCCCTGACGCCTTGCGCGACGTCCTCCCGTCCGACGGGGTGGGTCGGTCCGGCACATCCGTCCGCGACGATGGGGTGGACCCGAGGATCCACCCCATCGTCGTCGGCTGACCGGGCGTCAGGTGTAACAGGCCGTGGTCGTGTACCCGGTGCCCCACCCGCTCGGGACCCAATACGTGGCCGGGACCCATTTGGTGTCGGCGTAGGTCCATCCGGAACCCGACGAGTACCAGTACCGAACTTGGACGCTGATCTGCCAGGTGGTGTTGAGCGCCGCCGTGAAGTCAGCCCCGGCGAGCGTCGACCGGAGGTAGTTGTTGAAGGGCACCAGCGTGTGGCCCGACCACCCCGACGTGCCGCTGTAGCCGCGGTTGTTCGAGAGGTGGAACCGCCACTGGACGTACTGCCCGTTGGTGTACCCCGTCTGGACGCTGACCTCGGGGGCGATGTTGATTCCCTGGACACGGCACGTGGCGGTTGCGCTGACCCAGCCGGGCCACGGTGTCGGACCGCCCTGGCCCCCGATCAGCGACGCGGTGGCCGGGAGCGCACTCGTCGCGACGGTCGTCACGAGGACGAGCGCAGCCACCAGCAGTCGTAAGCGAGATCGCGACGAGGGCTTGGAGCCGGATGCGTGCTGTGGCGTCGGCTCGACGGTGATGTTCATGTGATCCTCCTGTGTCGGTGGTCGGGCCCGTCGCCCTCCCCACCGCGAGGATGAGCCGATCGCGGACCCGGCTCCGCTGCTCGGCTGACGCACGGCGCGTGTCGGTCGACACACAGCGTCGGGCGAAGGACGTCGAACCACCTCTGTCGGGTCGGCTGCGTCATGGAGCGCGACGTGATGGTCGTGACGATGAGATCCGGTTGTCACCGTCGTCGGCTCGCGAAACATGGGGGTCGGGCAGCGAGTTCGGCTGATTCGGGTCCGGGAGGTCACCTGACCGTGGTCCGCATCACCACACGGCTCCCGATGTGTCGGGCCGATCGACCGATGTCCGCTGTCGGCCGCTGATGCCCGAGCCCCCGGTCGCCGCATTCCGCCGCCGCGGCGAGCCGGAGGCCCGGTGGGAAGCCGGTCGCGGAGCAGACCGGATTCCCGTCACCCGTATGATCGTTCGACGGCCCGGTCGCGTTACGAGCGGCTGCGGCCATGCTGCGTCAGGAACGCCACGGGTCCGCGATCGGCACGAACGCCGCCACCGTTCAACGGACGTCATCCGTCGTCAGCGGTCTCAGCCCCTCGGGACCAGCCGGCTCGCCACAGCTCGACCGACCGCTCGGGCGTCGTCGGCGATCGCCCACAGCGTGCCGGTCAGCGGGATGCGGAAGCCGACGAACGCCAGGCCGGGCAGCGACATCGCCACGATCGGGCGACCCGCTCGGTCGAGCACGCCCAGGTGGCCCACCAGCGCTTCGAGTCCCGGCCGGTAGCCGGTCGCGGCGATCACGTCGTCGGCCGCGACCTCAGAACCGTCTGCCAGCCGGACGCCGCCCGCACGCAGCGACTCGACGGCACAGACGACCCGGACCGACCCGTTCCGGACCGCCGCCACGATCCCGTCGGCGGTCATCGGCTCCTTGCAGCGGCTGAGTAGCTCCATCATCGGAGCGGATGGCTCGGGCAGGTAGTCGCGGCGGCCGTAGACGCGCCGCTCCAGCCATGGCGCAGCGCGGTCGACCCAGCGGTCGGGGAGCGCGTCGGCAGGCGGCGCGAACGGCGTGGTCGGGACACCCCGCACCTCGCGCGGGAACACCCGCGGGGCGGTGCGGACCGACCAGGTCACGTCGACACCTGCTGACGCCAGGTCGACGCAGATCTCGCCGCCGCTGCTTCCCGCACCGACGACGACCACGCGCCGGCCCTCGTGGTCGGACGGCCGCTGATACTCGGAAGCGTGCACCAGCCGCCCGTCGAACTCCCCGGGCCAGTCGGGCACGACCGGCGTCTGTGAGTGCCCGGTCGCGACCACCAGGCCCTCGACCACCTCGCGGGCACGACCGACCCGGAGCGCCCATCGATCCTCGTCCGGTTCGACATCGGTCACGTCGGCGCCGAGGCGGACGTCGAGTCGGTGATGATCGGCGTACTGCCGCAGGTAATCGGTCACGGCGTCGCGGCGGACCCACCGCCCGAGCGAACGTGGCATCGGGAGACCGGGCAGGTCGGACATCCACCGCACCGTGTTCAGGCGCAGCGAGTCGTACCGGTCCGGCCATGCGCCACCGACGCTGTCACGCCGGTCGACCACGACAGCGTCGACACCGTGACGTCGGAGCACCGCTGCGGTCGCCAGCCCCGCCGCGCCGGCACCGATCACGAGCGCCGTCGGCGATCCCGGTGATGGCGTCGGCGCCGCCCACGGCCGGAGCCGGTCGCGCACGCGGGCGAGGATCACGTGTGGCGAACCGTCATCCCGCCGTCGACGGGGAGGATCGCGCCGTTTACGTAGCTCGCCGCCGGCAGGCACAGCGACAGCGTCATCTGTGCCACCTCCTCGGGTTGCCCGTACCGGCGCAGCGGCACCTGCCGGCGGGCGTACTCGGCCTTGGCCTCGTCGGGGATGGCCGCCGTCATGTCGGTCTCGATCGGACCCGGGCAGATGCAGTTCGCCGTCACCCCGTGGCGGCCGAGCTCGACCGCCATGCTCTTCGTCAGACCGACAACGCCGGCCTTCGTCGCCGCATAGGCGGCAAGGCCCGCCGTCGTCACGATCGCCTCCGTCGACGCGATGTTCACGATCCGAGCGGCGTCCGACTCGAGCAGGTGGGGGAGCGCCATCCGCACCAGCCGGGCGTGAGCCGTGAGGTTCACGCCGAGCGTCGTCGTCCAGTTCTCGTCGAACGTCTCGTCGTCGTCGATGTCAGGGCGCAGCGAGCTGGGCAGCGCGATCCCGGCGTTGTTGACCACGATGTCGAGCCGGCCGAAGCGACCGACCGTCGCGCCGACGAGGTGACGGAGCTGATCGGCGTCGGCCACGTCGCAGGGCACCGCCAGCACGACGTCGCCTCCATGAACGTCGGCGATCTCGGCCGCAACCGACGCGCACCGGTCGGCGCCGAGGTCGGCGACCACCACCATCGCGCCCTCGTCGGCGAACAGATGAGCCGTCGCTCGTCCCATCCCGCCCGCGGCGCCGGTGACGATCGCGACGCGGCCGGCGATCGAGCGGGAGAGATCGGTGAGTCGTGCCGCCACGCCTGGCGACGCTACCCCTCGGGCGCGAACGCGACCGCGCCGAGCGGCGGCAGGTCGAGCACCACCGATTGGTGCTGATCGTGCGAGTCGAGCGGGGCGGTGTCGACACCGCCGAAGTTGCCAACGCCGCTGCCGCCGTACTCGGCGGCGTCCGTGTTGAGCAGCTCGGTCCACCGTCCGGCCACCGGGACGCCCAGCCGGTAGTGGCGGCGCGGTGCCGGCGTCGCGTTCAACACCACCAGCACGGGCCGCGCCTCGCCGGTCGGGTCGACCCGCAGCCAGGCGAAAACACTGTTGGCGCTGTCGTGGGCCTCGACCCATCGCATGCCGGGGCCGTGACCGCCGAGCGGGACGTCGCCCCGATGCATCGCCGGCTCGTCGAGGTACAAGCGGTTCAGGTCGGCCACCAAGCGGCGAACACCCTCGTGCATCGGCGCGTCGTGCAGACCCCAGTCGAGCGTCGACTCGTGGTTCCACTCCGACCACGTGGCCAGCTCCCCTCCCATGAACAGCAGCTTCTTGCCCGGCTGGAACCACTGCATCGCGAACATCAGTCGGAGGTTGGCGAACTTCTGCCAGTCGTCGCCGGGCATCTTGGCGAGCAGCGATCCCTTGCCGTGCACGACCTCGTCGTGGCTGAGCGGGAGCACGTAGTTCTCGCTGCCCATGTAGACCGAGCGGAACGTGATCTCGCCGTGGTGCCAGTTGCGGTGGATGGGCTCGCGCTGAAGGTACTGCAGCGTGTCGTGCATCCAGCCCATGTCCCACTTGCCGCCGAAGCCGAGACCGCCGAGGTACGTCGGGCGGCTGACGCCAGGCCAGGCGGTCGACTCCTCCGCGTGGGTCACGATGTCGGGGAACTCGCCGAACACCGCCTCGTTGAGCTGGCGGAGGAAGTCGATCGCCTCGAGGTTCTCGCGACCGCCGTACTGGTTCGGGATCCACTCGCCCTCGGCGCGCGAGTAGTCGAGGTACAGCATCGATGCGACGGCGTCGACGCGCAGCCCGTCCACGTGATACCTGTCGAGCCAGCACATGGCGCTCGACACCAGGAACGCGCGCACCTCGTTGCGGCCGTAGTTGAAGATCGCCGAGCTCCAGTCGGGGTGGAAGCCCTGGCGCGGGTCTGCGTGCTCGTACAGGTGGGTGCCGTCGAACTCGGCCAGCCCGTGGGCGTCGGTGGGGAAGTGCGAGGGCACCCAGTCGAGCAGCACGCCGACGCCGCGCTGGTGGAGCCGGTCGATCATCGCCATGAGGTCGGTCGGCGAGCCGTAGCGCGCCGTCGGCGCGAAGTAGCCGGTGGTCTGGTAACCCCACGATCCGTAGAACGGGTGCTCCATGATCGGGAGCAGCTCGACGTGGGTGAAGCCGTGGGCGATGCAGTGGTCGGCCAGCGGGTCGGCGAGCTCGCGATAGTTCGGGAACCGCTGGCCGTCGGTGACCGTGCGACCCCACGAGCCGAGGTGCACCTCGTAGATCGACATCGGCGCGTCGAGCGCGTGACGGACGGCGCGGCCGGCCATCCACTCCCCGTCGCCCCACTCGTAGGCGAGGTCGGCCACGTACGAATCGGCCGACGGTGGCATGTGGTGGGCGGCGCCCACCGGATCGGACTTGTCGACGCGGTCACCCGTCGGCGACGTGACCCGATACCGGTAGCTGGTACCCACGCCGGCGCCCGGTACGCGACCGGCCCAGATGCCCGACGAGCCCTGCGGGTCGAGCGGATGCTCACCCGCCCAGCCGTCGACGTCGGACACGACGTGCACCTCGCGCGCGGCGGGCGCCCACACCGCGAACCGGGTGCCGTCCTCACCGGGCTGAGCACCGAGCTGCTCGTACAGGCGGCGATGCGTCCCCTCGCCGAACAAGAACAGGTCGACATCGTCGATCCGGTCGCCGCTCATGTCGTCGTCTCCTTCCGTCCGTCGATCATCTCGCCGACCGCCGCCAGCGGCCAGCGCACCCAGTCGGGTCGGCTGGCCAGCTCGTAGCGCACCTCGTAGAGCGCCTTGTCGAGCAGGTAGACCCCCAGCAACAGGTCGACGTCCGCCGGATCGGCCGGGATGAGCTCGGCCGACTCGATCTCCGTCCGGTACGTCGTTGCGCACGCCGTCGCGGTGGCGGCCGTCCACGCGGCGCGGTCGGCGTCGAGCTCGGCGGACGGGGTCGCGAGCCCCCGCGCCACAGCGTGCTCCACGGCGTGTCGGCCGGCGTAGTCGATCGAGCGCAGCAAACCTGCGAGGTCGGTGAGGGGAGATCTCATCAAGCGGCGCTCGCCCATCGGCCGCGTGGGTTCACCCTCGAAGTCGATGAACGTCACGTCCGACCCGTTCCACAGCACCTGTCCCAGATGGAGATCACCGTGGACGCGGATGCGCCGGGCGTCGAGCTTGCGCGTGCGCAGGGGTTCGAACCGCGCCAACAGGTCGTCGACCGGACGGTCGAGCACCGCCGTCAGGGAGTCGTCGATGCCCGCGCGGCGGAGCACGCGCTGCGTCGCCCGCACGCCGTTGCGGAGCGTCTGCAACAGCCCGCGTTGCCAGAGCAGCGTGAACGGAAGCGGCGCGAGGTCACCGTCGTCGTCGGCGAGCCCGCGGTGGAGCTCGGCGGTGCGTCGGCCGAGGAGCTCGGCCAACCAGGTGGTCGTGTCCGTGGCCCCCGCGAGACCGTCGTGCTGCTCGATCGACATCGCCAGCTCGTCGAGCATCCACGCCCACAGGTCGCCCTCGTTCGACACGGCGTCGTGGACGATGACGACGTCGACCGGCTCGGGTTCGCCGACGATGTCGACCTCGAGCGTTGCGGCGACGCCCGGCACGTTCCCGAACCCGCGGGCGGCCAAGTGCGCGGGCAGCTCGACATCGGGGTTCTGGCCCGGCTCGACACGGCGGACGAGCTTGGCGATCAGTCGCTGGCCGAGGATCACCGACGAGTTCGACTGCTCGACGCCCACCGGGTGCACGTCGCGAACCGAGCCGGCGAGCTGGATGAGGCCGCTGCGGCGAGGCCGCCCCGACACCGATCCGTGCTGCGCCCTCAGGGTTCGCTTGCGGAGCGCGGCGTGCACGACGGCGTAGGCCGTGTCGGCGACCGCCATCGCGTCGACGAGCATCGCGCCGCCGTCGAGACGGGCGATCACCGCCGCTTCCCGCTCGCTGGTGACGCGCGCCGCCGGGATGCGCGCGACCGGCACGGCGTAGCGGTGGTCGTCGCCTTCCGTGAACGCGACCCGCACGATCAGCAGGGCGACGTCGTCGGCGGCGCTCGGCAACGCGACCACCTCGTCGATGCTCGCCTGCCGGATCGTCTGCTCCTTGCCGAGGTACCAGCGGCGCCCCGGCAGCCATCGCGCCACCGCACGTGCGAGCGCGGTACGTCGCCGGAGCACCTCGCTCCACGTGCCGTGGAGCGAGGCCGGCTCGAACGGCTCGGCGACGCTTCGCGGCGCCGCCAGCGAGAACCAGAAGAACCCGTACGGCGCGAGGGTGAGGTGGTACGGCGAGTCGCTGACGGGTGCGAACCGGGTCTGGCCGAACGCCTCGACCGGCACCCTCGTCGCGAACTCCCGCAGGTCGAGCTCGACGTGCTGGGCGAGCCGCGACAGGTTCGCCACGCACAGGAACGGTTCGTCACGGCGCTCCTCATCCGCCGGGAGCCGGAGGAAGGCCAGGACGTGGGGATTCTCCGGGTCGAGGAACCGGATCTCACCGGTGGCCAGCACCGGGTGCCGTTTGCGCAGTGCGATCAGCTGGCGCATCCACGACAGGAGCGACGTCGGATCGTCGGTCTGACGCTCGACGTTGACGCTCTCGTAGTGGTACCCCTGCTCGGTGATCAGCGGCAGGTACAGGCGGTGGGGGTTCGACGCCGAGAAGCCGGCGTTGCGATCGGCCGACCATTGCATCGGAGTGCGGACCCCGTCGCGGTCGCCGAGGTAGACGTTGTCGCCCATCCCGATCTCGTCGCCGTAGTAGAGCACCGGCGTCCCCGGCAGCGAGAACAGCAGCCCGTTCAGGAGCTCGATCTTGCGTCGGTCGTTGCCGAGCAGCGGGGCGAGGCGGCGCCGGATGCCGAGGTTGATCCGCATCTCGTGGTCGCGGGCGTAGGCGCGCAGCATGAGTTGGCGCTCCTCGTCGGTGACCATCTCCAAGGTCAGCTCGTCGTGGTTGCGCAGGAACGTCGCCCACTGGCAGCCGGGCGGCGGGGCGGGGGTCTGGTCGAGGATGTCGACGATCGGCGTGCGGTGCTCCATCTGGACGGCCATGAACATCCGCGGCATGAGCGGGAAGTGGAAGTTCATCTGGCACTCGTCGCCGTCGCCGAAGTACGCGACCGCGTCCTCCGGCCACTGGTTGGCCTCGGCGAGGAACATCCGGTCGTCGTACCGCGCGTCCATGTGGGCGCGCAGCTCCTTCAGGAACCCATGCGTTTCGGGCAGGTTCTCGCAGTTCGTGCCGTCCCGCTCGTAGAGGTAGGGGATCGCGTCGAGGCGGAGGCCGTCGACGCCGAGATCGAGCCAGTAGTCGAGCAGCTCCTTGACGGCGTCGCGAACGGCCGGGTTGTCGAAGTTCAGGTCGGGCTGGTGCGAGTAGAAGCGGTGCCAGAAGTACTGACCGGCGACCGGGTCCCACGTCCAGTTCGAACCCTCGAAGTCCTGGAAGATGATGCGGGCGTCCGACCACCGCGTCGGGTCGTCGCTCCAGACGTAGAAGTCCCGTTCGGGCGAACCGGACGGGGCGCGCCGCGCGCGCTGGAACCAGGGGTGCTGGTCGCTCGTGTGATTGATGACGAGCTCGGTGATCACCTTGAGGTCGCGTTCGTGGGCGGCCTTCAAGAAGCGCTTGAACGATCGCATCGTGCCGTAGTCGGGGTTGACGATGCGGTAGTCGGCGATGTCGTAGCCGTCGTCGCGGAGAGGCGATGGGTAGAACGGCAGCATCCAGATCGCGGTCACGCCGAGGTCGGCGAGGTAGTCGAGCTTCGACGTCAGGCCGTCGAAGTCGCCGATGCCGTCGCCGTTCGAGTCGGCGTACGCCCGCACGTGCAGTTCGTAGATGACTGCGTCGACGAACCATCTCGATGGCGGGCTCGTCGTCCGCTGCGCTTTCGACTCGCGCCGCGTGCGACTCGTCGCTGGCGCTGCCCTCGTCGCTTGACGTTGCGCGCTCATGCGTGGCCCAGCTCTTCGACTTCGTCCGGGTCGCGGCCGGCGTCGATGCGGTGCACCGCGAACACGTGGGCGGCGCCGCGTCCGGGCGTCAGCTCGACGTAGTTGTGCCAGCCGCGCCAGCGGTACGAGCCGCCGCCGAGCAGGTCGTGGAGGTCGAACTCGTCGTCGTCGTCGAGCCCGATCCCGAACGAGGTGGGGTCGACGTGCACGTTGCCGGCGTGGCGCTGCCTCGCATCGATGTTGACGACCACCAGGATCGGATCGCCGACCCCCAGCGGGTCGGTCTTCGAGTAGCAGAGCAGTCCCGGCGAGTCGGTGTCGTGGAACCGCAGCGTCCGGAGGTGCTGCAGCGCGGGTTGCGACCGGCGGATCGCGTTGAGGCGGGTGAGCAGCGGCGCCAGCGAATCGGGTCGATCGAGTTGCCACTGCCGGAGCTGGTACTTCTCGCTGTCGAGGTACTCCTCGGACCCGGGCGCGATCGCCCGGTGCTCCATCAGCTCGAACGCCGGCCCGTAGATCCCCCAGTTCGCCGACAGGGTCGCGGCGAGGATCGCCCGGTTGACGAACATCGCCCGGCCGCCGTGCTGGAGCTGTTCGGTGAGGATGTCGGGCGTGTTCGGCCACGCGTTCGGTCGGAAGTAGTCGACGGTTCGCGTCGCCAGGTCGGTGAAGTACTCGCGCAGCTCGTGCGACGACTGGCGCCAGGCGAAGTACGTGTACGACTGGTTGTAGCCGAGCTTGGCGAGCCGCTCCATGACGCGGGGCCGCGTGAACGCCTCCGCGAGGAAGATCGTCTCGGGGTGCTCGGCGCGCAGCGTCGCGATGCACCACTCCCAGAACGGGAACGCCTTGGTGTGTGGGTTGTCGACCCGGAAGATCGTGACGCCGCGGTCGATCCAGAAGCGGAAGACGTCAGCGAGCGCGGTCCACAGCGCCTGCCAGTCGTCGGTCTCGAAGTCGAGCGGGAAGATGTCCTGGTACTTCTTGGGCGGGTTCTCGGCGTACTGGATCGTGCCGTCGGCCCGCTTCGCGAACCATTCGGGGTGCTCGGTCACCCAGGGGTGGTCGGGCGTGCACTGGAAGGCGATGTCGAGCGCCAGCTCGAGGCCGCGTTCGCGGCACGCTTCGCCCAGTGCCACGACGTCGTCGAGGGTGCCGAGGTCGGGATGGACGGCGGTGTGGTCGGCGATGCCCCACGGGCTGCCGACGTCGTCGGGCCCGGCCGTCACGGCGTTGTTGGCGCCCTTGCGGTTCACGACGCCGATCGGGTGGATCGGCGGCAGGTACAACACGTCGAAGCCCATCGCCGCGACATGGTCGAGTCGGTCGATGGCGTCGCGCAGCGTGCCGTGACCGGTCGCCGGCGCGATCGTCGACCGTGGGAAGAACTCGTACCACGCGCTGAACCGGCCACGTTCGGGATCGACGTCGACGGCGAACCGGGCGCTCGTGGCGATCGGATCGCGGGGTTCGCACCGCCAGAAGACGTCGCGCCACCCGTCGTCGTCGAGGCCCGACGTGTCGCCGGCGCGCAGCTCGTCGAGCAATGACGTCAACCGGTTCTCGTCGTCCTCGCCCGCCGCCTTCGGCAGATCGTCGAGGATCGCTTCGATCATCTTCACCCCGCCGCGCAGCTCGACGGTCACGTCGACGTCGGCGGCGACCTTCTTGACCGTGCCGCGTCGCCACGTTTCGGCCCGTGCCGACCACGCGACGACCTCGTACTCGTGGCGGCCGAGCTTGGCCGGCAGGAACGTCGCGGTCCAGCGATCGTTCACCCCCGCCTCCAGGGGGACCTCGGTCCAGCGTCCAGCCCGGCCGCCGGCCGGGACCGGCCGCCAGCGCACGGCGCCGTCGACGGCGTCGTGGCCCTCGCCGAACACGTCGGCGACGACGGCGACCGGCTCGCCGAGCGCCGCCTTGGCTGGGTAGCGGCCGCCGTCGACCACCGGCGCGATCGGTTCGATCACGGCACGCGACGGGCGGGTTGACGGCAACTTGGTCACGCGTCATTCATAGCGCATCGAGCGGCGCCGCCGAACTGTGACAGCCGGCCCGTCAGCCGTAGATCGATGCGATCCGCTCGGCGCGGTAGACGACCCAGCCGGGGCCGCCATCGACCTCGAGCCGGAACACGACGTCGCCGCCGGCGGGGCCCGCGGGCACGACCTCGACGATCTGAGCCGACAGGGTCAGATCGCCGACCGTGCCGTTGACGCCGCCGTCGGTCACGAGCACGTTGCCGTTGGCGAGCCGGTCGGCGTCGCCGACGAACGGCGAGAACAGCAGAGCGCCTTCGTGTGTGCTGCGGTACTCCCACAGCTGCGCGGCGGTGCCCGCCTCGGGGTCGATGTCGTAGAGCACGGCGCGGCTGTACAGCGGTGCGTCGGGTCCGCCGAAGCCGGGCCGGCGGTTGCCGTTGTCGTACACGAGGATCGTGCCGTCGTCTTGGACTTCGGGTGCGTGCTGGTGGTGGTGCCAGTCGCCCGACAGCAGCTCGAGGTCGCCGATCGGCCCGCTCGTCCACAGCAGCTCGCCCGCCCGGCCGTCCGCGTCGTCCTTCCAACGCAAGGCTATGAGCGCGTCCAGGTGCCGGACCGAGACGATCAGCGCGTTGTTCGGTTCGTCGACGTCGATCGCGTTGGCGTGGGTCCAGTCGAGCCGCCGGTCGTCGACGTCGCGGTAGAGCCAGTTCGGGAACACGAAGTCGAACGGGAGGCCGCAGACGTAGAACGCGTCGGGGTCGGTGAGCGGGTCGAGGTAGTCGAACATCGTGAACTCGTCGACGACGGCGCCGGTGGCCGGGTCGTAGATCACGACGACGTCCCCGATGAGGTGGTACTCGCCGTCGAACGTGGCCGGGTCCTCACCGCACTGCGGTTCGGCGAAGCCGTCGATGACCCGGAGCTCGGTGCTCAGCGTCGCGTGGTTCCCGTCGGGGAGCACGAGCTGCTCGTGGTGCATCGAGTCGGTCGCCACGACGACGGCGTCGTCGGCGGCGACCTGGCGGCCCTCGGCGTCGAGCTTCAACCGACCGGTGATGAGATCGCTCGCCCACTCGTCGAGCACGTTGCCGCGCAGGTCGATGCGGCGGGCGACCGTGTCGTTCATCTCGTAGAGGATCGTGCCGTCGTCGAGCATCCGTGCGTCGCCGATCGTG